>DASXIR010000417.1:0-14725 GCA_036497895.1 Vicinamibacterales bacterium | reverse complement strand
GCGCGCCGTCGGTGCCTACCGCAACCCGCCAGAACATCATGGCCGGATCGTGCGAGACCCGGCCGAACGGCTGGGTGCGAACGTGCCACTCGCGCAGCGAGCCGAAGCCGTGGGCCAGTTCCTTGAACCGTTCGACCCGGACGGTTGCGTCAGGCATCCACACGCCGAGCGCGAATGCGCGCCGGGCCGGATCGAGCTGCGCAATGACGTCGAAGAGAAACGCCAGCCGTCCGTCGTTGAGCTCGAACAACTGCTGCACGAACCGATCGGGCCGCGTGGTTCTCTCGAGCAGCAGCGCCTCCCACAGCGGCTCCGCGTCTTCCCCGCCTGGCAGTACGATCCGATCGTCGCGAACCTTGAGCCCGTCGGAAAATGCCGCAAACAATGGCGCCGAATGTTCGTAGATGCGCGTCAGCAGCGCCGGATGATCCGCGAAATACGCCAGCGTCTCGTCATCGAGCGACGCCAGGCCGTGGCACAGCAGCGCAGCCGACCGATCCGCCACGATTGCGACCACGAGATCTTCGAGCGCGACCCTGCGCCGGAAGATCGCGCTGCTCCACAATTCCGCCGACAGCGGGACCGGCACGACATCGGCCGGCCGACGGTCGGGCGCGCCATCGCGCCCGCGCCTCGACGCCTCGCGCACGGCAGTCAGAAACGCGTCCGCCTGCAGCCGTGAGCCTTCCGGCACTCCGTACACCAGGCGGGTGATTTCGAAAATGAAGCGGCCCCGGTCAGGGACGGGATCGACATCGAGCGCGCGTGCGAGTGCGACCGTTCCGCCCGGCAGCGGCACCTCAGTTGAAATTGCAGCGGCCGCGGCGGGACGGAGCGGAAAAGCCGTTACAATCGTCGTACACAACAGCCAGAGCCACCGACGCTTCACAAGGCGCACATTATAGACATGGCATCCGCCAACTACACAGCCAAAGACATCACGGTTCTCGAGGGACTGGACCCGGTCCGCAAACGCCCCGGCATGTACATCGGCGGCGTCGGCTCGACCGGTCTGCACCATCTCGTCTGGGAAGTGCTCGACAACGCCGTTGACGAGGCGATGAACGGGTTCGCTTCAAACATTTGGGTGACGCTTCATGCGGATGGATCGTCCATCACGGTCGAGGACGATGGGCGCGGGATTCCGGTTGACAAGCATCCGACGTCGAAGACGAGTGCGCTCGAAGTCATTTTTACGGTCCTGCACGCGGGAGGGAAATTCGAGCACGGCAGCTACAAGACCGCGGGCGGCCTGCACGGCGTCGGTGCGAGCGTGGTCAACGCGCTCTCGAAAGAACTGATAGCGACGGTCAAACGCGACGGCGCACAGTGGGAGATGCGCTTCAAGCAGGGCAAACCGGTCGGCCCACTGAAGAAGATCGGTGCGGCGCGCGGCAGCGGCACCAAAGTGTACTTCCACCCCGACGCTGCGATCTTCCCGAAAATTGAATTCGACGCCGCGGTCATCAAAGAGCGCCTCGAAGTCGCAAGCTACCTGCACAAAGGGCTGAAGGTTTCGTTCGAGGACGAAGCGACGAAGGAGAAGTCGGTCTTCGAGCACAGCGAGGGGCTGGTCGACTACCTGAAGAAGATCGTCGAAGAGCGCTCCGCGAAGCCGGTGCATGAGGTGCCCTTCACGCTGACCAGGGACGATGGGCTGCGCCTGGACCTCGCGCTGCAGTGGACCGAGGCGACCGACGAACACATCCGGTCGTACGTCAACGGCATCCCGACCGGGTCCGGCGGCACCCACGAAAGCGGCCTGCGCGGCGGCATCGGCAAGGCGGTCCGCAACTTCATCGAGACGCACAACCTGTCGCCGAAAGGCGTGACCCTGACCGCCGAGGACATTCGCGAGGGCCTCACCGGCGTCATCAGCGTGTTCATCGCGGAGCCGCAGTTTCAAGGTCAGACGAAGGATCGCCTGAACAATCCGGAGCTGGTCTCGGCGGTGGACAGCCTGGTGCGGCCCGGGCTCGAACACTGGTTGAACCACAACATCAGCGTGGCCGAGGCGATCGTCGCGCGCATCATCCTGTCGGCGCGCGCGCGCGAAGCAAGCCGCGCCGCGCAGGCGGAGGTGTCACGCAAGAGCGCGACCTCGACGCGGCTCAACCTGCCCGGCAAATTGAGCGACTGCACCAACTCCAGCAGCGACAACAGCGAACTGTTCATCGTCGAAGGCGATTCGGCCGGCGGATCGGCCAAGCAGGGGCGCGATCGCGCGCGTCAGGCGATTCTGCCGCTCCGCGGCAAGGTGCTCAACACCGAGAGCGCATCGCTGGCGAAGGTGCTCGAGAACAAGGAACTCTCGGATCTGGTGACGGCGATCGGCTGCGGAC
The DNA here is from genome assembly GCA_036497895.1 of Vicinamibacterales bacterium. Lineage (GTDB taxonomy): Bacteria > Acidobacteriota > Vicinamibacteria > Vicinamibacterales > CAVVIG01 > CAVQFC01. The sequence continues at coordinate 12,383 of DASXIR010000417.1, read as the reverse complement.
TCGGCAAGAACTTCGAGCTGAACAAACTGCGGTACGGGAAGATCATCATCCTGGCTGACGCCGACTCGGACGGCAACCACATCGCCACGCTGCTGCTCACGTTCATCTACCGGCACCTGCCGCTGTTGATCGCCAACGGCCACGTCTACCTGGCGCAGCCGCCGCTCTACCGCATCGACATCGGCAAGGATACGTTCTGGGCGCTCGACGATTCGCACAAGGAAACGATCCTGAAGCAGCACGCGACCGGCAAGAACGGACGCGGCACACCGGAGATCACCCGCTTCAAGGGTCTCGGCGAGATGATGCCGAAGGTGCTGTGGGAGACAACGCTGAACCCGCGCACGAGGCGGTTGCTGCGGGTCGAGGTCTCGGATCAGTTGGTCACCGACCGCGTGATCAACGAGCTGATGGGCAAGGACGCGTCGGCCCGCTTCCGCTTCATCATGGAGCGCGCCGACGAGGCGGAGGAACTTGACGTCTAGGTTCGTCCTTCTCGCTGCGACGTTCATCGTGTTAGTTTCTTGTTCGGTCGCCCAGGCGGCCCAGCTGTCGCGCACGTCGCCGGCCTCGACCGCTGTCACGCTGAACGGGCCGGTGCCGGACCCCAGCGTCCTCATCAGCCCGCGCCGCGCCGCGGCATTCGGCGCGGCGATCGTCTGTGGCCTGCTGCTGCTCCAGTACGCGCACCGGCGCAAGACGTTCATCCTGCTGCTGGCCGCCGGCTGGCTGCTGATCACACCGGCGATGCTGCTGATCGCGAGCGGCTACGAGACACCGACCGCCGGACGCCTGGCGCTCGGCGTCTCGCAGCTCCTCGGCATCTGCACGGCGACGCTGTTCTTCTGGAGTGCGGACCTCTACCGCCAGACGCGATTCGTACAGCCGAAACGGCTGCGCGTCCTCGGCGGCGTTGCGGTATGGTTCCTGATTGCGCCGGTCATCTTCGGCCCTGGCGCGGTGATGTCGCCGGGTTACCTGCTCTCGGCGCTGATCCTGGCGGCGGCAGGCTCCATGTACGGGGCGGTGCTGCTCGAGCGGCGCATGATCGGCGCCGGGCTCGTCGCGTTCGTGCTGCTGGGCCTCGCCGTTTCCCATCTGACCACGGCCGCCGTCGTCCCGCGCATGACTGGCGCCGGCGATGTCACGTTCGCGATCCTCATCGTGAACACGGTCTTGTACACGCTCGGCGCGCTCGGCATCCATCAGTTCGTATTCGAGGACATGACCTACGAGCTGCAGGTGACCAACCGCCGCCTCGAATCGGCACGCGAGGAGCTGCTGCAGGCGTCGATTACCGATCCGTTGACCGGCTGCCACAATCGGAGATTCCTCGAGCAGGTCATGGACCGCGAACTGCAGCGGCACGCGCGCTTCAAGCTGCCGATGTCGCTGCTGTTCATCGACATCGATCGCTTCAAGCAGATCAACGACACCCTCGGTCATGACGCCGGCGACCGCGTCCTGCAGTACGTCGCGAAATTTCTGAAGCGGCACATCCGCGAGGCCGACTACATCTTCCGATGGGGCGGCGACGAGTTCCTCGTGCTGATTACCTGCGTCGGCGCCGAAGCGGAAAAAAAGGCCAAGACGCTGAAAGCAACCTTCGACAGCGATCCCGAGGCGATTGAATTGCCGCCCGGTATCGGTCTCAGCGTCGGTTTCGCCGAAGTGCCCCATGGCACCACCGATCTGCTGCCGCTGGTGAAGGAAGCCGACGAGCGCATGTACGCGGACAAAGGGCGAGCGCCCAAGCCTCAGTTGCCGGCACAGGCAGTTCTGATACCGGAGCCGGTGCCACTCGCGACGCAACCGTCACTCCCCGTTCAACCGTCACTGCCGGTACAACCGGTGTCACCACCGCCGCCTGCCCGGCCGGCGCCGGTACGGACGCGGGCACAGAAAGCGACGTCCGCACCTCAAACCGAGCGGCGGCGGCGGGCCAGGAAAGGCTAGTGTCCCGGCGCGTCCTCGTCCACGCGCTGTACCTCGGACTCTCGCTGCTGTTCGCCTCGCGCTTTTTTTCGCTTCTCCATCCCACCAGCAATGCCATCACCGACGGCGATCCGGCGATCGACGCCTGGGTGCTGCAGTGGATGTCGCACGCGCTGGTGACCGACCCGCTGCACTGGTACGCGGGCAACACCTTCTATCCCTACCCGCATCCCATCGTGCTGGCCGATCCGCTCGTCCCGCTCGCCGTCCTGAACGTGCCGATCCGCTGGTTCACGTCGAATCCATGGGTCGGCTACAACGTGATGATCCTGGCGGCGTATTACCTGTCGTGCGTTTCAGGCGCCGCCCTCGCCCGTTTCGTGACCGGGTCGGAAGCGGCAGCCGTCTGGGGCGGTATCTTCTGGGGTTTTCTCTTCTACCGCGTACACCACATCGGACACCTGCAGATTCTGTCCTATCAGTGGATTCCGGCGGCGGTCGTGACCTTGCTCGGGTTCTGGCAGCGTCCGTCCGCGAAAACGGCGTTGCTGTTCGTGCTGGCATTCGTCGCACAAGCGCTCGTCAGTTGGTACCTCGCGGTGATGACGACCGTCGTCGTGATCGTGGTGATGCTGTTGCGGCCGCTCACCGAAACCTGCCGCCGGCCGCTGTTGAAGTACTACGTTCTCATCGCCGCGACCATCGTGCTCGCGCTTGCACCGTTCGCGATGGTGTATCGCGCCGGCTTCGCGGACAGTACATTGAAAGATCGCAGCGCTGCGGTTGACACCTCCGGCGATGCAGTGAAGCCGGCCGACTACCTGACCCCGCCGATGGCGACGCTAGCGGGCCAGCACATCCCCAATAACGGCTACGACATCTGGCGCGAGAACACGCTCTATATCGGTTTCATCCCGCTCGGCCTGGCCGCCCTCGGGTTGTTCACCCGCGGACGCTGGGCATTGACCGGTGGCGTCCTCGTCATCATCGGCTACGTGCTCGCGCTCGGCTTCGTCTCGCCGAGTCTGGGCATCCGGCTCCCGCTCCACTACGCCGCCCGCTGGCTCCCTCTGGTCGCCGGCCTGCGCGCGACCCAACGTTTCTCGATCGTCGTGTTCACGGGAATCCTGCTGCTGTCGTCGCTCGGCATCGCACGTCTCGCCGCGTGGCGGCCGCGCTGGCAGGCTGCGGTCACGACGCTCGCGTGCGGGCTCTTTCTCATCGAAGTATTTCCGGTGTCGCTGCCGATCAGCGCCTCGCACCCGTATCAGGAAAGTGAGCCGGACCGGTTCATCGCCCGGTATCAGAAGGCCCGGCCGGCTCCGCTGGTCGTGCTGCACCTGCCGATCTACTACCTGCAGGAGGCCTATGCGACCGACGAGGCGACCTACATGGTGGACTCCACCTGGCACTGGGCGAAAATCCTGAACGGCTTCAGCGGCGGCGAGCCGCTCGGCTTCATGGACCGGATGCGGGTCCTCGGCACACTGCCGGATCCGAAGGCGATCGCGCTGCTGCGCGAGATGGGCGTGGACGTGCTCGCTGTGCATGGCGCGACGGCTCGCACCGGTGGCTCGCTGCTGGAGTTCTTCTCGCAGCAAAGCTGGGCGCGAATCGTCCACCTGCCGAATGAGGAGTTCGTGGTCTTGTTGACGCGCTGAGCCTTGCGTGAGTGAAGCGCGAAAATACTAACCACAAAGGCGCCAAGGCACCGCGACTATGTGCCTTTGTGGTTAGCTCTCTCCCTGTCTCCCGTGAACGCGTTCCAGAAAGCGACTCTGTGGCTCCCGCCGTGGTGAGATTCAGGCGCGCGCGGTCTCAATCGGGCTGGATCAACCCAGAATCTTTCGGAGACCGGTCACCAGCCGTCCGATGCCTTCGGCGACGGTCGCCTTCTGCAGCGCTCCGTACGCGACCCGGAAATAGCAGCCGTCGGTCATCCCGAACGCGGGGCCCGGAATCACCGCGACCTTGTGATCGCGAATCAACCGCTCCGCGATCTGCATCGGATCGCGATCGGTCGCCACCCGCAACAGGCAGTAGAACGCGCCGTCCGCCGCCGGGACCTCCGCCAGCGGCGCCAGCGCCGACAGGCTGTTGAATACGATGTCGCGGATCGCGGCCAGCTCGCGCACGTGCGGCTCGCAGTAGACGCGGCCGACGTCGAGCGCGGCGATCGCGGCGATCTGCGACGCCACCGGCGGGCAGACCAGAATCGTGTCCTGACACTTGGCCATCGCCGATGCCAGCGACTCCGGGTACACCATGTAACCGATCCGCCAGCCGGCGAAGCCGTAGGCTTTCGACAGCGAATACATCGAAATCGTGTAGTCGGCCGCGCCTGCAAACGCCGCCGATGACACGTGGACGGCATCGCCGTAGGTGAAGTACTCGTAGACCTCGTCGGCGATGTGAAAGATCCCGCGCTCGCGGCAGAGCGCGCTCACGTCACGCAGCATCGACTCGCCGAACACTGCGCCGCTTGGGTTGTTCGGCGACACGGTGACGATGGCGCGGGTGCGATCGGTGATGGCGGCGCGCAGCGCATCAGGCCGCGGTTGATAGTGCGCATCGGTCGCGACCGGGACGGCCACGCATCCCGCCATTTCAATCGCCATGTCGTGATTGAAGTAATACGGGACGTTCAGGATGACTTCGTCGCCCGGCTCCGTGATCGCCAGCACGGCGTGCATGAACGCCATGTTGGCGCCCGCCGTGACCATCACGCGGCTGCCGCGGGTGACGTCGATGCCGTTCTCGGCGCGCAGCTTCGCCGCGAGCCGATCGAGCAGCGCCGGCAGTCCACGGCCGTCCTGATATTCGTGGGTAGAAGACGTCTCGAGGGCCGCCCGGACGGCGTCGAGCGCCGCAGGCGGCGGACCGTAGTGAACCACGCCCTGCCCGAGCGAGATCGTTCCCGCCGACTGGCGAATCAGATCGCCGATGACCGGGACGATCGGCGCCTGCACCGCGTCCATCCGAGATTGAGTGCGCACCATCTGCGTCATGAGTCCCCGCGTTTTCCGCCGCTACAGCGGACTATTATATGGTGTCCTTTTCTGGAGGCTTCATGATCTCCCGTCGCACACTGGTTCCAATCCTCGTCCTCGCGGCCACTCTCGCGGCGAGCGCCGCCGGCACCCTGCAAACGCCGGAGCAGTTTCTCGGCTACAAGGTCGGCGCTGACAACAAGCTGGTGCGCTGGGACAAGATCGTCGACTACATGAAGCTGGCCGCGTCGAACTCCGACCGGGTCAGGTTTCGCGAGCTCGGCAAAACCAGCAACAACAACCCGTTCATCGCGCTCGAGATCAGCTCGCCCGATACGCTCAAGAACCTGGATCACTTCAAGCAGCTGCAGAAGAAGCTGTACTTCCAGGGCGGCGCGCCGACCGATGCCGAACGCGACGAAATCTTCAGCCAGGGCAAGCTGGTACTGCTCATCACCTGCAGCATCCACGCCACCGAGATTGGCGCCACCCAGATGGCCGTGGACCTGGTCCACCATCTCGCGACCAGCGACGCGCCGGATGTGAAGAAGATTCTCGACAACGTGATCTTCGTGCTGGTGCCGAGCCTGAACCCCGACGGCCAGATCATGGTCGCCGACTGGTTCAACAAGAATCTCGGCACCGAGTACGCGAACAGCCCGATCCCGTACCTGTATCACCCTTATGTCGGCCACGACAACAACCGTGACATGTACATGTTCACGCAGAAGGAAAGCCAGCACACCGCCAACCTGCTGTGGCACGACTGGTTTCCTTCGGTGTGGCTCGACGAACACCAGATGGGCAGCAACGCCGCGCGCATTTTCGTGATGCCGGCGACCGATCCGATCAACGTCAACGTTCACCCGTTGATTTACCGCTGGAACGGCATCCTCGGCCAGTCGCAGGCCGCCGCCCTCGAGGCGGCCGGCAAGGAAGGCATCATCTACAACTCCACCTACACCAACTTCTGGGAAGGGGCAATGGCGTGGAGCGGCTGGTGGCACAACCAGATTGGCCTGCTCACGGAGGTGGCGAGCGCCCGCGTCGCGGCGCCGATCGAGCAGACGAAAGCGGTTGCAGGTAGGCCCGCTCCCGCCGGTCGCGGCGGTGACGGCGGCGGACGCGGCGGCGAATTCGGCGGTGGTCGCTTCGACAACAGTCCGCTGCCCGCGCCGACCGACATCAACCCGCGCACCGAATATCCGCGTCCCTGGATGGGTGGTCACTGGACCCTCGGCGACATCGTCGACTACGAAATGATCGCGACGATGGCGCTGCTCGAGACGGCGGCGGATCGGCGCGAGACCATCGTCCGCCAGATTTACGAAGTGAACCGCCAGACCATCGAGGACGGCCGCAAGAACAACCCCTCGTCCATCCTGGTTCCGATCGCGAACCAGCACGATGCGCGCGAAGCCGCGCACCTGGTCGAGAAGCTCGGGCTCGGCGGCGTCGATATCTACCGGGCCGACGCAGCGTTCGAAGCCGACGGCAAGTCGTACGGCGCGGGAACCTTCGTCATCCCGATGACCCAGGTGTTCGCGCGATACGCGAAGGACATGCTCGAGAAGCAGACCTATCCGGAAGTGCGGCGTTCGCCGAACGCGCCGCCGGAACCGCCCTACGACGTCACCGCGTGGTCGCTGGGGATGCTGCTCGGCGTCGACACCGTGTTCGTCAAGAATCAGCTGCCCGACTTCAAGATGACCAGGATCGACGGCGTGCCGAAGATCGCCGGCCAGCTGACCGGCAGCGGCTCGCGATACACGTTCGACTACAAGGGCGCCGACACCGCGACGGCGATCAACCGCCTGCTCAAGGACGGCGCGCATGTGGCGTTCGACGGACCCTCGCGTGTCGCCGTCAGCGGCATCGCGCGTGCGAAGATCGATCTGATCGCGAAGGATCTCGGCCTGAACGTCACAGCCTCGGACCAATCGCGGACCTCGGACCAAGGACGGACCCAGGACCCGGGACGGACCAAGAACCAAGAACCAGGCACCAGGGGCCTTCCCTTCCACGCACCCCGAGTGGCCATGTACCAACCCTGGACCGGCGGCAACATGGACGAAGGGTGGACCCGCTGGGTGCTCGAGCAGTACGAGTTCAACCTGACCTCGATTCACAACGCCGACATCCGCTCCGGCAAGCTGCGCGAGAAGTTCGACGCGATCATCATCGCCGACCAGAACCCGCGCGACATCCTGAACGGCTTCGATTCGCCGGCCATCCGCCCCGAATATCGCGGCGGCATCGGCGAGAATGGTCTCGAGCACTTGAAGCAGTTCGTCGCCGACGGCGGCACCCTCGTGACGATGGGCAACGCCTGCGATCTCGCAATCGAGCGGATGCCGATCCCGGTGCACGACTTGAAGAAGGGGCTGACCCGCGAGCAGCATTTCGCGCCCGGGACGATCCTGAAGCTCGAGGTCGACACCACCAATCCAATCGGCTACGGCATGGCCGCCGACACGTTCGGCTTCTACATCAACAGCCCGTTCTTTCAGGTGAGTGAGGGCTTCGCCTCCCAGCGCACCAGCATCGTCGCCCGCTACCCGAACATGGATGTGATCGCGTCGGGATGGCTCAAAGGCGAAGAGTTGATGGCCGGCCGGGCCGCGGTGGTGTCGATCGACATGAAGCCTGGCAAGGTGGTGCTGTTCGGCCTCCGCCCGCAGCACCGCGCCCAGACTCACGCGACGTTCCCGATGCTGTTCAATGCGCTGTTCCTCTCGGCGCCGGGGGACGCGCAGACCAAGACGTCCAATTGAGGCTCGATCCGGTCGTGGTGCTCGTCACCGGTGGCACCTTCGACAAGGAGTACAACGAGCTGAACGGATCGCTGTTCTTCAAGGACACGCATCTGCCCGAAATGCTGCGCCTCGGACGGTCGCGGGTGGCGGTGACGATCCGCACGTTGATGATGATCGACAGCCTCGAAATGACCGCCGAGGATCGCGAGCTGATCGTCGCGCAGTGCCGTCAGACCGAGCAGGCGCGAATCGTGATCACGCACGGCACCGACACGATGGTGGAGACTGCCGCGGCCCTGGCCGGCGCGATGGCGGCGGCCGCCAAGACCATCGTTCTCACCGGTGCCATGGTCCCGTACGCGTTCGGTAGCTCGGATGGACTGTTCAATCTGGGCAGCGCGCTGTCATTCGTGCAGCTGCTGCCGCCGGGTGTTTACCTCGCAATGAACGGCCGCTATTTCGAATGGAACCGGGTCCGGAAAAACCGGGAGAGTGGGGTCTTCGAGGCGATATGAATCTCACGAGGTTTTTCTTGTACGGAACTCGATTCCTTGTTTTTGTGTCGCTGGTGTCCCTTGTGTCGATGCCGTGTTCGGCGAACGCACAGGCGCAAGACGAAATCACCAGTCTGTTGCAGCGCTACGTTGCGATCGATACGTCCAACCCGCCGGGCGACACGCGCAAAGCGGCGGACTTTCTCGCCGGCGTGCTCGAGCGCGAGGGCATTCCGGTGACGCGCTACGAGTCAGCGCCGGGCAAGGCAATCGTGTACGCCCGGCTGAAGGCGACCATGTTCCCCGCCGCTGGCAAGGCGATCGTCCTCCTGCACCACATGGACGTGGTGCCCGCCGATCGATCGCAGTGGAAGATGGACCCGTTTGCCGGCCTCGTGAAGGACGGCGAGCTGTGGGGGCGCGGCTCCTTCGACATGAAGGGTCAGGCGGTGGCGCAAATCGTGGCCTTCCTGCGCCTGAAGCGCGAGCATGTCCCGCTGTCGCGCGACGTTGTCCTGCTCGCCGAGCCCGACGAAGAGGTCGGCGGCTCGCTTGGCGCGCGATGGATGATCGCGAACCACTTCGCCGAGATCGACCCGGAATACGTCATCGACGAGGACGGTTTCGGAAGCCGCGATCTGTTCGCTCCGGGCAAGCTGGTCTACGGCATCTCGGTCGCCGAAAAGAAAATCGTCTGGCTGAAGGTCCGCGCCGAAGGGGTTGCCGGCCACGGCAGTCAACCAACCGACAGCAACCCGAACGATCGTCTGGTCAAGGCGCTGGGCCGCCTGCTCGGTCAACCGCTGCCGGCCGGCGATTTCTCCGTGCTGAGGACGATGAACGCGAAGGTGGGGACGTTCGCCCCCAACAAGTTCACCAACGCGATCACCCACTCCACGATCGCCCTGACCTGGATTCGTTCGGGCGTCGGCGAACCGGCGAAAATCAACGTGATTCCGTCGGTGGCTGAAGCCGGGCTCGATTGCCGGGTCCTGCCCGGAACCACGAAGGATCAATGGGTGGACGAGATCAAGCGACGGCTCGGGGACCCGGGCTTGACCATCGAGCTGATAAACGAGTCCGACGACCCCGTAGTGAGCTCCGACGACACGCCGCTCTACCGCAACCTCGCCGCGGCGATTTCCCGGCGTCACCCCGATGCCATCGTCACGCCGATCCTCATCCCGTACGGCACCGACTCGAACGCCTTCCGTCCCAGGGGAGCCAAGGCGTACGGGATTTTCCCGGCTGAGTTGTCGAGCGACGTCGTCGCCGGCATGCACGGCGACGCCGAGCACGCCACGCTGGCCGGCATCCGCGAGGCGTCGGAGCTGCTGTTCGAGGCGCTGCAGGCCACGCTCTCGAAGTAAATAAAAACTACGTCTAAGCTCGATGCATCCTGATACGATGCATCCATGGACGACCCTCGCCGCCTGCTGCCGCTCACGCCGCAGCAGTTTCATATCCTGCTGGCGCTCACCGACGGCCAGCTCCACGGCTACGCGATTCTGCAGGATGTCGCCGGCCGCACGGACGGCACGCTGCGAATGGGCACGGGCACGCTCTATACGGCGCTGGCCAGACTCGAGGCGCTCGAACTCGTCACCGAGGCGGATCGCCGGCCGGCGGCTGCGAACGATGACGAGCGGCGGCGCTATTACACGCTGACGGCCGCAGGGCGAGCGGTGCTGCAGGCGGAAACCGCCCGCCTCGACGCATTGGTGCGACAGGCACGGCGCAAAGGCATCACTCCGGCACAGCGGCCGATCCTGTCCCGAACCAAATGAATACGCCGACAAGGCCGACGTCGCCGAGCGGGGACCGGATCAGCACCCGGCTGGCATCACGCATTTACGCCGCGGCGTTGATGATGTTTCCGCGCCGGCTGCGCGCCCGCTACGGCGATGAGATGCGCGCGACGTTCGCCGCACGTGCCGCTGACGCCGCTTCGCGCGGCGGTGCGAGCCTCGTCGATCTTTTCGCACGGGAACTGGGCGATCTGGCGATGGTTTCAGTCGCGGCACGAAGGCGCCCGCTCGCGGAAACATCTGTCGAGACTCGAGCCTCGATCTCCGAACCCCGAGACAGGATCAACCTCATGAGTCCCTTACTCGCCGACGCTCGCTATGCCATGCGCATGCTGCGCCGCCAGCCCGGCTTCGCAGTCGTCGCGACGCTGACCCTGGCGCTCGGCATCGGTGCCAACACCGCGGTCTTCACCGTCGTGAACGGCGTCTTGCTGCGGCCGCTTCCGTACCGCGCGCCCGACCGCCTGGTCCAGCTGTTCCACGGCCGCAACGGCCGTCTCTCGATGACGTTCTCGCCGCCCAACTTCATCGACATCACCACGCAGACCGGCGTGTTCTCCGGCGCCACGGCGGTGACGCCCTCCACTGCGAATGTGACCGGCAATGGCGAACCGGAACTGGTCGACGGCGCGAACGTGACGCCGTCGTTCTTCAACGTGCTCGGCGTATCCGCCCGTCTCGGCCGCGGCCTGATCGATGCCGACGGTGACAGTGCCGACGTCGTCGTGATTAGCGACGGCTTGTGGCGCCGCCGGTTCGCGGCGCGTCCTGACGCGGTCGGTTCGACCCTGTTGATGGACGGAAAGCCCTTCACCATCGTCGGCGTCGCGCCGGCCGACCTGAAGATCCCGGCCGGGACCGACTACTGGCGGCCGCTCGTCTTCAAACCGCGCGACGTCTCCAACGAGGCGCGCGGCGCTCAGTGGATCGGCGGCATCGCCAGGTTGAAGCCCGACGTCACTCTCGAGCAGGCCAAGAGCGCGATGGCGTTGGTCGCAGAACGCCTCGCCCGCGACTATCCGCGCACCAACAAGGACCGCGTCATGACCGCGATGGGTCTGCAGGACCGCATCGTGCGCAACATCCGGCCGGCGCTGCTCATCCTGCTGGGTGCGGTGACGCTCGTGATGCTGGTGGCCTGCGTGAACGTCGCCAACCTGCTGCTCGCCCGGGCGAGTGGACGCACGCGCGAAGTGTCGGTCCGCGCCGCCCTCGGCGCCGGTCGCGGCCGGCTGGTGCAGCAGTTTCTGGTGGAGAGCGTCATGCTCGGCCTGGCCGGTGGCGCAGGTGGACTGCTGGTCGCTTACTGGGCGACGCAGGCGTTGATCGCACTCGGGCCAGCCAGCATTCCGCGGCTGGCCGACGTCGGCCTGGACTGGCGGGTGCTGTCGTTCACGATCGTCGTCGCGGTCCTGACCAGCGTCGTCTTCGGGCTGGTCCCTGCCCTCGCTGCCACAGGCAACGGCGTCGCGAAAATCATCTCGACCGCCGGACGCGGATCGATCGGCGCCAGCAGCACACGCGTACGCAAAGCGCTGGTCGTCTGCGAAATGGCGCTCGCGGTGGTGCTGCTCGTCGGCGCGGGCCTGCTGATCCGCAGCTATCAGCGCATCAGCGTCGTCAATCCCGGCTTCTCTCCCGATCACGTGATCACGTTCACGGTCGCGCTGCCCGAACAGCAATACAAAACCAGCGCAGCCGCGGGTCGATTCATGCGCGACCTGGTCGCCAGGGTCGGCGCACACGCGGACGTCGAGCACACTGCCGGCGTCTACGGACTCCCGCTCGACGACACATTCGGCGCCAGCTCCAGCTTCACGCGTACCGGTGAAACGGACTCGGCCGATTCGCCCAGCGCCGGCATGCGGGTGGTGACGCCTGGCTACTTCGCGACGCTGAAGATTCCGCTCAAGAGCGGCCGTCTGTTCGACGAGCGCGACGATGAGAACGGTCCCGAGGTGGTGGCGATCAACGAGGAGGCGGCGCGGCGCTACTGGCCGGGCGTCAACCCGCTCGGGCAGCAGCTGCATCTTGGCGTGCGGCTGGCGGAAGCACGCAGCGGCATGAAGACCATCGTCGCCGTTGTCGGCGACGTCAGGAGCAGCCGGCTCGACGCCACCGCCGCGCCGGAGGTCTACGTGCCTTACGCGCAGCATCCCGTGGACTCGCTCACGATTGCCGTCCGCACAGTCGGCGATCCGGCCGGCTTCATGCCGACGGCGCATGCCGATCTGGCGTCACTCGATCGCAATCTTCCGCTGGCCGGGATCCGGACGATGGACGAGGTCGTCGGGCGTTCGATCGCGGAGCGCCGCTTCACGATGCTGCTGCTGGCGACGTTCGCCGTCGTCGCGGTGCTGCTCGCGGCGATCGGCGTCTACGGCGTGCTGGCCTATCTGG
>DASXIR010000416.1:0-5005 GCA_036497895.1 Vicinamibacterales bacterium | reverse complement strand
AGATCGCGATCGCGGTCTGTCCTATCCGGACTTTCAGGACTGGCGCGACAGCACTCACACGTTGTCGTCGCTCGCCGTCTTCAACAGCGCGACGATGAACGTCAGCGATGAAGGTCAGACTCCAGAACGCTACGGCGGACCATACATCTCGGCGAATGGGTTCGGCCTGATCGGTCAGCGGCCGCTGCTCGGACGCGACTTCCTTCCCGAAGACGACGGGCCAGGCGCGGTCGCGGTGGTGATGCTGGGGCACGGTATCTGGAGCAATCGCTACGGCGCCGATCCGGCCGTGATTGGACGCACGATCAAAATCAACGGCACGTCGGCGACCGTGATCGGCGTGATGCCCGAGGGTTTCAAGTTTCCGCTCGATGCAGACCTCTGGCAGCCGCTTGCGCAGATGCCGAACCTGCTCCAGCAGAAGCGCGACGCGCACACGCTTCAGGGATTCGGCCGGCTCGCGCCGGGCGCGACGGTGGAGCAGGCCCGCGCCGAGCTCGCGAACATCGCTGGCCGCCTGGCGCACGATTTTCCGGACACGAACAAGGACATCAAGCCGAGTGTGATGACCTTCAACGAACGCTACAACGGCGGCCAGATCAAGCTGGTGTTTCTCTCGCTGATGGGCGCGGTCGGGTTCGTGCTGCTGATTGCCTGCGCCAACGTCGCGAATCTGTTGCTGGGTCGATCGGCCGCGCGTGCACGCGAAATGTCGGTCCGGGTTTCTCTCGGCGCGACGCGGTGGCGCATCGTCCGGCAGCTGCTGGCCGAGAGCCTGTTGCTGTCGGCGCTCGGCGGCCTGCTCGGTCTGGCGCTGGCGACGGTCGGCATCAGGCTCTTCGCGCTGGCGACGGCCGACGTCGGCAAGCCGTACTGGATTCAGTTCACGATGGACGCACGGGTCCTGGCGTTTTTCGCGGCCGTGTGCCTGGGCACCGGAGTCATATTCGGCCTGGCGCCCGCGCTCCATGCGTCAAAAGCAGATTTGAACGAGGTGCTGAAAGACGGCGGCCGTGGCAGCAGCGGTGGCGCGCGGGCCAGGCGCTGGACCAGCGCACTGATCGTCCTCGAACTCGCGCTGACACTGGTCCTGCTGGCCGGTGCCGGCTTCATGATGCGAAGCTTTGTGGCGCTATATCGCCTCGACCTCGGCATCGAAACCACGCATCTGCTGACGATGAGTCTGTCGCTGCCGAATCAGAAGTACGACACGCCAGAGCAGCGGCAAACGTTTTTTACCAGACTGGACGAACGCCTCGGCGGAGTGGCCGGACTTCAAAGCGTGACGATCGCCACAGCCATACCGATGAGCGGCGGCGGAACTCGTCAGCTGCGTGTCGAAGGACGGCCGGAGGCCGTCGGCGTGCAGCCGCCGATCGTGACACTGCTGGTAATCGGGCCGCGGTACTTCGAAACCCTTGGCGCCAGGCTCGCGAGAGGACGAGGCTTTGACGCCGTGGACGGGTCGCCCGGTCATCAAGCGGCGATCGTCAACCAGCGCTTCGTGGCGGTGCACTTCGGCAACGAAGATCCGATCGGTCGAACCATCACGCTGATGCCCGACAATCCCGGCACGCTGACAGTGGCGACAGTCTCGGCGACGATCGTCGGCATCTCGCCGACCATTCGCCAGCGATTCGATACCGAAGCGGATGCCGACCCGGTCGTCTACCTGCCGCTTCGCGCCCAGCCGCCGCTCTACGCCTCCCTGATTGTTCGCGGTCAGCAGGAGGTTGCGAACCTGACCACGTCGCTTCGCGAGGAGGTCCGGCGTCTTGACGCCGACCTGCCGCTGTTCGACATCCATACGATGGATGAGCAACTCGCACGACAGCGTTGGTCGTTCCGCATCTTCGGCACCATGTTCGGAATATTCGCGGTGATCGCCCTGGCACTCTCGGCGGTGGGCCTGTACGCGGTCACCGCGTACTCGGTTGCGCAGCGCACCCAGGAAATCGGCGTCCGGATGGCGCTTGGAGCACAGGCGTCGCAGGTGTGGTGGCTGATTCTTCGCCGCTCGTTCGCACAACTGGCGATTGGCCTCGGCATCGGCCTGGCCGGCGCGCTCGGCGTCGGCAAGCTGCTGCAGTCGCTGCTGGTGCAGACCGGTACCCGGGATCCAATCACCCTCGGTTCAATCGCGGCACTGCTCGTCATCGTCTCGGTGGCTGCGTGCGTGCTGCCGGCTAGACGTGCGACCCGCCTCGATCCGATCGCCGCGTTGCGGTACGAATAGCCGAAGCGCCATTTCGACGCGCAAGGCGTTACCATACGCGGATGGATGCGACGCATCGTCGTGGTCCTGGCGGCGCTGACCGGGGTCGTCGTGCAGGCGGCCGCACCGGCGGATGCATGGGGACGCGTTGCTGCGCTGTACGAGCAGCGTCTTCAACAGGCCGGTATCGTCGGCAGCAGCCTGTTGGTCGTGAAGGACGGCTTGATCGCGCACACGGCGTTCGAGGGCTACCATGACCGCGCCAGCAAACGGCAAACCGATGCGGACACTATCTATCACTGGGCGTCGATCACCAAAACGCTGACCGGCGTCGCGATCATGCAGCTTCGGGATCGCGGCCTGCTGTCGCTCGACGATCCAGCCGTCAAGTACGTGCCGGAATTGCGCGAAGTCCACAACCCTTACGGTGACATCTCCCAGGTCACAATCCGTCATCTGATGATGCACAGCGCCGGCTTTCGTGCCGGCACGTGGCCGTGGGGCGGCGATCAGCCGTGGCATCCATTCGAACCGACACGCTGGGCGCAGGTCGTTGCGATGATGCCGTACACCGAGCTGCAGTTTCAGCCCGGCACCAGCTACAGCTACTCCAATCCCGGCGTCATCTTTCTCGGACGAATCATCGAGCTGTTCTCCGGCGACGACTACGAGATCTACATCAACAAGAACATCTTCATGCCGCTGGGCATGAGCCGCAGCTTCTTCGACAGGGCGCCGTACTTTCTCGCCGGAAACCGATCTCACAGTTACGAGGCGGACGACGACGGGATCCGGGAGCAACGCTTCGACTTCGACAGTGGCATCACAGTTTCGAACGGCGGCCTGAACGCCCCCATCGGCGACATGGCGAACTGGTTGACGTTCCTCATCGACGGCAACGAGACGATTCTGAAGCGCTCGTCACTCGAGGAAATGTCGAAGCCGCAGATTCGCGCGAAGGATGGCGAAGGCGGCAGCGGCGACCAGAACGGCTTCATCTCCCGCCTCTACGTGCACCGGCCGTCACGGTCCGGTTACGTGGTGTCGTTCAATACCGATGTGACCTCGAAGCGGGATCCGCGCCACACCACGCGTGCGGTCGACAACGACCTGCGGGACACCATCGTCCGCGAGTTGTTCGTCCCTCTGGCTCCGCGATGATGACTCTCGACGCAGTCCGCGCCGTGTGCACTGCGCTTCCAGGCGTCACCGAAGACATCAAGTGGGGAAGCGATCTCGCATTCAGCGTCGGCGGCAAGATGTTCTGCGTCGTCAACGCCGAGCGGCCACACCAGATGTCGTTCAAGTGCACCGCCGACGATTTCGCGGAGCTGGTCGAGCGGGAGGGCCTGATTCCGGCGCCGTACCTGGCGCGGGCGATGTGGGTGCAACAAGTGGAACTGGCAAGCGATGCGCTCGATCGCAGAGAACTCGAGCGGCTCCTGAGAATGTCTTACGAGATGGTGGTGGATAAACTGCCGAAGTCAAAACGACCCGTGAGGGCAGTGGCCCCTGGCGGCCGGTCGGTTCGGACGGGTGACTCACATCGAAGCCAAAAGCCACCGACAACGAGACGCCGCATCAAGAAGCGAAACTAATCCTCGCTGCCGGTCTGGTAGGTGCTGAGCCAAATCGGCAAGAGCGCCCGAAACGTGTCGTCAACGATTCGCGCGAGCGAAGCACGGTCGGCGAGGATCTTCGCATCGTCCGCGCGATCGAGAAACAGCCACCGCCCGACGAACACCCATTCAAGCGCCGCAGCGTTCTGACATTTCACGAGCCAGTCCACGGCTTGGGCGGGCAGCAGGTCGGTGGCCGGCGGGTTGCGGCCGTATTGGATAAATCCGCTGTTGTCGGCCATCCATTCTGCAAGCTGGCGCGTCCACGAGCGGGCGACGATTTGTTGGAAGCGGGCGAACAAGGCCAGGGCCCGCTCGGAAGCGGAGCCAGGCTCGGGCGTGCCTCGTTCGACGGCGAAGTTGAAGCCGAGACCGATCCGCACGCAGTTCGCGAAGAAGGGAGGGCTGCTGAACCAGCCGATGTTGAACTGCGGCTCCCACCGTCCGCCCTGGTGGAACGCATAGAGATGCCCGCTCGCGTGGGAGTGGAAGCTGTTGGCGTGGAACAGCTTGGTGCCGGGTTCCCGCTCCCGGCGTCGCGTCTCCACGATTTTGGCTGCGGTACTCGTGGCATTGATCGCGTCGAACAGCGCTTCGATACGCGGCTGCAGAGTGCGGCTTGACTGGTCGGCCGGAAGCGTCTCGAGGATGGTGAATTCCCGTGCGGTAAAGCCGGTGGTCGCGCGAGCAGTCGCGGTCGGCGTCATCGCGCGGCGTTTCCTGACCTCGTTGAGCAGATTCGTGGCGACGCTGTTGGCCGGGTTCAGCGACAGGGCCGAGCGCAGGGCGGCGACGGCTTCGTCGAATTCGCGTTGCTCGAGATAGCAGCGTCCGAGGCGCGTCCACGCTGGCGCGTTCGTCGGAGCCTGTTCGAGGATCTCGCGATTGGCGCGCACGGCATCGGTCCCGAAATCCGAGCGCTTCATCAAGTCGAGGGCACGCGCTTCCAGCGTTTTCAGGTCAGTGGGCATGATGGAGTTCGAATGGAGAAGCTTGAGCGGTGGAAACATAAAAAAAGGCCCAACCGTCTTTTCGACGATTGGGCCTCGAGTGAATAATGCCGGCAGCGACCTACTCTCCCACACAGTTTCCCATGCAGTACCATCGGCGGTATCAGGCTTAACTTCCGTGTTCGGAATGGGAACGGGTGTGACCCTGATCCTATGACCAC
>DASXIR010000415.1:0-5063 GCA_036497895.1 Vicinamibacterales bacterium | reverse complement strand
GCGCCCCCGGGCTCCTCGGCATCGGTGCGATTCCAGGCGTCACCGGCCAGGGCATTGGTGTAGCCGTAATCGACTCAGGGATCTCGCCGCATGCCGCGCTCGTCGGCAAAGTCGTCGCGAACGTCAGCCTCGTGACCGGCGATCCCTCGACTGCTGACGCCTACGGACACGGGACGCACGTCGCCGGCATCATCGCCGGCGCCGGTGCGCCCGCACGAAACGTGACCACTCTCTACGACGGCGGCGTCGCTCCGGGCGTGCAGCTGGTCAATGTGCGCGTGCTCGGAGCGGACGGCTCGGGTCTGACCAGCGATGTCATCGCCGGCATCGAGTGGGCGGTGGCGAACCGCACGCGTTACAACATCCGGATCATCAATCTCTCACTCGGTCACCCGGTCGGCGAACCGGCCGCGACCGATCCTTTGTGCGAGGCGGTTGCCAATGCCGTCCAGTCAGGCATCGTCGTCGTGGCGGCGGCGGGCAATGCCGGCGTCGCCGACAACGGGTCGGAGATTCTGGGCGGCATCATGTCGCCCGGCAACTCTCCGGCAGCGATTACGGTCGGCGCGCTGAACACGTGGGGCACGGCGGACCGCAGCGACGACACCGTGGCCACGTACAGCTCGCGCGGCCCGACCAAGTACGACCTGGCGGTGAAACCGGACGTCGCCGCGCCCGGCAACAAGATCATCTCGCTCGAGGCGAACGGTGGATACCTGGTGGAGGAGTATTCCTACCTGCACAAGGCCGGGTCCGGTTCGAACGCGTACATGCAATTGAGCGGCACCAGCATGGCCACGCCGATGGTCAGCGGTGGCGCCGCGCTCCTGTTGCAGGGGACGCCAAATCTGGCACCGGCACAAGTGAAGCTGGCGCTTCAGATGGGTGCGACGTTCGTCAAGGATGGCGGACTGATGGGCGCCGGTGCAGGCAGTGTCAATCTCTGGGCGGCAAGAAAGATTGCGGCCAGCGGGCTTGGTGGTCAACTGGTGTCGACGCTGGTTGGCGGCATCCTGACTCCTGCGAGCGGCGTCGCCTTCTGGGACTCGGGCTCGCTGGCGACGCGGCTGTATCAGGGCAGCGCATTGCGGCTGCTCTCGCCAGTCACCGCTCTGCTCGCGTGGCTCAACCCGTCGCTGCTGCGAGTCGGCGATCTCAACCTGCTCGGGCTATCCAATCCGCTCGCGTCGGTCGTGCCGAAATGGATGCTTTACGGCCAGGTCGCGGGCTGGACCGGAAGCCAGTCCATCCTTTGGGGCGACTCGATCTACGACCCCCAGGGACAATCGATCCTCTGGGGTGATTCCACCCAGACCGCCGGGACCTCGATTCTCTGGGGCGATTCGATGACGGCTCAGGATCCGAAGTGAAACCCGTCCCGAAGGGCCTGCAGACCTACATCAACGTCGTTGCCACGGCAGGCGCGGCGGTTCTGGTAATGGCCGTCGTGCAGTCGATCGGGACGCCGCCGCTCTGGCTCGCGCTCGCCGCCACGGCGCTGCTAGCCGGATCGTTCCGTCTGAAATTCGCATCTGTCTCGGCGAACATCGCCATCGACGATGTGTTCCTGATTTCCACTTCGTTGTTGTTCGGCCCTGGTCCGGGCACGATCGTCAGCGCCGCATGCGGATTTCTGTCCTCGTGGCGCCGCAGCAAGCCGCTCAGGTACATCGCCTTCAACACGGCGGCATTGGCGCTTTCGATGTGGGGCGCCTCCCAGGTATTTTTTGCCGTTGCCGGCGTTGCCCCGCTTGCGATCGGACACCACCCGATCGTGTCACTGGCGGGCCCTTTGTCCGGCCTGACGGTCGTCTACTTCCTCCTCAATTCCGGTCTGACCGCGGTTGCCGTCGGTCTGGACTCGCGGCAGTCGCCGATCGAAATCTGGAAGAACAATTTTCGCTGGTTGTGGGTGGGCTACCTGGGAGCGGCATCGGTGGCGTTCTGCTTGATCCTGTTGCTCCAACAGCAAAGCGTCACTGCGGCCGCCATGGTGCTGCCGCTGCTGGCGGTGTTCCACCTCACGCTGCGTTCGTCGTTCGGCCGCCTCGACGATGCGCGCCGCCATCTCGGCGACATGGACAGGCTCTACCTGTCCACGGTCGAAACACTGGCTATGGCGATTGACGCCAAAGACGATGTGACGCACAGCCACGTGCGGCGTGTGCAGGCGTACGCGGTCGGCCTCGCGCGGGCGCTGGACGTCAGCGACGAACTGGCCCTGAAGGCGATCGAAGCCGCCGCACTGCTGCACGATACCGGCAAGCTGGCGGTGCCGGAGTACATCCTCAACAAACCCGGCAAGCTGACCGCCAGCGAATTCGAAAAGATGAAGCTGCACGTCGATGTCGGCGCCGACATCCTGTCGCTCGTCGAGTTTCCGTATCCGGTGGTGCCGATCGTCCGGTGTCACCACGAGAGCTGGGACGGCGGCGGCTACCCTCGGGGTATTCGCGGCGAAGCGATTCCGATTGGCGCACGGATTCTGTCGGTAGTGGATTGTTTCGACGCGCTGACGTCGGATCGGCCATATCGCCGCGCGATGACCGAAGCGGCCGCACTTGATATCCTGCGTGAACGCCGTGGCACCATGTACGACCCGAACGTCGTGGACACCTTCATCAGGGTGTATCGCGGTATCTCGGTGACGAACCTGGACGCGCCGGCGCACCGCGAGGTGATGCAGCGCGTGACGCAGGGCCGGAATGATCCACCGGCGCCGGAGCCGGCGGTCGAGCCGCCGTCGACGTCGAGGGCGCTGCTGGCTTTCGTCAGCTTGTCGCGAGTCGCATCAGGCGAGTGCGGCGTGGCCGACGTGTTCGCGCTTGGCTCGCGCCTGCTCAGCGACATCGTGCCAACGGCCACCGGTGCGTGGTACGTACCCGACCCGGCGTACGATCGCCTGGTTGTCGCCGACGCCTTCGGGCCGGCGGCGCATGTAGTTCGCGGCGCCTCGGTGAATACCGGTGAGCGCCTGACGGGCTGGGTGGCGGCCCATCGTCAGGCGATCGTGAACTCGGACGCCATGCTCGACATCGGGGCGAGGACCGATCGCGTTTCGCCCTCGCTCGAGAGCTGCATGAGCGTGCCGCTCGTGGCCGGCGACTCGCTGGTCGCAGTCCTGAGCCTTTACGCACCGGGCTCCGACGCATTCGGCGAGGATCGCGGACGATTGATTCAAATGGTCGCACCGCACCTCGCGGTGGCCATCGCCGCAGCGGGTGGCGCCGCGTCCAGGCCGGACCTGCGAGCGCTGGCCGACAGCGCCGCCGGATCGCTGCGGCTCGTCGCCGCACGCTGAGCACTCAGGCGGGCGGCGCTTTCTTCGTTCCCTTCACATCGACGCGTCCCCGCACCACCGCGCCGTCAGCCATTGACAGACGGGGGGCCACGATGTCGCCGTCGACTGAACCCGTGGGCTGAAGATCCAACTGATCCGTAACCACGATGTTTCCGGTCACGGTCCCGCTGATCGTGATCGCCTTCGCGGCCAGGTCGGCCGTTACAGTGGCGCCGTGCCCGATGGTCAGCGTGTGTTCGCCGAGTTCGATGGTGCCCTCGACCTCGCCATCTATGGTCAGATTTTCCTGGCTGGTGACGCGGCCCTCGATGCGGAGCGCTTTGCCAATCCAAGCGTTGGTGCGGCGTTCGTCAGTCGGCTTCGGTTCGTTGGGCATCAAATCCTCGGCTGAATCTTAACCCCTATAGGTGCGCATCCGTGCGCCGGGCCCCAGTCGCCACGGTCATCGCCTGGCGGCGGCAGTCCGCGTGACGAACAGGTCGAGCGTGCCGTGATGCTCGATACGCTCGATCGAGAGCGGAATCGTGTTCATCCACCCTTCGACCATTCGATCGCCCGGGGCCGCCGCGACGCGGATGTCGGTCATCCTCGCTGTCCACAGAGGGTTGGTGATTTCCGACCGGAACGCCAGGGCATAAACGACCGCGCGTCGGTCCTGCCGGTACAGCGCGAGGTTGGCGTGGAATACTGCCGGCCATACCGTCCAGTAGTCGCCGCCGATGACCGCTGCGCCGCTCGTCAGCACGTCCGACGTCATCGCACCGAACTTTCTGTCGAGGCTCGTTCTGAGCGCCGTCAGAGACGGCCGGCCGTAATCAACGACCGTCAGCGCCACCAGTGCGGTTGCCAGGATGGGCGGTGTCCATCGCCGCCATTCCCCCAGCAGAGCGCTCACAATGATGCCGACGGCAAGCGCCGCCATTGCGACGCTTGGATACAGGTACCGTGCGAAATACAGATTGATCTGAACCCAACTGGATGTGCCGGTGACCAGCCAGTGAACCGTGCCCGCCGCAAGAAGCACGGCGGCCATCTCCACCGCCCGGCGTTCGGCTCTTCGTAGAAACAAGAAAATCGCGCCGGCTGTCGCCGCCACCGCGATCACGAACAAGACGGTGTGATTGAGAGAGGTCAGCACAGATGAGAGCAGTTGCGACCACGCGTGCGGCCATTCCCAAGGTGATAGCAGCGTAGAAGGCGTATGGACGTCTGCGAGCGAGGCAATGGCTTCTCCTGTCGTCACACCAATCGTCGCGCTGACCAACGCCCGCCAGGACAGCGGGCGCCGCAGCAGGATCATCGCTCCGATGACAACGAACACTGACAGGTTTACCCAGTGCGCGAGCACCATCAGGATGACGCTTGCCGTCACATTGAACCAGCCTGGCCGCTGCGCCAGCACCATCGCCAAGGCTGCCAGCGACAACGACAGACCGTATGGCTGGACGACGAGCCAATCGAACTGCGCGTTGATCTGCGCCAGTGCGAGCAGTAGCAGGTTCGCCATGGCACCCGCGACGAACCAGCGGTGCGGGTCACTGGTGACGCATCGCGCCAGGAGAAAGGGCGCGAGCAAACCGGCGACGGTCATCACCCAGCCCTGGAGCAACAGGTTCATCAACGGGTCACGTACCGGTGTGGCCAGCAACGGCACGAGCATCCCGTAACGATCCTGGGCCCAGTAAAAGGGCGTCCATCGTTGCAGGCTGACGAGGATGGGGATTAGCGAGTCGGCGCTGTGCCAGATGTGAAAGGGGCCGCC
>DASXIR010000414.1:0-9594 GCA_036497895.1 Vicinamibacterales bacterium | reverse complement strand
TCCGGGTCGAACGGTTCAAGGAACTGGCCCACGGCTTCGGCTCGCTGCGCGAGTGGCACGTTCGCACCCAGCCGTTCGGCCGGGTCTCGCACGATCCGGCCATGATGTTCTGGCGGGTTGCGGTAGGCACCGACGGCGCGCCGCTTGAACCCTCTTCGCGCGCCTTGTGGCAGCACGCGTTCCGTGCCGATGACCCACTCGGGGATTTGGCAGCGGCCGATTCCGAACCATTCGACGCCGCCTGGCTGATGTCGACGATCGAGTCGGCCGAGGTCCGCGTCCGGGCCGAGCGCCTCGACCAGTTGGCATTCGGCACGCGCGTCTTTTCCGAAATGGGTCGCAGCGCGTCAGAAAACAACGACGTGCTGACTGCGATTCGTGGAGTGGCCCGCTTTCGCATGCTGATGCTGACCCTCGAGCGGATCGGCATCAGGACGCCGGCCCTGTATGCGGCCGCCGCCCGCCGCGCCGGCCAGCTCGCCGCGTTCGAGGGCCGGCGGGGATTCGAGCTGCAGGCGCAATTCCAGGGCGCGCTCGCCCTGATCGCGGGGATGGTGCGCGTTCTCACCATCGATTCGGTACGTGCCGGCGCGCTCATCGCCCAGTTGGTCGCGCTGCCGCTCGAGCAGGGTCGTTTCGGCGGTTCGGTCGCGACGTTCATCCGGGACGACCTGGTCTCCGGAACGGCGCCTGCCGACTCACTTGAACTGCAAGTGCTGCGGGCCATCTCCGGGCCCGCTTCGGGAGAGCCGTCGAACCGGCCGATCGTCTGGGAAGGCCAGTCGTATCGCCTCGATCTCGGCGCCGCGGAGCTTCGCCGCCTGCAACGGGTGCGTGATAAACAGGACGGTGTTCCGCTCGACGTCGCGGTGGAATTGACCAGGATCAGCCGCGCCCTCGCGAACAGGAACCTGTCCTCGGACGAATTGACGGTCTTGATCTCGCGACTGGGTCGAGCGCTCGAGGACGTACCGCAGCGGTCCCGGCACGACGAGGAGGTCGACCTCGCGTCTGGATTCGGCGTCGCGGCCAGTGAGCACGACGCGCTGCAAAAAATCATCGACGAGCTGGGCCGAGCCGAGCGCGCCAGAGATCCCAAACGTGCCGCCCGTTGGTCAGAGCCGCTCGGCGAACTCGCCGATCAGGTGCTGGCGCACGTGCTGCTGTCCGTCGCCTACGCCATGGAAATCGGTGATCCCGACAGCACCGTGCTGTTGGCCGGCGACGTGTCGAGGCGCCACGACTTCGGCTTCAACCAGAAATCGCGCGAGCTCCGAATGCGCGCCGCCTGGGCGGTGCCGCGGCAGGACGTGTCGCCGGGGATGCCGTGGCGGGTGTCGGGATCGCTGCTGGCGCTCGATGTCGGCCTTGCGCCGCTGGCGTTGCGCCGGGTCAATTTCGAGCGGGTGCTCGAGGCGCCGAAGATTACGTCGAACGAGCGCGAAGCGTTCGCGCTCAGCGTGTCGCTGATCAACCCGTTTGCGCTGCGCGATGCCGATCTCGACATCATCGCCGACGCCATCGCGACCGGCCGCCGCCGTCTTCAGGCGCTGTCCCGCGACGGCCACGATCTCGATCCCATCGCCGACCAGTTGCGGCTGCAGGGCTGGCGCCGGCGGGCGCTGCGGTGGACGCTGGCCAACGAACCGGAGCGCGCCTCCTCGCTGCTGTCGTTGACGGAATTGCTCTCGCTCGGCGGCGCGCGGCTCGGCGAGCTGAACGCGTGGGGGATGGCCGGAGTGACACTGGACGGCTGCCTGTGCTCGCGCCTGACGCCGCTCGGGGCGTGGCCGATCCTTCTCGGACGCCCGCAGCTTGGCCTGGTGGCGGTCGGCGTCGCCGATCTGCATCTTCAGGTCGCGATGATCCTCAAAGAGCTTAATCTCCCGTCTGCACTGGCGAAAGTAGTCCTGTCCGCGGCGGTCCAGGACTACATCGACGAAGTCAGCCCGACCGATGCCGCCGACTGGTTGACGATGGTGCGGACGGCGTGGATGGTGTCGCCGGAGCGGGTCGAAGATTACATGGCGGCCGCGACCGCGGTTGGGCCGCTGATGCTGGCGACAGACGCGATTCAATGAATACCGGCATTCGCGGTTTGCCCTCGACGCTCGCGATTCTGGCCGCCATCGTCTCCGGCGTGCTGGTCGCGGCGGCGCAGCAACCTCCCGGTGGCGTGTCGCTCAAGATCGTGTCCCCTGACGCGGATTCGTACCTGACCGGTCCGACGGTGCTGCGCGTGGAAGTGGAGCCAACGGATGCGGCGTCGGCCGTGACGTTCTTCGTGGATGGGCGGCAGGTGTGCGCGTTGACGGCGCCGCCGTTCCAGTGCGAATGGGATTCAGGCCCGCGAATCGCCGAGCATCAGATTCGCGCCGTCGGCACGCTTGCAGCCGGCGGACGACTCGTGCAGACCGTCCGCACCAAGAGCGTCAGCGTCGCCGAAAAAGTGGACGTGGACGTCGTGCAGGTGACGGTGACCATCAGTGACGGCCACGGCAAGTTCATCCGCGGCATTCCGCAGTCCGCCTTCCACGTCTCCGAGGACGGACGGCCGCAAGTGATCTCCAATTTCACCTCCGACAACGTGCCTCTCGATCTGGTGGCGGCGATCGACATCTCGGGCAGCATGGGACCGTCGATGCCGAAGTTGAAGACGGCGGTGAAGGAGTTTCTCACCAAAGTGCCGGCCAAGGATCAGGTGACGCTGCTCGGCTTCAACGACAGCATCTTCACCTTGACCCGCAAGGCGACCGACAACACCGATCGCGCACGGGCGGTGGATCGCCTGGCGTCGTGGGGCGGCACCGCCCTGTACGACGTCGTGCTGCGCGGCGTCGAGATGCTGGGCCGCCAGCCTGGACGCAAGGCCCTGGTCGTCTTCACCGACGGTGAAGATCAGGGCAGCCACGCCACTATCGGTGACGTCGAGCGGCGCTTGCAGTCGAGCGACGTCACGTTGTACATGATTGGTCAGGGGCGCGGCGTCAGCCTCGAGTCGCTGCGAAAAGTGATGGTGCGCCTGGCGGCGCCGACCGGCGGACGAGCGTTGTTCACCGACAGCATCGACGAACTGCGCAGCGCCTTCGCCGATTTGCTCGACGAACTGGCGAACCAGTATCTGCTCGGGTATGCGCCGTCGAATACGAGGAAGGACGACACCTGGCGCCGCATCAAGGTTGACGTGGACGGACAGCATGAAGTGCGCGCACGGCAGGGCTACCGGCTGACACCGGTCAAATGAGCGCGACATTCGAGCCCGGCGTTCGGCGAAGTCGCCCGATCGGGACGGGGAGGCTGTGGGTTCTCGGCCTGGTCTGCGCCACCACTTTGTCCGTGGTGACAGCGGCTGCACAGTCGCCGGCGCCGTCAACCGCACGCTCGACATCGGAGCCGGCTTCTCAATCGACAGCTCCACCGACATCTCAATCGACGTCTTCGTCAACGACCCAACAATCGGCGGCGCAGCCGCCGCGTTTTCAATCATCGGTCGACGTGACCTCGCTCGACGTGGCGGTGGTGGACGACAAAGGGCGGCCGATTACCGATCTCACGCCTGCCGATTTCACCGTGCGCATCGACGGCAATCGCCGCAGGGTCACGACCGCCGAGTGGACCGCACTCGACGACAAGGGCGGACCGGCTGCCGCCACACCTGCGACCCCGGATGGCTACACGACCAACGAAGGCTCGACCACCGGCCGCCTGATCGTGATCGCCGTGGACCAGCCGAACATCCGCTTCGGCGGCGCGGCCGCGATTATCACTGCCGCAAACGCCTTCATCGATCGCCTGCCGGCGTCCGATCGCGTCGCCGTGGCCGGGTTCGGCGTCGGCGCACCGGCGACCGCCTTCACCGGCGACCGTCAGCGGGTGAAACAGGCGATTTCCCGTATGGCCGGGCAGAAGATGGCCCAGTCGTTCGGCATGGGTCAGCACAACGTCAGCGTGTCCGAGGCCCTGGGGATTCAGCGCGGCGATGGTGCGATGCTCGAAATGGTCGTCGGCCGCGAATGCGTCGGCCTGCGTGCAGTCGAAATCGAGATCTGCCGCTCCGACGTCGAGACCGAGGCCCGCGAGAAGGCGCGGACGGCCGGCCAGGACGGCGACGATACGGTGCAGGGGCTGACCGCGCTCCTGACCGGCCTGCGGGAAATCGATGCGCCGAAGACGCTGATTTTCATCAGCGAAGGGTTCATCTCGAGCGACAACAGCGCGCGCATCGGCGAGCTTGGCGTGCTGGCGGCCGCGGCACGCACCAGCCTGTACGCGCTCAAACTCGACACCACGTTGTTCGACATGGCCAGCGGGCGCGGGTCAACTAACCCGTACATCGATCGCCAGGCGCAGAGTGAAGGTCTCGACATGCTGGCTGGTGCCGCGCGCGGCACGCTGTTTACGGTCACGGGATCGGGCACCGCGCTCTTCGACCGCATCTCGTCCGAGTTGTCCGGCTACTACCTGCTCGGCGTGGAATCGGAGCCCAGGGACAAGGACGGCAAGCCTCACCCCATTCGGGTCGAGGTTGCCAGGAAGGGCGCGATCGTTCGATCGCGGCGTCTGATGGTGAACGCGTCCAGCGATCGCCCGGCTCCGAAAACCCCCCGCGCCGCAGCGCGCGCCGCAATGGCGTCGCCGTTGCTCGCGACGGCGCTGCCGATGCGCATCGCGTCGTTCGCATTGCAGGGCCCAGAAGCGGACAAAGTGCAGCTGCTCATTCACGCCGACGTCGGGACCGACTACGCAGCGTCAAAAGTGGTGGCGGTCGGTTACGTGATTACCGATCGCAACGGCAAAGTGGTGGACAACAAGTCCGGAGACATGCGCCTGCTGCCGGTGATGAACGGCGTGCCGTCGCCGCTGCTGTTCACGACCGGCGCGAGCCTGGCCCCTGGCGACTACACCATGAAGTTGGCGGCGGCTGAAGGCGACCGTGTCGGAACAGTGGAACACACCATCCACGCCGTGCTGCCGCGCGCCGGCGAAGTGACGACCAGTGAGCTGATGGTGGGCGGACCGCTCGAAGTCGGCGAGCTGCTGGTCCCGACCATCGGCTACCAGGTGTCGTTTGGCACCGTGCACGGATACGTCGAAGCGTATGGAGCGGCGGCCGCGACGCTGACGGCTGAATACGAGATTGCGACCGCGGCCGACGCGCCCGCCTTGCTGAACGTGGACGTCCCGCCTCATCCGGTCAACGACACGCGGGTCATCTTCACGCGGGTCATGCCGACCAATCAGCTGCCGCCGGGACGATACGTGCTGAGAGCAATCCTGTCGGTTGATGGGCGATCGGTCACCACCCTGACGCGCGGTTTCGAAATCTCGCCACCGAAGGTGCTGATGACAGCCGCCGATGGTCTCGGCGACACGTCGGTCGATGGCGAGTTGTATCTGCCGGTTGACGAGGTCGCGCTGTCGCCGCCGTTCGTGCGGAGCCAGGCGCTCGAGACCGAGACGCTCGACGCCTTTCGCGAGCGTCTCGATCCGAGCGTGAAGACGGCCTTTGACGAAGGCGTCGCGTTCCTGGCGGCCGCCGACTATCCAAAGGCGGAGGCCAGCTTCAAGCGCGCGATCGAGCCCGACGTCGACAGCACGCCGTCCCTGACCTACCTTGCTGCGGCGTACGCGGCGGCCGGACACGATCACGAAGCCGCCAGCGCATGGCAGACGGCGCTCGTCGACGGCACCGATTTTCCGGAGATTTATCAGTGGCTGGGTGACGCACAGCTCCGCAATCACGATTACGGAGAGGCGCGGGCGATTCTGGAGGAAGCCACGGGCAAGTGGCCGTCGGACCTCCGCTTCACCAAGCCGCTGGCGATCCTGTACGGCACGTTCGGGAGAGGTCGCGAGGCCGTTCGCACTCTCGAGCGGTATCTCGGCAGCGATCCGTCCGATCTCGACGCCTACTACCTCGGCGTTCAGTGGCTGTTCACCGTCCGCTCCGGTGGCGCGGTGGTGCGGAGCCGGTCGGATGACCGGCGGCTCGCGCACACGTGGGCAGAGGCGTATGAGAAGGCGGACGGTCCGCAGACCGCCCTCGTCCGTCAGTGGCTGGATTTCCTGGATCAGGACAAACCATAGACGGCGATCGAATCGACCGCCCTGTAGTGTCCGCCCTGTAGTGGCCGGCCTGTAGTTGGCCGGCTTCAGCCGGACCGCTCGGCCTTACTCGTCCGCTGCGGCCTTCTTCCGGCTTCGCTTCGGTGCCGCCTTCTTGGCAGTCGGCCGGGCCGCCGCCTTTCGGGCCGACGGCGCAGCCGATGGTCGCAGCGCGCGTGCGCGCGGCTTCCGGTGACTGGCTCGACCGAGCAACTCCGCCGTCGTGTCGATCGTCGGCATCGGCCCATCATCGAGCCGCTCGATGTCGATCGGTGCCGCCTGGTGCAGCAGATGGCTCGGCTGACGCTCGTCCATCGGATCGATTTCCGGCTCGTCGACCGGCAGACCCTGCGGTAACACGTTGCCCGACACTTGACTGGGCGCCCGCTGCAGCAACTGGCCCTGGAATACGCGCAGGCCGCCGCGCCGATCGCGTTCGACGCGGACGAAGCCCTCGCGCTGCAGCGCTTTCAGCAGATCCATCAAGCCGCCGAACCCGTAGCGGCGCTCGTCGAATCCGCCCTCGGTCTGACGCAGGATCTGCTTGACGTTGCGCAGATACATCGGCCAGCGTGCGCCACTGGCTGCGGTCAGGATTTCGCCGGCGCGTGCGACGCCGTCGGCGTGATTGCCAAGCGGCGGCCCGGCCGGTTCCTGGTTCGGTGGAACGAACGCACCGTTGACCACTTGTTGACCGGAGCCGCCCGCCGGCGCGGAGTGCGATCCGCCGGCACTAATGGCGCCCGCTTCCGGCTCGATGGGCGCCCCGGCGGCGACGGTCTGTTCCTCGCCCTCGCTGGTCGGCCGCGATTCCTCGACGAAGCCCTCGTTGAGTTCGACCATCACGCTGCGGCCGGAGGTCTTCAGGTGCACGTAGCCGACCTTCGCCAGCTTCTCGACGAAGTCGAGGAACGACGAGGCGCCGTAGTTGCGTTCCGAGAAGGTGGAGTCGAGCTGCAGCAGCGTGCTCTTCAGCAGGCCGGTCTGCGGCGTCACTTCGCGGTCGGCGAGAATCTTCAGTGCCCGGCGCACGACCGGAATCGCCTGCGCGACTGGCGCGCTGGCCGCTGCCGCCGGCATCGGCCGTCCCTGCCGGGCCGCGGCCTTGCGCACTCCCGCCAGGTTTTCGTAGGCGATGAACTCGTGGCAGTTGCGCTGCAGGATCATGCTCGTGAACGCGCGGCCGCCGACGACGAACACCTTCTTGTCGTACTGCTTGAGTTTCTCGACCAGCGACAGAAAGTCGCTGTCGCCGCCGACGATGACGTAGGCGTTGATGTGGGAATGGGTGAACGCCATCTCCAGCGCGTCGAGCGCGAGGTTGATGTCGGCGCCGTTCTTGTCGCCGCCCGGCGTCATGTTGCGCTGGACCAGGCGGATCGCGTGCTGGGTCAGCGAACGGCTGTACTCGCCGGAGCGGGTCCAGTCGGCGTAGGCGATCTTGGTGACGACTTCACCGCGTTCCTTGATGGCGTCGAGGATGATCCCGACGTCGAACTGCTGGCCGAGGGTTTGTTTGACGCCGATCTCGATGTTGTCGAAGTCGATGAAAACGGCGATGTTCAGACGATCTTGATGAGGCAAAACGTTTCCTAACATTGGCTGTCGGTGCGATATTCGCGTCGAACAACAGCGGCTGGAGGTTCCAGCCCAGACAAAGCAGTGTTCGCGCCGGCTAACCTCCTGGTGAGGTTGCGCAGCCATTGTACTGCATCCGCAGTATTTCTGACTACAGAGACTCAGAGACCGAGCTGAACGCGTCCGACCGCCGCATGGCGCGATCCGGGGCGACCAGACTGGCGGGAACACAAGCGATCATCCTCGCCAGGCTTGCGTTGCCGGCAGTCTGATCGTCGCGGTGGGTCGGCCGGCTGTGCCGGCCGGTGCCGGACGCGCAACCGTCCTCGGTGCCTTCGTGACCCTGTGTGAATGACGACGGCAATCAGTTCGGCGTCAGCACCGGCGGCGCATCCGGCATCGGCCAGAGCACTCTCACGAACTGACCGCGCTGCAGCAGCTCCCGGCCCTTGCCGCCGCGGCCCGTAATTTCGTACTTTGTCGTGCTGATCGTCTGTTCCGCACCGCGCGAGGTCTCCACGGTGAGCAGATCGCGGTCGCCGCTCGAGGCGATGAAGCCGAGCACTTTGTCCTCGTCGTTGAGTTTGATCAGCAGCACACCCTTGCCCGGACCAGACAGGAAGTTCACTTCCTCCGCCTTGCACAGGATGCCGCGTGCCTCGGCGGTCGCGGCGATCAGGATCTCGTCGCCGGTCAACCGGGCGACGTTGACGATCTCGGCGCCTTCGGCCGGCCGCGCATACCGGCGTCCTGAACGCGTACTCGGTTCGACCAACCCATCCAGACCGAACCGCAGCGCATAGCCGTCACTCGACACCGCCACCGCGTGGACCGGCGCCGCATCGCCGTCCTTCTTCGGCACGATGGTGCCGGCGACCCGGCTGTCGAGGCTGAGCGCGGCGACGATTTTCTCGCCGTCCTTCAGCTTGAACTGTTTCTGAATCGGTTCGCCGTAGCCGGTCGAAGCCGGCACGTCGATGATCCGCGACGTGTAGGCGACGCCGAAATTCGAGAAGAATACGCAGCTGGCCCGCGTGCTGCCGGCGCACGCCGCCAGCACCACATCGCCTTCCCGTAGGCGGGTCGTCGACAGGTCTTTCACTTCTTTCTGACGCTTCACCCAGCCGTCCCGCGACACGATCACGACGTTGTCCTCCTCGACGATGAAGTCGTCGGCGGAGTATTCGGGCTCGGCGGAATCGCTGGCGATGGCGGTACGGCGTTTGTCGGCGTACTTGGTCGAGATCTCTTCGAGCTCCGCCCGCACCAGCTTCCAGCGGCTGTCCTCGTCCTTCAACAGCGTGTTGATCTGGCGCGCGCGCGACCGCTTTTCGTCCAGTTCCTTGCGGATGATCAGGATCTCGAGCCGCGCCAGGCGATAGATCTTCAGCTCGAGGATCGCGTCGGTCTGCTCGGCGTCGAGCTTGAACCGCGCCATGATCTTTTCGGCGGAGTCGCTCTCGATTGTCGTGCGGCGCTTGTCGCCGTACTTCGTGCTGATTTCCTCGAGCTCGCCGCGCACCAGCTTCCAGCGGCTGTCCTCGTCCTTCAGCAAGGCCGTAATCTGCCGCGCGCGCGATCGTTTTTCCTCGAGCTCCTTGCGGATGATCAGAATCTCGAGACGCGCCAGACGGTAGATCTTCAGCTCGAGGATCGCGTCGGTCTGCTCGGCGTCGAGCTTGAACCGCGCCATGATCTTTTCGGCCGAGTCCGCCTTGCCGTCCGACTTCCTGATGATCCTGATGATCTCGTCGAGCGCGTCGAAGACCGTCTCGAAGCCCGTGAGGATGTGAATACGCTTCTTGAGCGCCGCGAGCTCGTGCTCCAGGCGTTTCGTGACGACCTCGAGCCGGAAGTGGAGGAAGTGCCAGAGGATCTGCTTGAGATCCAGGCGCTCGGGACGGCCGACTT
>DASXIR010000413.1:0-14489 GCA_036497895.1 Vicinamibacterales bacterium | reverse complement strand
TGCGGCAGAAACAGCCGCTCCTGCGGTGCCGCCACGATGAATCCCGAATGAGCGCTGTCCGCGGTGCTGTGAATCGTGGCGTGCCGGGCTCCATCTGCGTCGATCGTAATCGCCCCGGCGGGCGGCATCGGGTCCGCGGGCTCCGTTCCAAACGTGATGGTATGCGGCGTCACGGGATCATCGTTGGTCCATTCCACGGTGTCGCCCACGTGAATCGTGACGGCGTCATGGCTGAATCGCATGATGGACAACGTCTGGGACCCGCCACCGTTGGCCGTGACCTCGCCCGTGCCGGCGACGACGCTGTGCCCACCATGATGCTCGGCCTCTTCGTGCCGACCATGCTGCCGATCGTGATCGGCGTCGTGATCCGAATCCGACAGCATGTCGCGGCGTTGATCGGCCGCCTGGTCTTTGTAGTCGTCCTGGTCGAAGGGCAACCGCGCGAGCGGGTCCAACACGTGGACGATCCCCGTCATATTCTCGTGAACGAGGCAGACCAGTTTGAAGTTTCCCGGCGTCGGAAAGGTGACGCTGAAATTCTGGCCCTTCACCAGCGGCGGGGTCGTCACGCAGGTCGTGCCGTCGAAGCTCCCCGGACTCGACGTGAATCCAGGGCATCCCACGGGGAACGGCGGGCGAACCTGCGGTCCCGGAACCGTTTTAAGAAAGGTGACAGTGTGGATTTCGTCCGCGTCGAACGCCCACGTGACCGTGTCCCCGGCATGAATCCACAGTTCGTTCGGCAGGAATGCCAAGGCCTGGTGCCCCTTGTCCGTACTCTGGGCGCCGACCGTCGCATGCCACTGCCACTGCGCGTGTATGGGCCGCTGCATGACGACCAGGATCAGCAGAACCATAGCGCAGACTGCGCTCGCGCACGCGGCGCGAGCAATCGATGGGCGGTGGGGAGTCCTCATTCCAAGCACGTCCTTCCGTGATGCCAGGCTGACCGCCCGGCAAGCCGCGGTGTGCGGCGTGCAGTTATACCGCGAGTTGAGGCGCGGTCCGTCGAATTATTTGCGAACAAATCGACACTGGGATGGGAGGGGTGCCGTCGCCGATCGCGAATCTTCTCGAAGCACGCCGGTCCGCAGGAGATTCCGCACAGCGGTCCACCCGGAAATCGTGCGGGATCCGAGGGGGACAGCCAGGCAGACTTGACGGTCATGGCCACTCTGACGCGTTCGAGAGGGCTTCTGCGGCTCGGACACTGACGGTATCATCAAGTGTCCCGGCTATGCGTCTCACCGCCGTCGCCGCCTTGTCGCTGCTGCTGCTCGCTCACACGTCGGGTGCGCAGGAGGCGTTCGACATCAGCCTCGCGGCGTGTGACGCGTCGGGCGCGCAGTCGGCCACCGCCGATCCGCCGGAGAGTGGACACAGCCACATTTGGGGAATCATCCCGAACAACCGCACCTCCCCCAGTCTGAAGGATTACGTCCCGCTGACGGCGAAGCAGAAATTCCAGATCGCCAAAGACGATTCGTTCGACCGCGGAACGGTCGTGCTCGCCGCGCTCTTTGGCGCGCAGGCGCAGCTGGCGGGATCGAGCCCGTCGTTCGGGCACGGCGTCAGCGCGTACGCGAAGTATGCGACCGCGTCCTACGCGGACTGGGCGATCGGCAACGTGATGACCGAGGGACTCTACCCCACACTGCTCCACGAGGATCCTCGCTATTTCCGGCGCGGGGAAGGCGGCGGGTGGTCGCGGCTCGGGTACGCGATGAAGCAGATCTTGTGGACGCACACCGATTCTGGCGGCACGCGCTTCAATTTTTCAGAGGTCGTCGGCAACTCGACGGCCGTAGCGATTTCGAATCTCTACTATCCGGACAGCCGGACCCTGCAGAGCAACGCCGTCAAGGTCGGCCTGCAGATCGGCGTGGACATGGCCTCGAACATCATCAAGGAGTTCTCGCCGGACATCGATCGCGCGCTCTCGCGAAAACACCATTCATCCGGACCGTAACTGCAACCGCGCGGAATCATGCTCGACAATTTCGTAATTTGCTGGTGTTCGGCGCGAACGTGGATTGATGTCCCCGATCACACATGGTGAGGGCCGCGGGCGTATAGTGGGTTGAACAGATGCGCATTGCCGTAGCATTTGGGATCGTCAGTGCCCTCGCGCTGCCGCTGAGTGTGAGCGCGCAGGGCGGATCGATCGGCCTGCAGACCGGCCGACAACCCGCGGGAGCGCGGCCCGTCTCGCGACCATCAACGGTCGCCAAACCACGCGGCACAATCACGACTGTTCCCCTCTACCCGGCCGCCCGCACGCACAGGCCGATCTGTTTTCGCTCCTCGTATCTCGGGTTGGTGGTGTTCGATCCCTACTGGTGGCCGGGGCCAGAGGTCGACGAACAGGCCGCGTCGCCGGGACCTCGCCTGATGGGCGGTCTGCAACTCGACGTCGAGCCGCGCAGCGCGCTCGTCTACGTTGACGGCTTCTTCGCCGGGACCGTCGATCAATACAAGGGCTACTTCCAGCATCTTGATGCCACGGCGGGTTACCACACCCTCGAGTTCGTCTCGCCCAACTTCGAACCGCTTGTCGGCGGCGTCACCGTCGTACCGAACCAGACAACGACCTACCGCGGGTTCCTGAACCGCGCCAGCGGGCGGTGACAAGTTCGTCGGTGCCAACACGGCGGTTCTATTTGATAGGCTTGGATTCGTCGCCGGCCACAAGGAGTCTCACATGCCGCAGGTTCGGATTCGATACTGTAAGGTCTGAAACTATCGTCCTCGCGCTGCCCGTGCGGCGGCGCTGATCAAACAGGACGTCGGTATCGACCCGGACTTGGTGGAAGGGAACCGAGGAGAATTCACCGTCTGGGTCGGAGACGTGGTCGTAACGCGAAAGGACGCCGCTGGATTTCCGTCGGATGACGAAATCGTTGCAGCTGTTCGTCGGGCGATTGTTGGCGGGGGAAGCTCGTGATGCGCAAGGGCCGGGCGTTGGCGGCGGCTGCCGCCGTGATTGGATCAGCGATGGTGGCGATCGCGGTGCCCAGGATCTGGAGCAGCAGAGTCGCACGAGCGCCTCACGGGGCCGCGTGTCCTGCAGACGCGAAACCGGCGAATTTCAACTTTACATTGAAGGATCTCGACGGCAGGAACGTCAGACTCGACGACTACAAAGGCAAAGTCATTCTGTTGGACTTCTGGGCGACGTGGTGCGGTCCCTGCAAGGTCGAGATTCCGGGCTTCATCGATCTCTACAACAAGTACAAGACCCAGGGCTTCGAAGTGGTCAGCGTCGTCCTGCTGGATAAGTTCGCAAACGCCGGGCCGTACGCGCAGGCCATGAAGATGAACTACCCCGTGCTGAACGGCGACGAGCAGCAGGACGCGATCGACGACGCCTACGGCCCGCTGTTTGGGTTGCCGATGTCGTTCCTCATCGGGCGCGACGGCCGGATCTGCCAGAAGCATCTCGGGCTGCCGTCCGCGACGGCGACGAAGGATCCCGACGCGAAGACGGTCAAGGACATCTTCGAGGCGGAGATCAAATCGCTGCTCTGACTCAACCTCGCAAGCGACTAACCTCGTAAACGAGACACGCCTTATTTCCGCTCGGGGACCTTGAGCTCCGTCAAGTGCTCGACGATGTCCTGACCGGATGTGGCCGGCTTCACGGCTTTGTCGATCAAGGCAATCTTCCCGGCCGGATCGATGTAGTAGGTGTACCGTCTGGCGAACTGACGTTCTGGTGGCGCGTCGGCTGGAATCACCTGATAGGCGAACGCGACCTTCTTGTCCGGATTCGCGAGCATCGGGAAGTCCGCGTGCTCTTTCAGCGCGAACGCCTTGTTATCCTCGAGCGTATCGACACTGATCATGAAGTACGCGGTGTCGAATTTCCGAATCAGTCCCCCGCTCTCACGGAGCGAGTTGCATTCGGCCGTTCAACCAGCGGTGAAGGCTTTCGGAAACCAGCCCAGCACGACCCAGTGTCCGCGGAGATCCTTCAGGCTGTGGGTCTTGCCGTCAGTGCCCGGCAGGCTGAAATCCGGAGCCGCGTCGCCGACCTTAAGCTCGGCGCTCGGGGTCTGGGCCACGGCCGGACCGGCGAGCAAGCTGAAGGCGACGAACGTGAGCAGGGGCAGCCGTAACGCGTTCTTCATCGTGCCTCCTTGTCAACAGGAACAGTAGCACACGCCAGTCGGCAGAAAGAGTAACAAATCATCGGAATGCCCGACAGCAGCCAGTCGAAAGCGACAAGGCCCAGTCACACGCAGGGCCATCGGCCTCTGCGGTCAGCGGCCGTGTGGTGGTTGCTGCCGGTACGAGCGTGACGGTGATCAGTGCGCAGAAGCCGCGAGGCGTCGAGCCTCAGCTTCGTGTCCGCGAGCCAGGTAGTACAACGCCTCGTCGAAGAACTCGCCGATACGCGTATTCAGATCCTGCAAGCTGTACAGGTTCATCGGGAGCACATAGTCGCTGTCCGTGCGCGGAAACGCCGCTTCGACGAGGCCGTTGTCGCTGATGTAGCGGCGCAGATGCTGTTTCAGAATGATGATCGCGTAGACGATCTCGCTGACCGGCATCCCCTGCTCGAACCGGAGCCTGCCCCAGCCTGAAAACTCCGCTTCGACTTTCGCGGATTTCGGATCGCCAATCCAGTTGCCCAGATGGTGAAAGATCTGAAACACGCGCTGCTCCAGCTCCTCGTGGGAGACG
Source organism: Vicinamibacterales bacterium (assembly GCA_036497895.1). Lineage (GTDB taxonomy): Bacteria > Acidobacteriota > Vicinamibacteria > Vicinamibacterales > CAVVIG01 > CAVQFC01. Next base: position 9,800 of record DASXIR010000413.1, on the reverse strand, counting down.
TGCCGGAATCCCGCCGTCCTCGGGTTCGTCGCGAGATCCTCGGCGGCGTCCTTTGACAGCCGATTCGCGTGAATTTCAATCAGCTCGACGACTCTTGCGGAAATCATGACGCCTCCTCCAACCATTGGACATTAAAGCAATAAGGCAGCCATGACGAGCCATTTCGGCGCGACAGCTACAGTCTGGACCGGCTCGTTTCAGTGCGGAAAACTACTCGAATCGACCTCAGGGATGACGTCCTCAGGCGCCGCCCGGGATTGGCAGGTGCCAATGCAGCCAGACACTCGTCATGCGCAGCAGAAAGCAGACCACGAAGCCGGAGACGGCCGCAAGCGCCCGCGGCCATCCCAGGGCGCGGCCCAGGACCATGACGAGCGCACCCGCGAACGCGGCGGTCGCGTACACATCGGCCCTGAGCACGGAGGGGACTTGCGCAAGGAGCATGTCCCGGACCACGCCGCCTCCGGCGCCGGTGACGGTCCCGAGGAGAGCTGCAACAAACGGGGACAGATCGGCCAAGAGCGCTTTTTCCGTGCCCGCAATCGCGAACAGGGCTAAACCGGCAGCGTCCAGCGTTGTCGTGAGATCAGATGGAATCTGCCGGGCAAACTGATTGGAGATGAACACGAGCGTCCCCGCTGCGAACGCGACGGCCGGGTACCGCCAGTTCCGAATCGCCACGGGAGGAGTTGCGCCAAGGAGCACGTCGCGAATGATCCCACCGCCGAGCGCCGTGACGAAGGAGAGCACCATCAGGCCAAAGAGATCCAGTCGGGCACCGATGCCAGCCAAAGCTCCTTCTGCCGCGAACACAAACGTCCCCGCATAGTCGAAGACACTCAGAAGCCGATCGGACTGATCTTTGAATTGCAAGATGGCGCTCCCGTTGCGTGATGCTCTGTCAGGTTGCACGGTGCCGGAGGATCACGTCGAACCGGAGAGTGAGAATAGCAAAACTGAAGCCGGGCGGCCGTTATAGAGTGAGCAACGCCGTTGAAGTCAAGGCCGGTGAGCGCCCGATGCCTATCAGCGGAGCGTGAACAGCTGCGACATGAGGACTTCCACCAGAACCCGGCGTGACTTCCTGAAGTCTGCAGGCGCGCTTGGCCTGGTCGCGGGGCCAACACTCGCCTCGTGCCAGCGCGGACGCGCCCGCCACATCACGATTCTCCACACCACCGACATCCACGCGCAGCTCGATCCTCACGATGAGTTCTTCAGCGTCGACGGCCACGCGGTGTTCAAGCGGCGCGGCGGGTTCGCGACGCTGCGCCGGATGATCGACACTGTGCGGCGGCAGAATCCGGAGGGCACGCTCCTCGTCGACGGCGGTGATTGTTTTCAAGGCAGCGCCGTCGCGGCGCTGTCAAAAGGCCGCAGCATCGTTCCGCTCATCAACGAAATCGGCTACGACCTCGTCCTGCCCGGCAATTGGGAAGTCGTGTACGGCAAAGACATGCTGATCAGGAACATGAGCGACTACGCCGCGGCGAAGGTCTGCGCGAACATGTTCCACTCCGACTCGCCTGACGGCGCTCTGCTGTTTCCACCTTTTCAGGTTTTTACCCGTGGCGACGTTCGGATCGGTTTCATCGGCTACAACGATCCCGCCACCCCGACGCGGCAGTCGCCGGCCTACTCGCGTGGGATTCGATTTAGCCACCCGAAAGACGATCTCGCCCGGTACGTGCGGATACTCCGCGGCGAGAAAGGCTGCGATGTGCTCTTCGTGATCTCGCACATGGGGCTGGCGCAGCAACTGGACCTCGCGAATCAACCGTATGCGAAAGGCGTCGATTACGTCCTCGGCGGCGATACCCACGAGCGCATCCGCGAGCCGATCGAAGGCAGGTTCTGCAAGGTGACCGAACCGGGCGCTTTCGGGTCGTTTGTCGGCAAGCTCGATCTGGTCGTCGAAGCCGGCGCGATAAAAGAGCAAACCTACGAACTCCTCGACGTCGATCCGGATCGTTACGGCGAAGATTCCCGTATGCAGACGATGGTGGCCGCCGCGCGAGAACCGTACCGGGAGGAAATCGGCAAGGTGCTCGGCGCCACGCGCACGCCGCTGCTGCGGTACTACGTGATCGAAACGCCGATGGACAACCTGATCACGGACGCGTTGATGTGGAAGTTCAACAAGGACTTCGTGGTCTCGAACGGTTTTCGCTTCTGTCCGCCGCTCGTACCGCCACCGGGTGGCGAGATCACCATCACGCAGGAATTTCTCTGGAGCATGCTGCCGGTGGAGTCCGCGATCAAGGACGGCGTCGTCTCGGGTCAGCAGGTCCTCGATTGGCTGGAAAGCGAGCTTGAGAACACGTTCGCAAAGGATGCGACAAAACGGTTCGGCGGATGGTTCGTGCGATACAAGGGGCTCGTCGTGAAGTTCACGATCGGCAACGCGCCGGGCAGGCGCGTCCAGGAAGTGCTCGTCCAGGGACAGCCGCTCGCAGCTGCGCGCCAGTACACCGTGGTCGGATGCGAACGCGAAGGGGACCCTGACAACACCATCTGCCGCATCGGCAACGTCAGCGATCCGCACCGCCAGGACGTGACCATCCACCAGGTGCTGACGGAATATCTGGCCACCCACTCGCCGGTCTCGCCTCGCATCGAGGGCCGGGCCGTTGCCACCGATGCCCCCGCCGATCTCTTGTCGCAGGTCGAGGGGACCAGTTATCGGTTCAGGTAATCGGTCTTCGGAACTGCGAGCCATGGCGTGCCGGCCGAGTCGAGTCCAGCCTGACGAATCCGAACTAGAATGGCGGCTGCCTATCCTGGCCGCGCGGCCTGTGTCACCGCGGACGCAAAGGCGAACTTCGTCAAAAGGATCCGGTGCAACCCGACGCCAACCTCGGACAGTACTCGCTCGCCACCGGCGAAGCCGCCGCCAGACGCCTGCACTCCCTGCACCGCGTCTGCTCGCCGGTCGGACGCCGGGTGCTGCAGCGCGCCGGTTTGGCACCGGGCATGACGGTCGCGGACTTCGGCTGCGGCGTGGGCGAAACGACCCGCATGATCGCTGAAATGGTCGGGCCCGCAGGACACGTCACCGGCCTCGACATGAGTCGCGCCCAGCTGACACAAGCGGAGAGTCTGTGCCGCGCCGCCGGCCTCGCCAACACCACGTTCGTGGAGGCCAACGCCACCGACACGGGTCTGCCGCGCGGATCCTTCGATCTGGTGTACTGCCGCTTCCTCCTGCTCCACCTCGTGGATCCGCCCGCGTGCCTGCGCGAGATGCGGGCGCTGCTCAGGCCCGGCGGCATGCTCGTCGTCGAAGACGGCGACCTGACGGCAGCGCACAGTATCCCGCGGAGTTCGTTGAATGCCTTCGCGGATCTGTTCGGCCGCCTGGGTCCCACACGCGGACTCGATTACGCGATGGCGAATAATCTCTTTCACCTGGTAAAAGCCGCCGGATTTCCCGACGCCGACGTCGAAGTGCATCACCCCGTCGTCCGCGGCGAGGACCGTTTCCTGCTGAAATGGACCGTCGATGAAGCGGCGGACGCCTTTGTGGGCGCCGGATTAATCACTGCGGACCAGATGCAATCCACTCGCGCCGAGATGCACCGCGATTCCGAAAACCTGGACCTGCTGATCCTCGGGCCAAAGATGTTCCTCGTGTGGGCTCGAAAGTCGGATTAGCATCCTTGAGATGGCACGCAAAGGCGCAGAAGACCGAAAAATATTGGGCGAGATGACACAGAGCAAAGAAGGGCTAACGCGACGGATGGAGCTTTCCAACAAGACGGCGGCCGAGCAACTCGCCGACGAGCGCGATCTCGTCAAGCGATTGAGGGCGTGGTACATCGCGCCCGGTCGACAACGCGATCTGCTCAAGAGCGAGAACGAGGCGTTCCAGGCGGTGATCCGGTTGCTGGAACAGCGGACGAGGCTGAAGAAACGATAGGCGTGCAGCTGACGAAGCGCGGTAAGGTGTCGCGCGAGGGAGCCCCATGAGAATCGTGCTGCTGTTCGCCCTTCGAGAGACCTACGGGTTGACATTTTACCCAAAGATGGTTCACTCTTCGGTTAGATGTCTACCCAAAGACAGGAAGAACCACTCGACCTGCTGCAGGGGACGCTCGATCTCCTGATCCTCCGCACGCTGATCGGCGAACCGCAGCATGGCCACGCGATCGCCCGCGCGATCAAGCACACCTCGGAACACGAACTGCTGGTCGAGCACGGCGCGCTCTATCCGGCGCTGCAGCGCCTCGAAGCGCGCCGGTGGATCGTCGGGAAGTGGGGCGTCTCGTCGAACAACCGCCGGGCGCGCTTTTATGCGCTCACCGCTGCCGGCCGCAAGCAGCTGGTCAGGGAAACGAGCAAGTGGAAGCGGCTGGCAGACGCGATCGCACGGGTGCTCGAGGCGCACCCGCTCGAGGGCTGACGCGCATGTTCCGCCGACGAGACGCCGACGATTTCGCCGCCGAGGTCGCCTCACATCTCGAATTCGAGATCGAGCGCCTGCAGGGCGAGGGACTCAGCGCGGACGAGGCGCGCGCGGCGGCCCGCCGGACGTTCGGCAACCTGACGCTCAGTCGAGAGCAGTTCTCCGAACGTCGTCACTGGCGTGGGTGGGACGGGATCGTCCAGGACGCACGACACGCGGTCCGCACGTGGCGCAACGCGCCGGGGTTCGCGCTGGTCTCGGTGCTGACCATCGCGCTCGGCATCGGCGCGACCACCGCCATTTTCAGCGTGGTCGACGTCACGCTGCTGCAACCGCTTCCGTATCCGCGCGCCGAGGCGCTCCTCAGCGTCGTTGACGACTTGCCCGGCAGCGGGTCGTACGACGTCGGCCTCTCGCAGCCGGAATGGCTCGATCTGGAGCGCTCCGGAATTTTCGAGAACGTGGCGCTGGCGTGGTTCGACGAAAACAACCTCACCAGCGCCTCGCGTCCGGCGCAGGTGCGGCTGATGAGCGTCACGCCGAACTACTTCGCGGTCCTCGGCGTGGCCCCGCAACTGGGGCGCGTCTTTCCAGCGGACAACCGATCGCCGGGATACACGGAGGAGGTCGTCATCAGCGACGGCCTGTGGAAGCGCGACTTCGGCGGCGACGCGCACATTCTCGATCGGAGCATCCGCCTCGACACGGACCTGTACCGGGTCGTCGGCGTCATGCCGCCGGGATTCCACGCGCCGGGGCGCACGGCCGAGGAGCGTGAGGTCGATGTGTGGGCCGCAACCAGCTTCTACGGGCCGCCACTGCCGATTCAGCCACCGCGCCGCCTCCGAAACATCCCTGGGGCGATCGCACGACTGCCGCCGGGCGTCTCGACTGCGGCAGCGCAACAGCAGATCGATGCGCTCGTCGCGAGGCTTCGGAAACAGTATTCGGCTGACTACCCGGATGGCAGCGCATGGACTGTTCGGCTGGTGCCCCTGCAGGACACGGTCGTCGGCGACGTGCGGTCGTCGCTGATTCTGATGCTGTGTGCGGTCGGCCTCGTTTTGGTGATCGGCTGCGTCAATGTCGCGAACCTGCTCCTGGCTCGCGCCAGCACGCGGCGGCGCGAGTTCTCGATCCGGGCGGCGATCGGCGCCGGCCGCGCCCGGCTGATGCGTCAGCTGTTGACCGAGAGCCTGTGTCTGGCGGCCGCCGGTGGCGCCGTCGCTGTCGTCGTCCTGGTCATCACGAGAGCCTCGTTGACGCGGCTGATTCCGGTCGATCTGCCCCGTGTGCGAGCGGTCACGCTGGACTGGAACGTCCTGTTGTTCGCCGTCGCGATGACGATCGTCTCTGGTGTGGTGTTCGGCCTCGCGCCCGCGCTCGATGCCGGACGGCGGGATCTGCGCAGCGCCGCGGCGCCCTATCGTCAGGCTCGAACGGGCCACCTGCTGGTCGCGGCGGAAGTCGCGCTGTCGCTCGTGCTGATGGTCGCGGCGGGGCTGCTCATGCGGAGTTTCTGGGACCTGCTGAATGCCCGGCTCGGATTCAACCCCACCGCGGTGACGACCGTTCGCACGCGATTGCCGTATCCGAACGACACCAGCATCGATGCGTACAAGACGATCGGGCAGGAGGCGCCCTTCGTCCGCGAGTTGCTTCGCCGAACGCAGGCGCTGCCGGACGTGACCGCCGCCGCCGTCGGCAGCAGCAGCGCGATCCCGCTCGATCACGCGCATCGTGACATGAACGTCATGCCGCTGCTCGTCGAAGGCCGCGGGACAGACGCGACTGACGCGCCAATCGTCGACGGCGCTGTCGTGACGCCCGGCTACTTCCCGCTCCTCGGGATGCCGCTGGTGCGCGGCCGGCTGTTCAATGACTTCGACGTCGGGACCACGCCGGCGGTGGCCGTCATCAACGAGGCCATGGCGCGAGCCTTCTGGCCGAAGGCCGATCCCATCGGTGCGCACGTGAAGCTGTCTGCCTCGGCCACCGCGTGGACGACGGTTGTCGGCATTGTCGCCGACGCGCGGACGGAAACCCTCGCCGACGCGGATGTGCCGCAGATCTACGCGAGCAGTTATCAGAAGACGGCCAAGCACCTGGCCATCTTCCTGCGCGGACCAACGGACACCGCTGCGACCGCGGACCGTGTCCGCGAGGTCGTCCAGCAGCTCGATCCGGCGCTGCCGGTGTTTGGCGCGAGGCGGCTGCCGGATGAGATTGCCGCCTCGGTGGCGGGCCGGAGGTTCGTGCTGCAGATCATCGCGGTGTTCGGCCTGACCGCGCTGGTGCTATCCGCCCTCGGGATATACGGCGTCATGTCGTACACGGTGGCAGCGCAGTCGCACGAAATCGGCGTGCGTCTCGCGCTGGGCGCTCCTCGAACGACCATCCTGGCGGGCATCATGGGCCGCGGTCTCGTGGTAACGGCTGCAGGCACTGTGGCCGGCGCGGTGTGCGCCGCGATGGTCGCGCGCCTGATGGCGGCGACGCTCTACGGCGTACCCCCGTTCGATCCGATCACGTTCGCGGCCGTCACGATCGTATTGCTCGGCGTCGCAGTGGTCGCCTGCTTCATCCCGGCACGCCGGGCGACGCAGATCGACCCGCTGACGGCCTTGAGGTCTGAGTGATGTCAACAGCCATGTCCCGACGCGAAGCGATGGCGCTGCTGGCGGCCGCAGCCCTGCCGCTGCAGATCTCCGATGGCAAACCGGTCATCCGAACGGTGCTCCGCGACGTCCGCCCGGAAGACATCGACGGACCGATCCTGATCCACGAACACCTGTCGCTCGGCGGCACTTCCTGGGGCATCGAACGGCCCGCGACCAAGTGGTACGACGACGTTGATCTCATCGCGCGGGAAGTCTCGGCCTGCCGCGCCAGCGGCGTCCGCTGCATCGTGGACACCGGCACGAGCGATCTCGGACGCAAGATCGAGACGCTGCGCGCGATTGCCACGCGCTCGAACGTGCTCATCGTCGCCGGCGGCGGTCTCCACGCGAAATCCGACTACCCGCCGGATGCGTTGCGTCAGTCAGCCGATCAGCTCGCCGACGACTTTCAGCGGCTCTCGGTGGCCGAGCGCTGGGGCGCGATCGGAGAAATGGGCACGGGCACCGATCTGCCGATGGACGCTCAGGAGCACAAAGCACTGCTCGCCGCGGCAAAGGTGAGCCAGCGCACCGGGCTGCCCATCATCACACACGTGTCAGACGGTTGCGAACGCTGCGCCATGGATCAGCTCGAGTTGTTCCAATCGGCGGGCGTCAGCCTTGATCGCATCGTCATCGGCCATCTCAACGACATCAAGGAACAACCCGCCCGCGTGCCCATGGCGATCGCCAGACGCGGCGCCTACGTCGGCTTCGATCACAGCGGCAAGCCGGACGATCCGCGCGCAGACGAGTACGTGAAGACGATCCTGACGCTTCTCGACGCGGGACTGGCGAACCGGATCTGCCTGTCGTCAGATTTCGCCAGCCCAAAGTACCTGCGCGCGAACGGCGGTCCGGGCATCGACATGACGATCACGAACTTCGTCCCGCGCTTGAAGCGCGCGGGTGTCGATGACCGGACGTTGCGCACGATTCTGGTCGAGAACCCGCGTCGAGTCCTGACGTTCGTGCCCCGAGCTTGAGGTCTTGCGCCATCTACGGGAGACTGTCGGCCAGCCTACGGCAAGCCCGTTTCGTTTTCGTGCACCGGGCATTCGCGAAGGCGAGAAGGCACCCGCAACGAACGGGTTCAACGTGAGAAGCGAGGCAGCCATGAACGTACAGTTGATCAGCGACTTTGTGCTGTGGTGCGCCATCCTCAATTACACGGTCTTGCTATTCTGGTTTGTCGCATTCGTATTTGCGCACGGCTGGCTGTTGAGGCTCCACAGTCGATGGTTTCACATGTCTGAAGATCGCTTCGACAGCATTCACTACGCGAGCATGGCCATTTACAAGATCGGCATCCTGCTGTTCAATCTCGTGCCGTTTCTGGCCCTGCGCATCGCGGCTCGCTAGCGCTGCGAAACAATCGGCTACTCAGCCCGAAATGCCACGATCGGATCGACGGTACTCGCACGGCGCGCGGGAATCCACGCCGCAGCGAACGCGACCACGATCAAGACGAGCGGCACGATGACGAACGCATCGCGATCGTAGGGCCCCACGCCGAACAGCAGACCGGCCATGAACCGCGTCAACGCCAGTGCGCCGGCGAGGCCGACCGCAATCCCAGCACACGCCATCGCCATCGCCTGCGCGAGCACCATGCGACGCAGCTGGTGGCTCTCGGCGCCCAGCGCCAAACGAATCCCGATCTCGCGCCGCCGCGTCTGCACCGAATAGCTCATGATGCCGTAGAGGCCAACGGCCGCCAGCAGCAAGGCCACTGCGCCGAAGATCGTGACGAGGGACATCTCGAACCGGTCGCGTGACGTGGACGCGCCGGAGACGTCGTCCATGGTACGAATCGCAACGGGTCGCAGGCCGCCACCGGCCGTACGGACCTCGCGCTGAATCGCGTCGGCCAAAACGCGTGGCTCGGCCCGGGTTCGGATCAGCCACGTCATCGTCGGTGCAAGGCGATTCAGGAACGCGACCTGGCGCTCGGATACCTGGTTGAGTGGAACATACATCGACGCGCGTGGCTCGTTTCGAAGCTGGTAATAACGGACGTCGCCGACTATGCCGACTATGCCGACTATGCGCCGCGGCACGGTTTCCTCGAGCTCGCCGCCGATCCTCGGCGCCACGAGAAGCGAGTCGCGGAGAGGATCGGAGTCGGGCCAATAGCGCTTCGCCATTGCTTGATTGATCAGCACGACGGGCGTCGCACCTGCGTCGTCGCGCTCAGTGAATTCGCGTCCGCGCACGAGCGGGATCTTCAGAACATCGAAATATCCAGGTGAGACCAGGTTCCAATACACGGCGTAGCTGAATTCGTCGTCTCGCGGCCGCCCGAGGATGCCGACATTAAGAGCACAGCACGTATCGAGCGGCACTCCGGTCAGGCTCGCCGCAGCAGATTCCACGCCAGGTAGCACACTCAAGCGCTCGAGACCGCCGTTCCCCAGTTCACGCACGGGCGCGGCAGCGGAGAAATGCCGTCCGACGATCACCGTCTGCATCGTCATTACGTTGTGAGGTTCGAACCCGGGATTGACTTGACGAAGCGCCACGAAACTACGAATCAGCAGCGCGGCGCCGACGAGAAGCATCAGTGCAAGCGCGACTTCGGAGACGACCAGCAGTCCGCGGAGGTTATACCGTCGATTGGTACCGTGTTCACGGGCGCCTGCCTTGAGCGCGGTCTCGAGATCGACGCGGGAGGCGCGCAACGCAGGCACGAGACCGAACGCGACGCCGGTCGCGACAGAGATCGTGACGGTGAT
>DASXIR010000412.1:0-13477 GCA_036497895.1 Vicinamibacterales bacterium | reverse complement strand
CCGGAGGCGCCGACCAGAATCAGCTCGCGTAGTTCTTCGCCGATCTCCATCACTTCGTAGAGGCCGACGCGGCCTTTGTAGCCGGTGTTGTTGCACTTCTCGCAGCCGGCGCCCTTCATCGGGGTCACGTTCTCGGCGTCTTCCTGGTTGAAGCCGGCCTGCACCAGCGCCTCGGGCGACATCGGGAACGGCTCCTTGCAATTCGAGCAGCAGCGCCGCACCAGGCGCTGCGCGCAGATGAGATGCACCGAGCTGGCGACGAGAAATGGTTCGATGCCCATGTTCATCAGACGGTTGATGGTGCTGGGCGCGTCGTTGGTGTGCAGCGTCGAGAGCACGAGGTGACCGGTGAGCGCGGCCTTGACCCCGATTTCCGCGGTTTCGAAGTCGCGGATTTCGCCGATCAGGATGATGTTCGGATCCTGACGAAGGAAGGAGCGCAACGCCGCCGCGAAGTTGAGGCCGATGTTCTCCTTGACCTGCACCTGGTTGACGCCGGCCAGGTTGAATTCGACCGGGTCTTCGGCGGTCATGATGTTGGTCTCGGGCGTGTTGATGCGCGAGATCGAGGAGTAGAGCGTGTTGGTCTTGCCGCTGCCGGTCGGGCCGGTGACCAGCACCATGCCCCATGGACGCGCGATCGCCGCCTCGAACTTGGCGAGGGACTCGGGCTCGAACCCGAGCTTCGTCATGTCGAGCATCAACTTGTCCTTGTCGAGAAGACGGAGCACGATCTTCTCGCCGAACAGCGTCGGCAGTACCGAGACGCGGAAGTCGATTTCCTTGGGCTCGCCGCTCTCGTTGTAGCGGATCTTGATGCGGCCGTCCTGCGGCAGGCGCTTCTCGGCGATGTCCAGCTTGGACATGATCTTGATGCGCGAGGTGATCGCATCGCGATATTTCATCGGCGGCGCCATGATGTTGTAGAGGATGCCGTCGATGCGGTAGCGGACGCGCAGTTCCTTTTCGTAGGGCTCGATGTGGATGTCGCTGGCCCCCTTCTGGATGGCTGACATCAACACGACGTTCACGAGCCGGACGACCGGTGCGTCCTCACCCTGCTTGGCGAGCGCCTCGGCGCTGATCTCCTGCAGTTCCTCGAGGACCTCGACATCGTCGGCGTTGCCGAGCGAGGCCTGCAGTTCCTCCAGCCCGCGACTGGCCATTTCGAGCGTGCTGCCGGTGGTCGGTGCGCCGGGTTTGCCTCCCGGCTTGCCGGGCGCGCCGGCCTTTCCGCTGGGGTAGTACTTCTCGACCGCGTCGGTGATCGCGGTTTCGGAGGCGACCACCGGTTCGACGGTGTAACCCGTCATGAACTTGATGTCGTCCATCGCGAAGACGTTGGTCGGATCCGTCATCGCGATGGTCAGGGTGCTGCCGGACCGGCTCAACGGAATGATCTGGTACTTGCGCGCGGTCTCGGTTGGAACCAGCTTGACGATCGTCGGATCAATCTTGAACTGCGTCAGGTTGATGGAGGGAACGCCGTACTGCTTGCTCAGAAGCGCGGTGATCTGTTCGTCCTTGACGAACCCCATCTTGACCAGGTTGAGGCCAAGCTTTCCCCCGTTGGCCTTCTGCTGGGTCAGGGCCTGCTGGAGTTGCTCCGCAGTAATCAGCTTCTCTTTGAGAAGCAGCTCGCCAATTCGAACGGCCATAAAGTCTTAACGTACACGAACTGACAAATTACGTCAATAGTGACCTAAAACGACCAGAGTGACCCAAAACGCCAGTCGCTGACCTAAAACGTCAGCCTTGCATCAATTGTCCAGCCATGGCGACCCGTATCCGTGCCGCCCGTCACTGCGGCATCGACATATGTGTGCTTCAGCAGCATCGCGCTGACCCCGCCGCTCAGTGCCGTCCGCCTCGATCCGACCGTATTCGTGCCGACCCCGCCCCGCAGCCCCAGCCGCTGGCCCATCAGCCAGATCTCTCCGCCGAGCGCCACACGCCGTTCGTCTCCGGTCGGCGTCGGAGTGGTCGTCAGGTCGGCATCCACCGCCAGAGCGGACGAGCCAATCACGCCCCGGCGACCGGTGCTGTAGGCCCAGCCTGCCCGGTACGAACGCTTCAGCGTGAAGGTGTCGGAACCACTCGTAAATTCAATTTCCGTGACGTTTCGAACGGTCAGACCCAGCCGGTTCCGGCCGAACGACGCCATTGCTCCCAGATCGAGGCCACCATGGGTCTCGCTGGGGCCGTCCAACTCCTGGGCCTGATCGAGCGACGCCACATCGGCCGACTGCACCGCGCTGGCGTGGCTCCCCTGCACCAGCTTCAGCGTCGAGCCGACGACAAAATGCTCGCCGATGGACTGGCCGATCGTCACACCAAATTGATTCAGAACCAGGGTTTGCTCGTAGACGGCCACCGTCGCTGGATCTTGTCGGCCGCCACCGGCCGGGGCTGTAGAGGTGAGCGGCCGTATTTCGCTGACTCGTAGGCGGTAATAGCTCACGCCAAGGGCCGGAAACGCCGCCGCGAAGCCGTTTGTGGTCGTTCGGCCCGCCGGCACCGCCAGGCCTGCGGAGTTGACGTCGTCTTTTGGCTCCTGGCTGGTGCCGTATTCGACGATGACGTTCGCATAGGCGCCGCCGGCCAGCCCCGCTGGATTCCACCACGTCGCCGTGGCATCGTCGGCCACGGCCGTGAACGCTCCCCCCATGCCCTTGGCTCGAACGCCGACCGATTCGCTCGCCTGGGCAAGCGCGGATCGCGAGCAGCTGGCGATCAGCAAGAAACACAGGAAGCCGACGAGGGGAGCAGACGAAATCGTACGCGGGACACTCGGGGAGGCGTTGCGCATGCCTCCTACCTTACCCTGTGTGCTGTTGGTTGCCTTATGCCGCTGATGCGGCGGCACCGGAAAAGCGGCTAGGCCACGAGGACGGCGGCGGCGACCACCGTCGTCCATAGCCCCTTCTTGTCGCCGACGGCGGTCTGCGTGACGTTTTGGGTCCTGACGATCTCGTTCGACAGCCGGTAGACTTCTTTCTTTTCATCCCAGCTCTTGTCCGGATCGAATTCCAGGCCGAGCGTGGTCGCGAGCATCTCGGCCGCGAGTTCCTCTGCGTAATCACCGGCGATGTCCTCGCTCTCGCCAAAGCTGTGGTGTTCGGAAAGGTAGCCGTACAGATCGCGGTCCCTGGGAATGGCGACGCCGACGGTCGCGGCGATCAGCCGGTGCGGTTCGCGAGTGGCGGCCTCCGACATCACCACGAAGGTGACCTGTCCCGGCTCGAGCAGTTTCGTCCCCTGCGAGCGCGACAAGATGCGGCAGTTCGGCGGGAAGATGCTCGACACCCGCACCAGATTGCACGCGGCGATGCCGGCCGATCGCAGCGCCAGTTCGAACGAGGTCAGCTTCTCCCGGTGCTTCCCCACGCCTTTGGTGAAGAACATCTCTTTGGGAACAAATCCGACCACGTGCCCCTCCTTCCGGCGACGCGAGAGCGCATGGTAAACAGCGACTTTGGCGCTGTCAAGAAAGCGTGATAACTTAGCCCTCATAACAATTAGGCAGGCTAACCGGTAGTCCACGTCATGACCCGCGTTCAAGCGCGCGAGACCGCGCGCGAAATCCTCGAAATCATTCCGCTGGTGATGCGGACCGTCGCGGCGGAGCTCCGCGCCGCCGGTGAGATGCCGGCGCCGGCCCATTTCGGCCTCCTGTCAATTCTGGCGGTCCGGCCGCGAATGCTGACCGAGCTGGCCTCGATCCAGGGCGTCAGCCTGCCGACGATGTCGAACTCAATCAGCGCGATGGTGGAGCGCGGCTGGGCGCGGCGCGGAGCGCCGGAAGGCGATCGTCGGGTGGTGATGATCGAAGTCACCGCCGCCGGCAAAACCGTGCTCGAACGGGTGGGCAAGGCCGCCGAGGCGCACCTGTCGCAGGTGCTGGCGCCGCTCGACCTGTCCGGTCGCCGGCGCCTCCTGGATGGTCTCGGGGTGCTGCGACAAGTGTTTGCCGGCGCACCGGCGGCGACGGCCCGCAAAGCCCGGCGAACACCGAAGAAGAAAAAGTCGTATCTATCGTAATCGGACGAGCTGCTTATGACCGAGATAACGCCGGAATCACCAAAACCGTCGGCGCCCGCGATGAGCCTGCCTGCACGGTTTGGCGGTGTCCTGTTCGCGCCGAGGGCGACCTATACGGATGTCGCGGCCCATCCGCGCTGGCTCGGCATCTTCGTCGTGGTACTGCTTATCACCTCGTCCGCAGTGACGGCCTTGCTGTCGACGGACGTCGGCCGCGATGCGGTCATCGATCAGCAGATCGCCAGCATCGAGGCATACGGCGGTCACGTCACCCAGGCGCAACTCGATCTACTGGAGAAGTACGCGCCCTACTACGTATACATCGCGCCGGTCGGCCAGATCGTGGTGCTGGGTTTCAGTTGTCTGGTCATCTCCGGCATCGCCTTCGCAGTGTTCAGCGCAGCGATGGGCGGTGACGCCACTTTCAAGCAGACCTTCGCCGTCGTCGCCCACTCCGGCGTCATCCTGGCCGTGCTGGCGTTGTTCACGACGCCGCTGGCCTACGTCCGCGAGTCGTTGTCGAGCGCCACCAACCTGGGAGTGTTCCTGCCGTTTCTCGACGATGCCTCGTTCCTGGCGCGATTGCTGGTGTCGATCGACCTGATCTACATCTGGTGGATGGTCAGTCTCTCGATTGGGCTGGGCGTGCTGTATCGCAAGCGCACCGGACCGATCGCGATCTCGCTGCTGCTTTTGTACGTCGCGATCGGCGTCATCATCGCCGCTATCAAAACCGCTCGGTCAGGAGTCTAGATGTCGCGTAAGAACGTCTTCATCACGATCGCAATCATTCTCGTAGCAGGGGCGGTGGTCGGCGCCAACTTGTACTTCAAGAAGGACAAGGGTCTGACGGTCACAACCGAGACGATCAAGACGCGGGATCTCGAGGCCATCGTCTCGGCATCGGGAAAGATTCAGGCCAAGCGAACGGTCAACGTCAGCAGCGACACCGTCGGCCGCGTCGTCAACCTCGCGGTCAACGAGGGCGATCGCATCACCAAGGGTCAGTTCCTGCTGCAGATCGACCCGAAGACGCTGCGGTCACGGGTCGACAACGGCGAGGCGTCCCTCAAGGCGGCGGAGGTCACCCTCGACCAGATGCAGCAAAGCGTCGAGACCGGCCGCGTGCAGCTGGAATTGATGCGGCAGAACCTGAAACGCCAACAGGATCTCTGGAGTCAGCAGCTCACGACCCGCGAAACGCTCGACAAGGCGTTGAACGACGTGAAGTCGTCCGAGTCGGGACTATCCGAGCGCGAGAAACTGGCCAACGCCCAGGCGAGCCGCATCGCCCAGGAACGTGCCAATCTCGACAGCGCCCAATACGACCTCAGCAAAGTGCGCATCGTCTCGCCAATTGACGGCATCGTCACCGCGCGCTCCATCCAGGAGGGCGAAATGGTCATGATCGGCACGATGAACAATGCCGGCACGGTGCTGATGACGCTGGCCGACATGTCGATCATCCAGGCGGAGATCGAGGTGGACGAAACCAACGTCCCGAACGTACAGCTGGGACAGAAGGCGAAGATCACGATCGACGCCATCCCCGACAAGTCGTTCAGAGGACACGTGGCGGAAATCGGCAACAGCCCGATCCAGACCGCCGGCGCGACCACCGGCACGCAAGCCACGAATTTCAAGGTGAAGGTGATGCTCGATGAACCGGTGCCGGAGGTGCGGCCGGGATTCACCTGCACCGCCGACATCACGACCGCAGTGCGCCACGACGTGGTCTCGGTTCCCATTCCCGCCGTCGCGGTGCGCGAGCTGATTTACGACGCAAGCGGCCAGGTGATCAAGGAGCCCAAGACCGACAAGAAGCGCCGCATCGTGGATCCGACGCCGACGACGACCTCGGCGTCCGACCTGAAGCCGGGACAGACGCGCAAGGAAGCCGAAGGCGTGTTCGTGGTGCGCGACAACCACGCCGATTTCACCCCGATCAAGATGGGCATCGCCGGCGACAAGTATTTCGAGGTGTTGAACAATCTGAAGAGCGGCGACCAGGTGATCACCGGGCCTTACAATTCAGTGCGCGGCATGGTTGACGGCGATCTGGTGAAAGTGGATAACGGCAAGAAGAAGTGAACAAGTTCTACGAGTCTGTACTGATCGCGATCGACGCGATCTGGTCCGCCAAGCTGCGGTCGTTCATGACCGTGCTCGGGAACATCGTGGCCGTCACCTCGATTATCGCCGTGGTGTCGCTGATCCAGGGACTGAACGCAGCGGTGAAGTCTGCGATTCTGAACCAGGCGGGCGCAGACTCGTTCAACATCCAGCAGTTTCCGATCACACGCAGCGACGAAGAGTTCGACAAGGTGCGCGGCAACCCGCGCATCACGCCGATGGACGCCCGCGCCATCCGCCACTACAGCGACCTGGCGACGGCGGTGATGCTCGATTCGAACGCCAACGGCCGCATCACCTACCGGGATAAATCGGTCGACAGCACGCGAATCCAGGGCGTCACCTCCGACTACGTCGACTTCTCGACCTTCGACGCCGAGCGGGGTCGGCTGATGAGCCCGACCGAAGTCGAGACCGCGCGGCCGGTCACCGTCGTGGGTTGGCGAACTGCGGACCGGATGTTCGGCACCGACGTCGATCCGATCGACAAGACCATCCAGATCGAGGGCATCCACTTCAAGGTCGTCGGGGTCAGTGCCAAGCGCGGTTCGCTGCTCGGCCAGTCTCAGGACGAATTCGCGGTGATTCCGCTCGGTCAGTTTCAGAAGATGTTCGGCTCCAGACGTCAGCTGTCGCTGACCGTGAAGCCGCGCGATGTCGGCCAGATGTCGCAGGCGATCGACGAAGCGACACTGGCGCTCCGGATCTCGAGGCGGCTCAAGCCGAAGCAGTCCGACAACTTCGGCATCTTCACCTCGGACACCATCCTCGACATCTATCACTCCGCAACCAGCGGTATTTTCGCGGTCCTGATCGGCGTGGTCGCGCTGTCGCTGGTGGTTGGCGGCATCGTGATCATGAACATCATGCTGATGGTGGTGACCGAGCGTACGCGGGAGATCGGCCTGCGCAAGGCCCTCGGCGCGCGACGCTCCGACATCCTGACCCAGATCCTGTCCGAGTCGGTAGTGCTGTCGATTTTCGGCGGCCTGATCGGCACCCTCCTCGGCGCCGGCATCGCGGCGACAATCGCGGCACTGACGCCGATTCCTGCGGCGATCGAAGTGTGGTCGGTCGGGCTGGGCGTCGGCATCACCGCGCTGGTCGGTTTGTTTTTTGGCATCTACCCCGCCATGCAGGCGGCGCGCCTCGAACCGATCGAAGCGCTGAGACGGGAGTGACGGTCAGCTGATGGCGATTCGCGCCGGACTCATCAAAGAAGTCGTGGTGATGGCGTTCGACACCGTGCGCAGCAACAAGATGCGCTCGGCGCTGACCGTGCTCGGCGTCGTCATCGGCATCACCTCGATCGTCGGGATGACGGCGATGATCCGCGGTTTCGACGAATCGCTGCGCGATATGATTCGCGCGCTCGGACCGAACACCATCAACGTGCAGCGCTTCGGCATCACCAGCTTCGCCAACGGCGCGGAGCTCAAGGATCTTCTGAAGCGCCCCAACCTCACCATCTCCGACGCCCGCGCGCTCGAAGAACAGGCGACCACGATCCAGCTGGTGGACGTCGAACTCGGCGCCGGAGTGGGGCCGCCGACCCAGAGCCGCGTCTTTTATCTCAAGCAGAAAACCAAGCCGCTGATCGTGTTCGGGACCGGCGAATGGTTCGCGGAGGGCACGCGGCTGAATTTTCTGGCCGGACGCTTCTTCAACGGCAACGACATCCAGTTCCGCCGCAACGTCTGCGTGCTCGGGTACACCGCCTTCGCGCTGCTGTTCGAACCGAGCGGGATCGATCCGATCGGCAAGTTCGTGCGAGTGGGCACCGAACGCTACGAAATTATCGGCGTCTTCGACAAGCGGCCGACCGCCGGCGGCTTCAACCTGAACGCCGACGATTTCGTGGTGATTCCCTACACCACCTATCAACGCGTGTTCGGTCTCCGCGCGTTCCGGGTCGGCCGCATGGGCTCGATCGTCAACATCCAGCTGTCGCTGATTCCACGCGACGGGGTCAGTCAGCAGGAGGCGATGGACGACATCCGCCGGGTAATGCGGATCCGGCACAGTCTGAAGCTCGACGAACCGGACGATTTCGACCTTGCCACCCAGGACCAGTTCCTGAAGCTCTGGGATCAGATCAGTCAGGCCACCTTTTTCGCACTGATCGTCATTTCCTCGATTGCGCTGATGGTCGGCGGCATCGGGGTCATGGCAATCATGTCGATTTCGGTCACGGAACGGACGCGCGAGATCGGCGTACGCAAGGCGCTCGGCGCCAGGCGCGCGGAAATCCTGTTCCAGTTCCTGATGGAAGCGTCGTTCCTGACCTCGCTCGGCGGATTGATCGGTATTGCGCTCGGATCGGGGCTTGGCTGGGCCGTGCACTACTTTTCCGGATTCCCGATCTCGCTGCCGTGGTGGTCCTTCGCGATCGGCATCGGCTTCTCCGCCTCGGTCGGAATCTTCTTCGGCATGTACCCGGCCGTGAAGGCGTCGCGGCTCGACCCGATCGAAGCCCTTCGCTACGAGTAGGAGGCGCCGAACCTTTCGCCGTTCGAACCTGTCGAACCCCTCGAACTTTTGGGTATATTATCGGCCCAGCGTTCCTTGTATCGCGGGGGGTCTTCGACATGAAGGTCTACGACGCTGTCAGCATCAGAAATGTCGCGCTTGTCGGCCACAGCGCGTCCGGTAAGACCCAGCTCACCTCGGCCCTCCTCTCGGATTCCGGCACAGTCAATCGGTTCGGCAGCGTTGACGAAGGCACCACGGTGACCGACTTCGACGAAGAGGAGATCGCGAGGAAACACACGCTCTCCGCAAGCCTCGCGCACGTGGAGTGGCGCAAACACAAGATCAACCTCATCGATACGCCGGGCGTCGGCAATTTTCTGGCGGACGCGCTGGCGGCGCTCCACGTCGCCGACGCGGCTCTCGTCGTCGTCGACGCCGTGGCTGGAGTCATGGTCCAGACCGAAAAAGTGTGGGCCGCCGCGGACGCGCGACTGCTGCCCCGTCTCGTCGTCGTGAATCGCCTCGACCGCGAGCGGGCCAGCCTCGAGCGAACGCTCGCGGGGTTGCGCACGATCTGCAGCCGCTCGGTGGTTCCAATCCAGCTGCCGATCGGCGAGGAAAAATCGTTCCGCGGGGTGATCGACCTGGTGTCGAAAAAGGCGTTTCTCTTCGCCGCTGGCGACGCTGGCGCAGGCGTTGAAGCGCCGATTCCCGCCGAAATGACGGCCGAGGTGCAGAGCGCGCGCGACGCCCTCATCGAGATGGTCGCCGAGAACGATGAAAAGCTGATGGAGCATTTTTTCGAGGCCGGCACGCTGACCGACGAAGAGCTGACGTCAGGTCTGCGCAGCGCGACGCTCGCCGGCAAGCTGTTTCCACTGGTGTGTACGTCGGCGGTCGCGAACGTCGGCGTGCCGCAATTGCTCGATGCCATCGTTGATTGCCTGCCGTCGCCGGTCGATCGCCCCTTCGTTGGACGAGACGTCGCCGGTGTCGATGTGGCGTGCGCGGCAGACGACCAGCGTCCGTTATCGATGGTGGTCTGGAAGACGATTGCCGATCCGTTCGCGGGGCGCATCACCATGTTCCGCGTGATCAGCGGGACCGTGAAGACCGACTCCACGGTGCAGAACCGATCCAAGGACGCGCCCGAACGGCTCGGACATCTGGTGCTGCTGCAGGGGAAAGCACAGATCAACGTCCCGGAGATCAAGGCCGGCGACCTCGGCGCAGTCGCCAAGCTGAAGGACACACTGACCAACAACGTGCTCGGCGACAAAGGCACCGCGATCACGTTTCCACCGATCGCGTTCCCCGAACCGGTGCTGGCTTACGCGATCGAACCGAAAACGCGCGGCGACGAAGACAAGATCAGCACCTCGATGCACCGCCTCGAAGAAGAGGATCCGGCGGTGCGCTACAGCCGCGATCCGCAGACCAAAGAGCTGCTGCTGTCCGGCCAGGGGCAGCTTCATATCGAGGTCACGGTCGCCAAGCTGAAGCGCCGATTCGGCGTCGACGTCGTGCTCAAGCCACCGCGTATCCCGTACCGCGAAACGATCAAGTCGCCGACCGAGGCGCACGGACGGCACAAGAAGCAGACCGGCGGCCATGGCCAGTTCGGCGACTGCAAGATTCGGGTGGAACCGCTCGCGCGCGGCACTGAATTCGAGTTCGTGGACGATATCTTCGGCGGCTCGATTCCACGTCAGTTCATTCCGGCCGTCGAAAAGGGCATCCAGGACGCGAGAACGCGCGGCTTCCTCGCCGGCTATCCGATGGTCGACTTCCGCGTCACGGTGTTCGACGGCTCGTACCATGACGTCGACTCGAACGAGCTTTCGTTCAAGCTGGCCGGTTCGCTGGCGTTCAAGGACGCGATGACGCGGGCGCGGCCGACGCTGCTCGAGCCGGTGATGACGGTGGAAATCTATACGCCATCGGACTTCGCGGGCGATTTAATGGGTGACCTGAATGGACGCCGCGGCCGCATCGGCGGGATGGACACCCGCGGCGCGATGACCGTCATCCGCGCGCAGGTGCCGATGGCTGAAATGCTGACCTACGAACAGCACCTGACTTCGGCAACCGGCGGACGTGGCTCGTACCACATGGAACACTCGCACTACGACGAAGTCCCGGCGCATCTGCAGGCGAAGATCATCGCCGCCGCCAAAACGAGTCACAGTCACCTGGAAGTGGCGGACGCCTGATTGCGCCACTAGTGTCTGGAGGCGCCGAGCAACATCTCGATAATCGCGGCCTGCTGCTCTCGCGCGCGCGGCGAGCCGGCGCCGCCGCGTCCGGTCGGGCGCTTCGCCAGATCCAGCGGAGTCGATCCATTCCTGTTGGTGGCATGCACGTCTGCGCCGCCCTTGAGCAGGGCCCTGACCGCCAGCGCAGAACGGGTTCTTACCGCACGATGAAGTGGCGTCGCGCCACTCGCGTCAACCGCATGCGGGTTGGCGCCGGCCGACAGCAGGTAGGCGATGACCTCTGACTGGGCCGCCGGGTTCCACCGGTTCGCGTCCGCGGCGTAATGAAGCGGCTCCGCGCCGCGCCGATTCCGGGCATCCAGCGCCGCTCCCTTCTGCACCAGCAGCCGGGCGGCTGAACGCTGAAACGCGGCCGCCGCCATGTGCAGGGCGGTGTCTCCCCGATAGCAGTAATGAGCGATGTCCTCGTAGAAGAATGTCTCGGCGGCGGCCCGCGTCGCGCCGACCGCAAAGCGCCGCGAAACCAGCGCCGGCTCGACCCTCAACAACCGCGCGACCTCTCCCGTATCGCCGTCGATCGCCGCCCGAACAAGGATTGTGAACCGATCGCGCATCAGGGTGCCAGCTTGATCGGCTGCACCAACGCGCCGTTGCCGGCTGAATCCCACGCGGCGAATCGCACCCACTTGCGGCCGGTTGCGTCGAACGGGATGCTGAAATGATGCGTGCCGTTGGGCGGAAGTGCGGTCGTCGAGACGACCTGACGACCGGCACTGACGCCATCACCCCAGACGACCTCGACGAAATCGAGCGGAAATGTCCACTCGACATCGGCCTCGATCGTCCGTTGACGCCCGGTGCCCTTCACGTCATACGACGGAATCAGGACTTCGCCCGAGGTCACGAAATAGGCGCCGCGACGCAGCGCCGCGATCACCGGACTCACGTCGTCTGGCGGCGGGAGACGATCGAGCTTCACGTAGCTGACCGGCGCGCTCGCGTAGATGTCGTCGCCTGGCGACTGGTAGCGCACCTCGCTGATCGACAGGATGTATTTCGGTGGACCGGGCCGATCGGCGGTCCAGTTGCTCATGTCGTCGAACAGCGCCAGACAGCGGCGCTCGCACAGCCGTTGCTCCGACAGATCGAGCCCAATCCCCCACCGGAAACCAACACCCTGATAGTGCGGATCCTTGAACGCTGCGGTGTCTTTGATCGCGTCCGGGAAGCCGGTCGATCCTTTGGTCCGCGGGTGGGGCATCGAGATCATCACGTCTTCCTGCGCCGCCATCGCCATCAGGTCGTCGGAGCCACCGATGTGGTACACGCGGCCGTGCCGCGCGTCGGTCTCGACCAGCGGCTGTGCCGGTGTCCGGCCTTGAGTCCAGTAGACCGGATGCGAAAACAACAGGTCGGTGTGGCCGCCGAGCGGGCTACCGTAGTACTCCTGATTCGGCATCACCAGGAAATCCGCGTCCGAATGCCGGCGTGCGCCCTCGACCGATGCCTTGGTGATCGCCAGCGGATCGGTGCGCGCGGGCCCGCGCCCGGCACTTTCAACGATCGAATCGATCTGGCTGACGATGTTGATGCCGAGAGACTTGATGGCGTGCAGGTCCGGAATTTCGGCATCCAGGCTGCCGGCGGCCAGCAGACGCTGACCCAGGTCCATGTGGTAGTGGTGGTTCATCACCTGGTATCCCGGCAAAGCTTTGTAGCGATCGCCATGGGTCAACGTCAGCACCGCGTCGAGTGACGCCGGCGCGGGCTCGGCGCCGGCATAGAAATACACCGGCATCCGCTGCCAGGTGCCCGGCGGTGCGCTGTAGAGCGCGAAGTTGGCGTCGTATTGCGGTGTTTCTTCGCGTTCCGCTTGCCGGACGCCGAACGAAAACAGGTCCGGCGAGTCCTTCCGATACCACACGTAGCCGAGATTGGTCGCGATTTCGCGCGCCCAGAAGAAGGTATGTGGCGGCGGGAACACCGCCAGCGATCCGGCACCGGCACGCTCGGCGATCAGCAGTCGATTGCTGGCCTTCAGCGGCACTTCCCGCTCGTTGGTCGCGCCGCCGAAGCGGTACGACTGCCAGGCGTTGGCGGTATCGCGCCAGGCCAGCCGCGTGTCCCGACCGATGGCGATCTTCGAGAGCCCTGCGTCGTACTTGTAGGCCACCGACGGTTGGTCAGTTCTGGCGATCGCTTCCATCCTCACCAGACCGGTGCCGCGATAAACCGTGAACTGCAGCCGGCCTGCAAACGGGCCGAGCTGCAGTCCCGGATACGCCACCTCGATCCGGGCGCCGTCGGTCTTCACCTCACAGCGCTCGGCGTGATACGTCGCGACCGCGCGCGCGATCTCGTCTGCCTTGCGCGGGAGGCCCGGCTGACTCGCGATGCCGGCCGCCGGCGGCGGGTTGCCGCCACGCGCCGGCGGCGGATTGAGGTCCAGCGGCGCGTCCCAGAATGCATCCCACTTGTGCGCGTCGATGATCGCCGGCGTGATCGGCACACCGAGGCCGACCAGCGGCTGCATCTGCTGATTGCTCATGCGGCGAAAGCCGGACACGATGCGAAACTCCGGCTGCGCGCCGGCAACCAGCGTCGTCCATCCGGCG
>DASXIR010000411.1:0-8210 GCA_036497895.1 Vicinamibacterales bacterium | reverse complement strand
CGCGACCGCGAGGGTCAGCGATACGGCAACCGCTTGCGCCGCGTTCGGGAACAAATGACGGATGAGCACGCGGACATGACCGGCCCCTGCCGCCCGTGCGCCCTCGACGAATCCAATCGAGCTCAGCGTCCGGAATTCCGCGCGCACGACCCGCGCCGTCTCCATCCATCCGACCAGACCGACCAGGAGGATTAGCAGCGGGACCGACGGTTGAAGCACGACCCCCGCGATCATCAGGAGCGGCAGCCGCGGAATGGCCAGCATCCCGTCGGTGATGCGCATCAGCGCGGCATCGACTGCCCCGCCGGCGTAACCGGCGACGCCACCGATCGCGACGCCGCATGCACCTGCGACGACGGCCGACAGCACGCCCACGGCGAGCGATACCCTCGCGCCGTAGATCACGCGACTGAAGACGTCGCGCCCCAGTTCGTCGGTACCGAACCAGTGGGTCGCCGACGGAATTTCGCGCCGCCTGGCAAGATCAATACCCTCCGGTGCGTACGGCGCGACCAGCGGCGCCGCCGTGGCGCAGGCGATCAGAACCACGAGCACCAGCACCGGAATCCGCATCAGGCGGCCGCCGCGCGTGGATCGATCAGAGCTTGTAAAGCGTCCGCGATCAGGTTGAACAACACGACCGCCGAGGCGGACAGCATCAGCAGCGCCATCAGCACGGTGTAATCGCGCCTGGCGAGCGCCTCGGTAAACAGACTGCCAAGGCCGGGCCACGCAAACACACTTTCAGTGACCACTGCGCCAGACACGAGCAGCGCCGCGTCAACGGTGACGATCGCGACGAGCGGACCGAGGGCATTCCTCAGCGCATGGCGCAGCACCACCCGCCGCATCGGCAGTCCCCGCGCCCGCGCCGACGCAATGAACGGCATCGAGAGGGTGTCGATCATCGAGCCGCGCAGATATCGGGACCACCCTGACGCGAGCACCGTGGCCAGCACCACGGTCGGCAGCAGCAGGTGCTGCAGCTGATCGATCGCATCGTCAGCGCCCGGCGTGCTCCGGCCCGACGAGGGCAACCAGCCCAGGCCCGCGGCGAAGACGATCTGAAGCAGCAGGCCGAACCAGAATCCCGGCAGCGAGATTCCCGCCATCGATAGCCCGGTGGCAATGCGGTCGAACCATCGTCCCTTCCGCATCGCCGCAACGATTCCAACCGGAATCGTCAAGACCAGGGCACAGGCGAGCGATAGGCTGACCAGTTCGATTGTCGCGGGCGTGCGCTCGAGAATCCGCGCCGTCACTGGCCGGCCGTCGCTGAAGCTGTAGCCCCAGTCGCCGCGAACGAACGCCCACAGCCAGTTCCAATACTGCAGCCACAGGGGTCGATCGAGTCCGAGCGCGCGGCGCAGCCGTTCGATGTCCTCAGGGCGAACATTCGGGTTGGACAGGTAGATCGCGAGCGGTCCGCCCGGGGCCGCGTGGATCAGCAGGAACACGAGCGCTGAGACGATGAACAACAGTGGAAGCGCCTGGAGGCTGCGGCGGGCGACGAACCGAATCACGCTGTCAGCTTATTTGATTTCCCACTCGTGCACGTTCCAGAAAATCCCGGTATTGGTCGGGTTCCCCTTGAAATTCGCGAGCGTAACCGGCACCGCGTCCAGGCGTACGACGTTGTAAAGCGGGATCTCCGGGACCGCGTCGGCGATGATCACCTGGGCCCGCTCGAGCAGCGTCTTCCGCTCGGCGCGATCGACCGTGCGGTCCGACGCATACAACAGCCGCGTCAGCCCCTCGTCTACGAAGTAGTTGATGTTGCGACCGGCGGGCGGCACCCGATCCGCGGCGAAGAATGTGGTCAACTCCGGGTCGGACGGCATCTGCCACCAGTGCAGCATGGCGTCGAAGCGCCCTTCGAACCAGATCGACGAGATCGCCGTGCCGTCATGGAGCTCGACCTTGACGTCGACGCCGACCTCGCGCCACTGACGCTCGATCGCCTGCGCCATGCTTTCTCGAATCGCGTAGCCGGCCTGCGTGATGAGCGTGAATGCCAGCCGCGCACCGTCCTTGACTCGGATGCCGTCGGCGCCGGCCTTCCAGCCGGCCTCGTCCAGCAGCGCGCGCGCCTTCGGCGCGTCGAACGGGTAATGTGCGACGCGATCTGTGTAGGCCCACGACACCGGCTGAATCGGCCCGTTGGCTACAGGCGCCAGCCCGTCGAGAATCGTCCGCGTATAGAGTTCGCGGTCGAGCGCCGAAATCAGCGCACGCCTGACCCGGACATCCGCAAAGGCCGGAACCCGGCGTTCGTTGAGCGTCACGTGTTCGTAGGCGTTGCCCGGCGTCTTCGCGACGACGATCGACGGGATCGCGGTCATCTCGCGGTACTTGTCCCAGGGCGCCAGCGCCACCACATGCACCTCACCGGTCTTCAGCTGATTGATGCGCGTGTTGGTATTCGGCACGAACTTGAACAGCAGGCGACGAATCTTCGGGAACTCGTCGCCTCGCCAATAGTGCGGCACCCGCTCCAGCAGGATGTACTCTCCCGCCTTCCAGTCGACGACGTGGTAGGGCCCGGTTCCCAGCGGGTTCCGGTTGTAGTCCTGCGCGCGATCGATGTCACGACCCTTCAGGACATGTTTCGGCAATGCGCCGCGAATGAACTGGATGTCGTATGGCGCATAGATTTCCTTGTAGTGAACGATGGCGGTCAGCGGATCCGGGGTCTCCACCGAGCTGATCCGATCGAAGCCATCGGTGCTCTCAGGGTTGTAGTCGGGTCCGTTGATGGCCTCGACCGTGAACTGCACATCTGCGGACGTGAATGGGACGCCGTCGTGCCATTTCACGCCGGGCCGAAGTTTCCACTCCACGTCCATCCCGCCATCCGACCGGAGCCGGACGCCGCCGTTCTGAAGCGTCGGCACCCCGGTGGCAAGCAGCGGTATCACTCGCATCTGCTCGTCGGTGGTGGTCAGTCCCTCGACGACGCAGGTCTGGATGTCTTCGAGAATGTGCGTGCTGAATCGATTGAGGGTATCGGGCTCGCGGTCGTAGCCGACGATCAGGAGATCGTTCGATGGCCGGCCTGAGCTCCGCCTGCCGCACGCCGACGTGGTCACGAGTGCGAGCGCGGCCACCGCGGGCGCCACCCGGCGCAGAACCACGCGCCTCACCAAATCCGCTCCAACAGCGGCACCGGAATGGCGCCGAACGACAGCACACGATCGTGAAAACGCCGGAGGTTGAAGTTCGCGCCTTCCGCGCTGGCGCGCGAAGCGCGCAGTCGATGCAGGCCGTCGGTTCCCAGAAAGTACATCAGCGCCGTGCCCGGGAACATCGAGTTCTTGCACACCTCGCCGCGCGCGGCCTCGGGCGGCATGCCGACCCGATCGCGATACAACGCGGCGGCTGCTTCGAACGACATCGATCCCTCGTGCAGACCGAGATCGACGACAGCGCGCGCCGCCAGCCGCGCCCGCGTGTGCTGCTGCGACAACGATTCGTCCGGCGTCAGGAACCCGACTTCTTCCATCAGATCGGTGGCGTAGCACGCCCAGCCCTCGGCCATCGTGCCGCCGAGGAACATGCCGATCCGGCTCGCGCAGTCGACCGCCGCGACGCGGCCGATCTCGGACTCGCCGGCATAGGCGTAGTAGTTCTGAACGTGATGGCCGATCGCACCATGATGGACGACATGATTCAGTTTGATCACGCTGTCGTTGGTGGCGCGGAGGCGTCGCGTCTGCTCCTCGACAGGCAGACTGGCGTCAACCGGCGTCACAACGTAATCGTGCACCGGCAGCTGATCGAACGGCGCCGGCGAGCGATAGAACAGGTAGTACAGCAGCGGCGCCGCGTCGCGGGTCTGCTCGGGGATCGGCACGTATCGAATCGGCGCGTCGGGCCAGGTGACGAGATCCGCCTCGATCGCGCGTTTCCGGCAGGCCTGCCACGTCCGCTGGAACCTCGGCAGGTAATCGTCTGCATCCGGGTGTGCGGCGGCCAAACGAGCCTGGACCTCCGGCCAACCTCCTGACGCGATCGCCCGTGCCCGCCGATCGAGACCCGCGAGGCTCTCGTCGAGCGCGGCGCGGACCACTCGGCCCAGCTCGCGGCGATCGATCGAGGACCAATGCCCTTTCGTGATCAGCAGGTCGAGAAACTCAGGCCCGGCCGAATATCGAGCGTCTGGCGCGACCCGAACATCTCGTTCCAGCCAACGCTGGAAGGACACGAGCGCGGTACCGGCGCGCTCCGCAGCGGCTGCCACTCGCGCATCGGTGATCGATTCCAGCGCAAGCCATCGCTTCAATCCCTCGCCAACCACCCGCTCGGCGCCGTCGCACTCCTTCAGCGTCTTGAGCCGCCATTCGTCCGGCACGCCGTCCGAGATCGCCCGCCGGGCGCCCTCGAGAAACACCGGCATGCCTTCGAGACGACTGACGAGGCCTTCGAGGCGCACCGACGCCGGCGCGAATGGACGGGTGATCAACCCGATGATGCCGAACGCGGCCTCTCCGATGGCGAGCGACGGGTTGCCTCGTTGAAAATGCCGGCTCTCGGTTTCGGCGAGCTGGACGTCGAGGAACGAGACCGCCAGCGCCCGATCGCGGGCGCGCACATTGCGCAGGTCGATTGCCGCAACCGCGGGCTTTGCCAGCGAGTCGCGCTGACCGCGCATGGCATCGGTGGCAGCGGCAAGGCCGTCCGGCGACCAGTCAGGCCATTGATGATCGAAGTCGTGGACACCGGTGAAGGTCGCGTTCACCGGCCGCAGACGGTAGTAGCTGTCGAAAAACGCGCCGAGAGACGTCATCGAGACAGCGGCAGCGTCATCCAGCGCCGCTCGCGGAACGACAACTCGACGGCGTTGATGACTTCCTGCACCCAGGCACCGTCGCCGAAGTCGCCTTCGTTCGCAGCGCCGCCGTCCAGGATTTCGGTGATGAAACTGCTGACCAGATTGGCGTAGAACAGCGTCCGCCAGGACTCCTTCGGGCTGCCGCCCGGCGGATAGCAGTGGGCGGGAATCTCCAACTGGCGAAATTCGACCTGATCCGGCGTTGCGGCACGCAGCGTCTCCGCCACGCCTTCTTCTTCGACCATCCGGCAGATCAGCGCGCCTTTGCTCCCGTAGACCCGTGCTTCGATGCCTGGGTAGTTGCCGATCGTCACGAAGCTTGTCTGAATCGAGCACAGCGCGCCGTTGGTGAACTCACCGAGAAAGATGTCGCCGTCGTCGATGTTCATCCGCATCATCCGGTTGGTCGCGCGCACCATCCGGTCGGGAATGAAGTTCCTCATCGTCCCCACTACCTGCGCGAGGTCGGCGCCGACGAACACATGAGCGAGGTCGATGATCGGCGCGCCGTAGCCTTCGAGTGACGACACTTGCAGCACGGACTGGTCGGCATCCGGGTCGACCTGACGCAAGGGATTCATCGGGTCGAGCCACTGCGAGTTCTGCTCGTAGCCGTTGAAGATGAACGGCGTGCCGACGAAGCCTTCGGCGACGAGCTGGCGCATGTAACGCATCGCCGGGCTGTACCTGAACGTCAGCCCGACCTTGGTCTTCAGACCCTTGCTTCGCGCCAGATCGCGGGCGCGGAGCGTATCGCGAAAGTCGTACGCCACCGGCTTTTCGCACAGGACGTGCTTCCCTGCTTCGAGCGCAGCCCAGGCGAGCTCGAAGTGGGTATGGCTCGGAGTGCAGACGTCGATCAAGTCGATGTCGTCGCGGCCGATCAGCTCTCTGGCATCAGCCGTCGCTGTCGGGACGCCGCACTCCCGCGCCGCTTCTCGGGCGCGGTCAACCTCGGTATCGGCAATGGCGACGACGCGACAGCGTGGATCTCGAAGGTAGCCAGGCAGATGCGCGCCGCGGGCCCACGCGCCCGCGCCAAGCACTCCGACCCGGACGATGTTGTCAGATGGCACGGCCATAGCGTGCCATCATCCACGCCAGACTGACAAGCCACCGGGTCGCGGCTGGCACAAATACTCGCTGCGCCTATCTACTTTTCGATTCCCGTTTCCATAGCAATTGCAGCACCGACTGTAATAGGCTCTCGCCGCCTGGCATCAACCACGCACCGACCGGATCCGTTCGGCGTCGCCTGACCTGCAGCACAAGGAGCGTTTATGGCAGTGAAGAAAAAGCGCGGCACGTCCAAATCTCGATCGAGCAGCACTGGCAGTTCACCGCGGAGCCGGACGCTTTCGGCGCAGCGCGCGGCACCGCTTCCGCCCAAGCGCACATGCGGAACCATGGCGAGCCACGAATACCTGCTCGAGACGGTTCCCGGATTCCGGGATCGCCTGTTCAAACTCGAACAGGCGACGGCCGCTTATCGCGCGACCGGTCTGAAGATTGCGACCGTACCCGTTGCCACCATCCGTGTCGTCGTCAACGTCGTCTATAGCGATCCGTCGCAGAACATCACCAATGCGCAAATCAAGACTCAGATCGCAGCGCTCAACAAGGACTATCGCGCGAAGAATCCCGATCGCAGCAAGACGCCGTCGGTATTCGCCGGGCTGATCAGCGACTCGAAGATTCAGTTCGTGCTCGACACTGTGACCCGAACCCAGACGACGAAATCGTCATTCAGTGACGACAACGGGGTCAAGAAAGCATCCACCGGCGGCAAGGCACCGACCGACCCGACCAAGTTCCTCAATGTGTGGGTATGTGCGTTGGGCGGCGGCTTGCTTGGCTATGCCCAGTTTCCCAGCGGTCCGGTCGCGACCGATGGCGTGGTCATTCACTATCGCGCGTTCGGCACCAGCGGCACGGCACAGGCACCGTATGACAAAGGTCGCTCGGCGACCCACGAGATCGGTCACTATTTCAACCTCCGCCACATCTGGGGCGACACGCCCGATTGCAGCGGCACCGATTCCGTCGCTGACACGCCCAACGCCGCCGGGCCGAATTTCGGCAAGCCGCCGTTCCCCACCGTCACTTGCGGGAACGGACCCAACGGAGACATGTTCATGAACTACATGGACTACACCGACGATGCGGCGATGTTCATGTTCACAACGCAGCAGGTCGCGCGCATGCGTGCGACGCTCGACGGCCCCAGACGATCGCTCTGGTAAGCTCAGGTTCCCGCCAAGTGACAGGAGGATATCGACGTGACCGACGCATCCGCCCGGCGCACGCTCGTGACCAAGCGCTGGGTTCATGTGGATGGCGACGACACCGGAGACGGTGCCGTCTTTCGCGATGCCGACCGTGATATCCCTCTCTCGCGGCGACCGAAGGAGTACCTCGAGTTCAGCGACGATGGCACGGTACGTCGGCTCGCCACGGGAGCCGACGACCGTGCCCACGAGATCGACCGGACCAGCTGGTCCGATCAAGGCGGTCACATCACATTTCAGTTCGATGCGCCTGACGCGAATGGCAGGCGCACTTACCACGTAATCGATCACTCCGCGGATCGACTCGTCGTCGCACGTCAGTAACGTCAGCGGCGGTCGTCGCGGCGATCTCGGTCGTCGCGGTGATCACCGTCGTCGTGCTGATCGCCGTCGTGGTCGTCCCCATCGGCCCCGTGGAATCGTTGCGGCACGTAGAACGGCAAATCGACGTCCGAGAACGCGAACACGAACCACTGATTCGGATTGTCGCCGGTGCCGACCGGCGGCGCGAGCGTCGCGAGGAAATCGTTGTCGTTGCCCAGGAACAAGGTGTGCTTCGTCACCGACTGTTTGGTCGTGGCATCGACATATGTGACATCGGGACCGAACGCGGTGCCTTCGAGCTTGGCCGGTATCTGCGTCGGGTCGAAACCGCCTTCAGTCGTCAACGCGTTCACGACGTCGAGAAACAGCGTTTTCGCGACGGCAAACGGAGCGATGTTGGCGATCGGCGCGCTGGCCGTGCCCGTGAACCCGGTCACGGCGCTGACGTCGTGCGCGAACTGCGTGTCGATGATGTACAGCTTCTTGAAGCCGGCCTTCGAACCGACCGCGGCGATGCAGAGTCCGCGCCGACCAGCGTCTTGCCGTCCGGCGTAATCGCTAGACCTTCCATGCCCTTGTTGGTGACGCGTCCGGCGGTGTTGCCGCTGATCTCGAGGGCGCCCATCGCGTTCAGGTTCGTGATCGCGAACTTCGCCGGCAGCGTGAACGCCTTCGTGCGCTCGCCGCTGAGGCGAGGTAAGCCAGGCCCGAGCCGAGTCCACCGAACCGATTGCCCGGCACTCCGTTTTCGAGCAGCCCTGAGGTCT
>DASXIR010000410.1:0-2768 GCA_036497895.1 Vicinamibacterales bacterium | reverse complement strand
GCGCGCATGCGACTCTGAGGACCGCTGTCGCGGTCAGGTGCGCTGACGCGCGTTCCATTCTTCCGCGGTGATTTCCCACAGTTCGGCGGGCAAGCGTCCGGCGACGTAGTCGCGCTCGATCACGGCAATGACGCGCATGCCCTGCTTCTCGGAAATGCGGCGCGACGTGGAATTGGCGATCGCCTTGCCGACGCGCAGCACCGGAAACTTCAGCGTGTTGAACCAGAAATCAGTGACCGCGTCGCTCGCTTCGGTCATCAGCCCCTGACCCTGCCACGGCAGGCCAAGCCAGAAGCCCCGATTCTCGCCGTCGCCTTCCACTCTCAGCCTGATCGAACCGATCAGTCGGTCAGGCGCGGATCGCAGCCGGATCGACCAGTTCCATTCCTCGCCGCGAGCCATCGCCGGCAGCGCGACCTGTTCGTAGAACTGGCGCGCCCCGTCCGGCGGATACGGCCAGGGCACCACCGCCGCCAGGTGCTTCACGACCTCCCATTCCGGGAAGATCAGCTGGACCTGATCCGCGTCGGCGAGCTCCAGTGGGCGCAGCATCAGGCGCGCCGTTTCGATCACAGGTGTGGCAACCAACGTCATCGGTATCGGTTCATCGCGAGACAGGGTTGGACGCGTCCGTCTTCCAATCGTCCCACGAGCCCAGGTAGACACGGGCCGGGAGGCCGATCGCGCGCGCGACGAAATACATCAGGCTGGCGCGCATGCCGACTGCGCAATACGTCACCACCTCCTGGCCCGGCTTCAGGCCGGCTTTTTCGAACAACGCGCGCAGCTCCTCCGTCGACTTGAACTTCAGCGTGCGCTGGTCCGCGTACAAGTCCTGCCACAGGATCAGCGTCGCGCCGGGGAGGTGACCGCCGTTCCATTCGCCGGTAGTTCGAACGTCGAGTACATGAACATCAGGAGCCGTGAGCCTGCTGCGCACGTAGGCGGCGTCGACTCGAAAGTCCGGCGCCGGCCGCACTGTCAGCACGCCGCCTGCGGCGGCCGGAATCGTCGTTTCGACCGGACGCCCTTCGGCGCGCCACAACTCGACGCTGCCGTCGAGCATCGAGACGTCGGCGCCATGCCCGGTCGACGCCAGCGCCGACGACACCCATCCTGTTGTCATCGGGCTGTCGCCGTAGAGCACCACGCGGACGCCATCCGTGACGCCGGCCTTCGCGAACACCGCCGCCAGCGTCGCCGGCGGAGGCAGCCGGTGTCCGGGACCGGCCACTGTGTCCATGTGTTCCACGAATCGCGCGCCCGGGATGTGTCCGCGCTCGTACCGTCCCCGATCGCCGGTGACGACGATACGAACGTGCGGATCGGTGAGATGCTGCTGCAGCCAGGCAGTGGAAACCAGTGCGCCGGCTTCTGCCGGCGGCTGGGTCGCGCTCGCGGGGGGCTGCACTGTGGATAGCACGGCGGTCATCGTCAATGCCAGCATGCAAGTCATGGAGATCGATCCTTCCTTCTGACGGTTTCTACTCTAGACGCTGGGCCGGGCATGATCGTTCGCCGCCCGCGTAAGGTGGCGCTATACTCTCGCCATGCGCATCGCCAAAACCGTCCTCCTTGCGTCATCCCTCGTCGTCAGCATGTCGGCTCAGTCGGGAGGCGCCAAGCAGTTCGTCCGGCCCGCCGCCGGGCAGACGCCGCCGTACAGCCCCGCGATCAAAGCGGGCGGTGAAGTTTACGTGTCCGGACAGCTCGGCACCAACGAGAAGGGCGATCTCGTCCCGGGCGACGTCACCGCGCAGGCGACCCAGATTTTCGCCAACATCAAGGATCTGCTGGGCAAGGCCGGCTCGTCGCTCGATCAGGTTGTGACGACACGCGTGATTCTGGCGAACGCCTCGGACTTTCCCGCGCTCGACGCCGTTTACCGTCAGCAGTTCAAGGGCGACCCGCCGGCGCGGACGACGGTGATTGGCGGTATGGTGCGGGCGGGTGCCCTGATCGAAATCCAGGCGACCGCGGTGCCGAACGGCGTCCAGCGCACGGCGGTTCTGCCGGCCGGCTGGATGAAGCCGGCCAGTCCGTACAGCTACGGGATCAAGGCCGGCGACACCCTCTACATGTCCGGCCTCGTCTCGCGCAACGGCAAGGACAACTCGCAGGTGGCGGGCGACGTGCCGGCCCAGACGAAGACGATCATGACCAACGCCGTCGAAGTGCTGAAGGCCGCGGGGATGACGCTTGGCGATACCGTCACCAGTCAGGTGATGCTCCGCGACATCAAGAACTTCGCGCCGATGAACGAAGCCTACCGTCCGTTCTGGGAAAAAGATCGCCCGACGCGGGTCACGTTCGAGGACGCGCCTCCGGGAACCTTTGACGTCGAGATCACGTTTTCGGCGATCAAAGGATCGTCGCCGCGTGAAGTCATCATCCCCAATCGCGCCGACGGCACGCCGGGGACAGCCGGTCCGAATTTCAGCCCGGCGATCAAGGTCGGCAACCGTCTGTTCATTTCCGGCGGCACTGGTAACAACGCGTCGAACGAAGGCGATATGAAGGCGCAGGCGACCGAAACGCTGGCGCGATTTGGTCCGGCGCTGAAGGCCGCCGGCTTCGAATACAAGGACATCGTCTCGTCGGAGGTTTATGTGACCGACGTGCAGAAATTCAACGACATGAACGACGGTTATCGTCCGACCTTTGCGACCGACGCGCCGACGCGCACGACTTTCGGTGTGTCGAAGCTCGCGGGCGGCAACGCGCTCGTCGAAATCATGGTGACGGCGGTCAAATAGCTGGTCCCTGGT
>DASXIR010000409.1:0-4287 GCA_036497895.1 Vicinamibacterales bacterium | reverse complement strand
GTCGGAGCTGGTCAGCGACACGCGGGAAATCGGCGACGTGACATCGACCAGGGTCGATCGGCCCACCAGCAGGTGGACGGACCGGGTGTCGGTGTCGGCGACCGCATCACTGCGTGATGCCGCGACCGCGGTCACCGGCAGCGGGGACTGCGCCCGCATGACGGCCGTACCGAATACCGCAATGATCAGAATGAGGGGACGGATAGTCCTCATGGCTACTGCTGCTCCTGTCGCACAAGTTCGTGCGCACGCTTGTCACCGCGGATGATCTCGACCGTCGGAAGTTCGGGCGCCGGCGCTGGTGCCGCCGCGGCGGCCTTGGCTCCCGGCGCCGCCTTGACCAGCGGCCTCGGCGTCGTCGCTGCCACGCCCAGGAGGACCGCCGGACGGATGCCGCGGGTCGCCGGCGTCGCCTTGTCGAGCGGGTTGCGCAGGGCAAGCTGAATCTTGCCTTCGGTGCTGGCCAGCGTCAGGCGCTCGGATTCGTCAGGATCGACGAGCAGCGTGACCACGCTCACCGGCATCGGCTTGTTCTTGTCCGAGTCGCCGCGTTCGATCTTGGTGCCGGCGGCGAGCACCATCACGTTGGTGAGAATCACCTTCGACGTGATGTCGCCCTGCTGCTGCGAGGGGTTGACGGTCGCGACCACGTCGACGTGGGTGCCGGGCAGCACGTATCCGGCGACGCCAATCACTTCGTTGACGCGAACCGACACGGCGCGCAGCCCTGGCGGAATCGCGGGCGGCAGTCCGGCGCCGGCTTCCTTGGGGGCGAGCTTCATCGGCAGGATCGGCTCGTTCTGAATCACCGGCAGAATCAGGCCGCGGCCGATGACCTCGTCCGGGTTGCTGATCGCACCGGCGGGAACCGCGTTCGCCGGCCAGTCAATCAGCCGGATGTCGTTGCGGCCTAAATCCGCGCCGACATCGAGGTCGGCAGCGGCGACCACGACCGGCTTGGTCGGAATCGACACGGTGCGGGTCGCTGGCGCGCGCTGCACGAAGTTGTATGTGGCGAACGCGAGCGTGCCGCCCACGGTCACCGCCAGCACGAGCACGACGAAGATGCGTATCCGAGCCATAAGTAAATGTCCTGCGAAACAGCCTGGTTACAACCCAAGCGCCGCGATGAACGCTCCCGCGGCAATCGCGGGGGCGTAAGCGAATCGGTTGTTCTCGGAGATGCTTTCGATCTGCTGTGAATTGGCACCGCCGCTGCGCAGCAATGCCGACGTCCGCTCCATGGTGATCGCGAGCCGGCGGCGACTGAACGCGACCACGACGGCGATCACGCCGCCGGCGATCGCCGTGTAGACGAAGGCCATCAGGATCCCGATCGGGCCGAGCAGCGTGCCGATGGCGGCGAACAGCTTGACGTCGCCCGCACCGGTGGCGCCGATGATGTGGCCCGGCAGCATGAGCAGCAGGCCCACGGCCAGACCGCCGAACGACGCCGCCACGCCCAGCTTGGTGGCGTGCGCGAACGCGAGCGCAAGACCGGTGAGCGCGAGGCCCATGGTCAACGGGTTCGGGACGCGGCGGGTCTTGAGGTCGACCAGCGCGCCGACGCCAGCGCCCGCGGCCACCAGGACCAGCGCGACGGGATCAGAAATTTTGAGCAATGGGTGCCCAGAAGACATTGGTAATCGTGGTGGCGACCGTGCTCAGGCTGACGATCGCGACAATGACGATGAGCGCCACGAGCATTCCGTATTCAACGAGATCCTGTCCGTCTTCGCGATGAACGAGATGTTTGACTGCGGCAATCACTCGAGCCATGGCACCCTCTTCGAAAAGTGTCGATCGGGAAAATGACGAAGCGGGGCGCGGCCCCGCTTCGTCAGGTCATCGCTTACGCAGCCGGCGCGAGCTTGGTCGTGATCGTCTGGAAGATGCCCGACACGGTGGTGCCCGCAGCGGTCACCGCGGTAACCGCGACGACCGCGATCAGGGCGACGAGCAGCGCGTACTCGAGCAGGTCCTGGCCTTCGTCATTGCGCGCGAACGACTGGAGATGGCTCATGAGTTTCATTACGATTCCTCCCGGCGCGTTCCCGCGCCTTCACTGATGTCCGAAGTGCAATCACGCATGCCGCGTGATCACGTGGCACAGGGTGTCATCGCAACGGCTGTGCCACGGGTTCGATCGCGGTGGCGCAAATCGGCAGCAACTGACCTGTACGCGCACATTTAGGCGCACCGCCTGGTTCCCGATCGCGCCTCCACGCCGGTCGCGACATCGAGTTACACCCTGCGAATTCGTAAGCCGCACGCGTTTTTCGTGTGATACCGGGCTGGGGCGGCGTCGGCTGGATGCGAATGACCCGCTGAAATCAGGTGGAACCCGTTGAAAAACGACGGTTTCACCCGCTGACGACTTCGTCGAGCGACCGGAACGAGATTTGCGATCACGCAGCGCGGGGATCCATAGAGGTGCGTGCAACCCGGCGCTCAATCGGCGAAACGTTGATGGCGGCCTGCAGCCTGCTGGTGCTGGCGTTCGCGATCACCGCGATCGAGCCCAGGCTTCGCGAGCAGGTCTCCGCGCAATTGTCGGCGCCGCCGTCGGCGCAGTTCTCGACGGTCAGCTATCGCGTGCAGGACGTCTCGCACGTCGTCATGGCGATCGCACGCGAACAGATGTCGCTTCACGCCCCGCTGCTGATCTTCGCGTTCGCGGGCGGCGTGTTGATGATTTTCATGCTCCGGACTTAGATGTCTCTGATTCTTGCGATCGAGCCCGACCCGCGCCAGGCCGCGCAAATCACGGCCATTGCGCGCAATCGCGTCGGCGCCGAGCTGCGGCTCGCCGCCACGACCGAGCAGGCGCTCGATGTCATCGGCGATCGCGTGCCGGATCTGGTGCTGGTGCCGGCCCTGCTGTCACCGCAGGACGATGCCGCGCTGGCGGCGGCACTGCGCGTGATTGCCGCGGCTGCACACGTTCGCACCTTGACGATTCCGGTATTGGCATCGGGAATCCGGCGAACGAGCCAGGGCGGCATGCTCGCCAAGTGGCGCAAGAGCAAACCCGAAGCGCCCGCGCCAGATGGCTGCGACCCGGCCGTCTTCGCCGAAGAGATCTCCTCATATCTGCGCGAGGCCGCGGCCGAGCGTGAAAGCCGCCAGAATTCCTCGTTCGATGACGAATCGTCGCTGGCATACGAGCCGGTCGCCCCGGCTGAGACCACGGATGCCGTAGTCGAAGCAACGGCGTTTGAACCAACAGCGTTTCAAACGACGACGCCGAGCCTCGACGAAGAACCGGGATTGGTTCAGCCTCCGGCGTACACGGAACCGCGATTCTTCGACGAGCGACCGGTCTTCGACGAGCGGCCCGTCTTTGAACAGCCGCCGGTTCTTGAACCGCGGCCTGTTCTTGAAGAGCGCCCGGTGTTTGAAGAGCGCCCGGCCTTTGAACAGCCGCCGGTCTTTGAAGATCGGCCGGCCTTCGAAGACCAGTCGACATTCGAGGAACGGCCGATCCTGTTCGGCAAGCACTTCGATGACGAGCCGCTCGTCGACGAGCCGGCGCATTTCTGGGAACCCGAGGCAATCCGCCACCAACCGACCGCCGCCGCCCCGGAAGAGAAGGTTTCGGAGGACGCCTCGCCGTTCTTCCAGTCCGAGCCGTCGTTGACGACGGCATCGAATGCAGTCGAATCGGTCGTCGCGCCGGAGCCTGCGCTCTCAGCCGAACCCGTCGAGCTGCCGGTTGTCGAGTCGAGTGCGGCCTTCGAGACGACGACCGTCGTCGAGCCGCCGGTCTTCACGACAGAGCCGATGTTGGCAGCGACGGAACCGGCCGTGGAAACCGCAACGATCGAGGACCTCGCGGAAGAGGAAGCCGACGACAGCCTCACGGTCTCTATCGAAGCGTCGTTCGAAGATCAGGAACCGGTCATCCCGGTTGCGGCCCCGTGGATCGAGTTCGATCTGTCCGACGAGCTCTGTGACGGTAACGAGCCGGTGTTCGAGCTCGAGGCCGGCGATGCGACCGCGATGCTGTTCGAGGATCCGGCGTTTGCCGCCTTCGCCGCGGCGCCGGCGAACCCCCCTGCGCCAATCGTGCGGCCCGTTGAGACAGATTTCGAACGGCGCCTGGCTGCCTACGATGAACCGGCTGGAGAAGAAGGCGACACCATTGCCGAAATTTTCGCGGCGCTGAGCAACGTCGATCAATTCATCGTCGGAAACGAACGACCGGTGGCGGCGCCCGCGATCGCCGACGTCGCGCCAGTGCGCCACGTCGAGTTCTTCGCGCCGACCGGCCTTGCCGGATACCGC
>DASXIR010000408.1:0-2229 GCA_036497895.1 Vicinamibacterales bacterium | reverse complement strand
TCGATGGAGCATCGGCTGCCGCACAACCTGAACATCAGCTTCGCCTACGTCGAGGGCGAATCACTGTTGATGGGCATCAACGACGTTGCGGTATCGTCCGGGTCGGCCTGCACCTCGGCCAGTCTCGAACCGTCGTACGTGCTCAAGGCGCTCGGCGCCGGCGACGATCTGGCGCACTCGTCGATTCGATTTGGCCTGGGCCGCTGGTCCACCAAGGAAGAAGTTGATTACGTCGCCGACAAGCTGACCGCGGTCGTCACCAAGCTGCGCGACATGTCACCGCTCTACGAACTCGCCAAGGAAGGCGTCGACCTGTCCACGATGGTGTGGCAGACGGATAGTCACTAAAAAATCGGCGATCAGGCGATCGGCGATCGCCGATCTCAGAGGACACACAATGGCTTATTCAGACAAAGTGATCGACCACTACGAAAACCCGCGCAACGTCGGCTCGATGCCGAAAGACGATGTCAACGTCGGCACCGGCCTGGTCGGCGCGCCGGAGTGCGGCGACGTCATGAAGCTGCAGGTCAAGGTCAACCCGGCCACCGGCATCATCGACGACGCGAAATTCAAGACGTTCGGCTGCGGTTCGGCGATCGCCAGTTCCAGCCTGGCCACCGAGTGGCTGAAGGGCAAGACGGTTGACCAGGCTCTCGCGATCAAGAACACGGACATCGTCGCCGAGCTGAGCCTGCCGCCGGTCAAGATCCACTGCTCGGTGCTGGCCGAGGACGCAATCAAGGCGGCGATCACCGACTACAAGAAGAAGCAGACCGAGACGGCGTCGGCCGTGAAAGAGACGCGGGCGACGGTCTGAAATTTGAGGATCGATGGATTTGAGGACTTGAGGATTTATCTCCTCAGTCCTGAGATTTTATGATTCAGATCAGCGAAGGCGCCGCTCGTAAGATCCGCATTTTGATGGCCAAGCAGGGCATCGACGATGGTGGATTGCGCGTCGGCGTCAAGGGCGGCGGCTGCTCGGGGTTGAGCTACACGTTTGCGTGGGAGCGTCAGGCGCGGCTTGGCGATGAAGTGTTCGAAGGTCCGGACGGCGCCAAGATTTTCGTCGACAAGAAGAGCCTGCTGTTCCTGAACGGCACCGTGCTCGACTACGACACCAATCTGATCAGCAAGGGCTTCGTGTTCAACAACCCGAACGCGAAGACCTCCTGCGGTTGCGGCAGTTCGTTCGGGGCGTGACCCCGACGCTGCAAGCCTGCCGCAACTGCGGCGCGGGCGCGCCGCTCGATGCGCATTTCTGCCCGCAGTGCACGAAGATTCTGCCGCTCCCTCGCCAGGCCGACTACTTCAGCTTCCTCGGGCTTCCGCGCAAGCTGATCATTGCCGCCGACGATCTCGAGCAGCGCTTCCGGAAGTTGAGCCGGCAGTTTCACCCGGACTTCTTCCACAACGCCACCACCGCCGAGAAGCGCGCCAGCCTCGAACGATCCTCGTACCTGAACGACGCCTACAGGACGCTGAAGCAGCCGGGCGGACGGGTCGAGTATCTGCTGAAGATCGAAGGGCTGGCGCCGAAAGACGAGCGCGACGCGTCGCGCCAGGTGCCGCCGGCACTGCTCGAGGAAGTATTTGCGCTGAACGAAGAGCTCGATGAGATTCGCGAGCAACGGGAGAGCGTCGTTGGACAGGCTCGCGACGCGCGAAGTGGGCAATGGCGGGATCGACTCGAGCGCGCGCGGCAACCGATCGAGGCCAGGCGGGTGGAGCACGAGGCCGAACTGCAGGCGCTTGGCGCACGCTGGGACGCGCTCATGGATGCCGGTTCACCCGAAGCGGATCGCCGTGCCGTCCTCGAATCGCTGCGCGACCGGTTCCTGGAAAAAAACTATATCGCCAACCTGCTGGCAGGGATTGAGCGGGAGATGAGTTCGTGAAGTGCATCGACGCACAGGGCGCCGGGGATTCGAAGGGCTGCGAGATCTGATATGAGCAAGGTAGTCGGCATCGATCTCGGCACTACGAATTCGCTGGTGGCCTATGTCAAGGACGGCACTCCGCTGGTGATTCGCGACGACCAGGGGGACGCGCTCGTCCCGTCGATCGTGTCGGCGGCGGCAGACGGCGCCATCCACGTCGGACGAGAGGCCGAACGTCGCCTGCTGACCGACGCGCAGCGCACCGCGTACTCGGTGAAGCGGTTCATGGGCAAGGGCCGCGAGGACGTGCAGCACGAGGCGGAGCACTTTCCGTTTCGCGTCAGCG
>DASXIR010000407.1:0-14719 GCA_036497895.1 Vicinamibacterales bacterium | reverse complement strand
AGCGCCCCGGCGTACAAGTCGCCGGAGGCTTCGCCGCACGAGAGCAGGAGGCGGAGGCTCAAGAAGCGGGACGCAGAAACAGCGCTTGATCGATGTTCGGGTTGACCTTCACATCGGACACGAGCCGATCGACGATCTGCATCCCGATCCGCCGCGTCGCCTTGAATGCGATCTGATACCCGTTCACCAACCGGTAGTCGGAGAAGCGCTCCTCCACCGATGGACGCCCTGGTGCATCGTCCACGTAGGTTTCCTTGGTGATCAGCGACGACTCGGGGTCGATGTAGATCAGGATCGGATTGAGGTCGGGGGCGGTCAGCTCGAGGACGTGATCGACGTGGGGGGTGATGCTGCCCGCGACGTTGCTGCTGACATCAGGCAGCAGACGCGCTGTCACCGCGCCGTCCTTGGCGGCGAGCAGGAGCGACACGACGTCGCGGCGCATGCCGAGGCGAGCCTGGCTCGCAACCACCGACGGCTGGGCGTGGACGCCCTGCTCGTTTTTCACCCACGCTTCCTTGCCGTCGAAACCGAGGATGTTGAGACCGCCGGGGATCACCGTTTCGATCCGCAGCCGATCCGGATACTGGATGTAGGTCGTGACCGTGAATTTCGGAGCGCCGGGATCGCTCGGCGAGCTCAAGGTCTGTTTGGCGATGATCGTGTGAAGGCCGCGCAACGCCGCGAGTCCGCCCTTCGCGGCGATCGCACGATCGAGCAGCGCCACCGCCTTCTGCGCGTCTTCGGGCTTCGGAACCGCGGGTGGCCGGGTCGCGGCCGGCGTCTGCCGGTACCGGAGAGCGGTCCGCTGCATCACTGCGGCTGGCGGTACCGCGAGGCGCGCCGCAGCGCGGCCGACGCGCTTGAAGTTCGCAGCCATCAAGTCGAGATCGCCGAGCTCGACCGTCTCAAATGTCGCAAAGCCGACGCCGCGCAGCTGCGGCGTGAACGCCGCGGCGTTGCCGACGAGTACGACCGACAGCCGATCCGGCCGCAACAGCGTCTTGGCGACGCGCTGGACGTCGTCCACGGTGACCGCGTTGACACGCTCGCGGAAATTCTGCAGCTGCTCCAGCGGCAAGCCGTAGAACAGCGCATTCACGACCTGCATCGCGATCGCACCTGGCGTTTCGATGGTCAGCGGAAAACTCCCGGTCAGATAGGCCTTCGCCGACGACAGCTCGCCCTCGCCCACCCGCTCCCGCTGCAGCCGCCAGAACTCGTCGACGATCAATCGGAGAACCTCGCCGGTCGCTTCGGATCGCGTGTTGGTTTCGGCTTCGAAGTCGCCGGCCTCCTTGAGCGTATCCATGTTGGCCTGAGCGCCGTAGGTCAGGCCGCGCTCGGTGCGCAGCACCTGATGCAGCCGGTTGCTGCCCTCGCCGCCGAGAATCCTGATCGCGAGGTTCACCGCCATGTAATCGGGGTGGGTTCGCGGGATGCCGATGTGACCGACCCGGATTTCGGTCTGAACGGCGTCGGGCTTGTTGACCACGACCACGCGCCGGGTCGGTTCCGGCGGCGCGATGAACTTGTCCGGCACCAGGTCGCGCTTTTCCCAGTCGCCGAAGACCTTCTTCGCCGCCGCAAAGCTTTCGTCCGCGGTCACGTCGCCGACAATCGCAAGGATGGCGTTGTTGGGAATGAAGTACCGGGAGTGAAACGAGGCGAGGTCGGCGCGCGTGAGCCTGGCAAGGGAGTCGGGCGTGCCGGTGTCCGGCATCCCATACGGATGGAAGCCATAGACCAGCCGATCGAAAACCGAGTTGGCGATGTACTCCGGATCCTCGAGGCTGACCGTCAATCCCGACAGCGTCTGCTGGCGCTGGCGATCGATTTCAGCCGGCGCGAACGCGGGGTGGCGCGCCATGTCGGACAGCATCCGCATGCCCTTCTCGAAGCTGTCCTTCATGACGATCATCTGGACGAACGTGAGATCGCTGCCGGCGCCCGCCCCCATCACCCCGCCGATGAAGTCGACATCGTCGTTCATCTCCTGGGCGGAACGCGAAGTCGTGCCCTGATCCAGCAGCGACGCGGTCAGGTGGGCAATGCCCATCTGATCCTTGGGATCGTTGGCGGTGCCAACCCGCACCAGCATGCGCATGCTGACCGACGGCTGCTCGTGGTGCATGACGACCACGACCTGGAGACCGTTGGGCAGCGTCTGGATCTCGTATGGCGGAAACTTGATGTCGCGCGCCGCCAGTGGCTGCGGCGGGCGCTCGGTCGGCCAGACGCGCCCTGCCGTCTGAGCCTGTGCGAGACCAGAGAAACACAGCACCAACAGCCCGGCCGCGGCGAGCGCCCGTGTCGCATTCACTGCAGGCCTTCTTTTCCCGACGGCATCAACGTCAGCACAAGGCGATTCTCCGGCCGGAAGTACGTCTTCGCGACACGCTGAACGTCGGCGACGGTGATTCCCTGAAAAATTTCGAACTCGCCGTCCGCCGTCTTGATGTCGTTGTGGATGACGATGGCGTGCGTCAACTGGCCGGCTTTCTGCTGGTCCGACTCGCGGCCCATGATGTAGTCGCGGGCGAACTGGTTCTTGGTTCGCTGCAGCTCGTGATCGGTAATCGGTTCGGTCTTCAGGCGATCGAACTCGGCGATCAGTCCGTCGATGGCTTCAGCTGTCGTATGTCCCGGCTGCACGATCGCCACCGCGTAGAAGAGGTTGGGGTCCTCAATCAGGTTGGCGCTGCCAAAGGCGGCGACGGCGATCTGTTTTTCGTAGACGAGCTTCTTGTAGATGCGCGAGGTCTGTCCGTCCGAGAGCACCTTGCCGACAATGTGCAGCGGATACGAGTCCGGGTTGCCGTCCCGGGTGATGTGATACGCCACCACCACGGCCGGCAGCGGCCACGGCTCCAGCAGCGTGACCCGCTTCTCCTGCGTCTGGGCCGGCTCCTGCGGAATTTCGCGTGGCACGGCGCGCTCGGCCTTCGGCACACGGCCGAGATACTGGTTGACCAGTTGCACGGCCTGCGCGGAATCGAAGTCGCCGACGATCGCCAGCGTCGCGTTGCCCGGCACGTAAAACAGGTGGTAGAAGTCCAGCACGTCTTCGACCGATGCGGCTTCGAGGTCTGCCATGCTGCCGATCGTCGCGTGCTTGTACGGATGTACGTTGAAGGCCTGATCGTAGATGATCTCGTTGAGGCGTCCGTACGGCTGGTTGTCGATCCGCATCCGGCGCTCTTCCTTCACCACCTCGCGCTCGTTGGTGAAGGTGTCCTTGTCGACCCGCAACGTCGCCATCCGATCGGCTTCGAGCCATAGCGCCAGCGGCAAGTACTGCGCCGGCAACGTCTCCCAGAACACCGTCTCGTCATCGGTCGTGTAGGCGTTGCTCTGTCCGCCGACCGACGCGATCATCGATGTATGCGCCTCGGCCTGGACGTTTTTCGAACCCTTGAACATCAGGTGCTCGAACAGGTGCGCAAAGCCGGTGCGGCCCGGTTTTTCGTTCTTGGATCCGACGTGGTAGACCAGCGACACGTGGACGATGGGGGTCGAATGATCTTCGGAAAGCACGACCGTCAGGCCGTTTGGAAGCGTCGTGATTTGATATTGCAACTTGGGAGGACGGGACGCCGCCAACGAGGTCCACGCCGAGGCGCACACGACGCCGGCGACGAGTCCCGCCGCGGCCAGCCGACGGAGCAGCCTGACCATGTCCCGATTATCTACCGAGTGGGTGGCACCCGGCTGAGTTTCTCCTCGAGCTCGGCGATGCGATGTTCGAGCTCTTCGATGCGCCGCTTCATGGTCGGCAGGTGTCGGAAGGCGACCGCCGCCTTCTTCCATTCGGGGTGCTCGATCGCCGGGTGGCCGGTGACGAACCGGCCGGCCTCGACAGATTGAAGAACCGCGCTCTTCGCGCCGACCTTGGCGCCTTTCCCGATCCGCACGTGGCCGGTGACGCCGCTCTGCCCGGCCATCATCACATCGTCCTCGATGATCGTGCTGCCCGCGAT
Source organism: Vicinamibacterales bacterium (assembly GCA_036497895.1). Classification (GTDB taxonomy): domain Bacteria; phylum Acidobacteriota; class Vicinamibacteria; order Vicinamibacterales; family CAVVIG01; genus CAVQFC01. The sequence goes on along the minus strand of DASXIR010000407.1, from coordinate 10,739 downwards.
CCCGACCTGTGCGGCCAGGAGCACCCGGCGACCCAGCGCCACACCGTGCGCGATGTGGACGAGGTTGTCGACCTTGGTGCCCGCGCCAATCCGCGTCTCGCCGACCGCCGGACGATCGATGGTCGAGTTCGCGCCAATCTCGACATCGTCTTCGATGACGACGTCGGCATGCTGCGGGATCTTCAGGTGGGTCCCGTCCTTCTGTCGAGCAAACCCATAACCGTCGCTGCCGACCACGACACCGTCGTGCAATCGAACACGACTTCCGAGCACGACCCGGTCTCGAAGCGAAACCTGCGAGTGAAGGACACAGTCCTCGCCCACCCGGGCGCCGGGCCCGATGACGACGTTGGGATGGATCACGGTCCTGGCGCCGATGGCCGCGCCGGATCCGATGGTGACAAACGGACCGATCGACACGCCCTCGCCGATCGTGGCATCGGCCGCGATGCTGGCGAGCGGATGCACGCCTGCCTGAGGACCGGGATGCGCGGCGAACAGTTCGAGCGCCCGCGCGAACGCTGAATACGGATCGTCGGTCCGCAGCACGACGCAACTCGAGGGAACCGAAACCGGCTTGCCGCCGCCAAGGATCACTGCCGATGCCTGGGTGGTGGCGAGCTGCGGGAGATACTGCGCATTGGCGACGAACGTGAGGTCACCACGTTGCGCCTGCTGGATTCCTGAGACGCGGACAATCTCCACGTCGCCGTCGCCTTCGAGGCGGCAGTTGAGCCGCTCTGCGATCTGGCGCGTGGTCACGGAGCTGTTCATCGGCCCTGCGGTTTCTTGATCGGCAACACCGGCCGCGGGCCGACCAGCGCCGGCGCCGGCTTGCCGGCCTGCTCCCACGCGCCGATGATAATGGAGGCGGTTGCGGTAATCGAGGCTGCCAGCTGTCGCTCCAGAATCGGCTTCACCTTCGTAAAGAATTTCTCGAAATAGTCGGCGTCGTAAGCGTCCCTTCCGGCGGCCGCTTCGGTGTCCGCCTTCAAGATCGGATCGACCTGTTGATAGGCGGCCAGCAATGCGTCGAAGGCGGCGTCGCGCGGATTGGTAATCGCCTTCGGAGGCGTCGGCGTGATGGTCAGGCGCGCTTCGAACTTCTCGAGCAGGTCGCGCTCGAATCGCGAGTGGATGCCGACGTTGCCGGTCAGCTGACCGTCGTAATTGTTGGTCGCGTGGAGCGGCTGGTTCGCGTCCTGAATGTAGTGCGCAGCGACGGCCGAGAACAGGACCAGGTTGTCGGCGCCGTAGGCGTTGCCGTTCTTGAAGCTTTCGAAGGTGCGGCGCATGTTGCCGAACTCTTCAGCTTCGCGCCACGGCAGTGTCCCGGTTCGCTGCAACGCAATCATCCCGAATTTTTCGATTGCGGCGCCATATTCACGCGGCAGGCCGGCGAAAGGATACGAGCCGAACTGGGGCACTCCGAAATTGAGAAAGTGGTTGGGGTCCTCGTCCCACCCGACGTTGCGCCACTCATCGGGATCGGTGACCCGGACCAGAAGACGGTCGCGATATTTTTCGTAGAACGGCTTCAGCTCCGGCGGCAGCAGCCCGATCGCGCGGTCCATGATGAAGCGATGCGCGGCAAAACCCCACGCTGACGCGGGCGCGGGCATCAACAGCGCCGCTGCGAGCACCAGGGTCGCAATAAGCCCTTTTCGCATCCTGATATATTAGCGGCACTTGGACAACCTGACCCACTCGCTCTTCGCGATGACGCTGGCCCGGACACCGTTATCGCGGGCCGGGCGCGGCACGACCGTCGCGCTCCTGCTGGCCTCGAACGCACCCGACATCGACATCGTCGCCACCGCCGGCGGCGCCGCCAACTATCTCGCGTGGCACCGCGGATTGACGCACGGACCGCTCGGCATTTTTGGCCTCGCGGTGGTGAGCGCCGGGCTCGTCTGGTTGGGCCGGCGCCAGTTGGACCGGCGCAATTCCGGCCCCAATCCGAATCCAAGCGCGGCAGGTGCCACAACCCCGGACGCCTCGTTTGCGATGCTCGTCGCGGTGTCGGTGGTCGGCGTGCTGCTGCACGTCTTGATGGACCTGCCGACGTCGTATGGCATCCGGTTGCTGGCGCCGTTTACCTGGCGCTGGTTCGCCGTGGACTGGATGCCGATCATCGACATCTACCTGGTCATCGCGCTGGTCGCCGGCCTGGCCTTCGGCCAGCGCTCGCCCGAAGCGCGCCGCAGGAATGCCGTGATCGTGCTGTTGCTGATGGCGGTGAATTACGGCATCCGCGGTGTGTCGCATCATCAGGCGCTCGAGGCGATCCCTCGCGTGTTCGGACCGACCCTGCCGCAACGATGCGACCCGGCGTTTCCATCGGGTGACGCGCTTGATTCATGGCCCCGACCGGCACCGGCGGCCATTCCCGCATCGGGCCGCCGCTGCCTGGTAGACGTAGCCGCGATGCCGTCATTCACCTCGCCGTTCCGATGGCGCGTGATCGTCCAGGTCTCGAACGGATACGAGACTCGCGACGTCGATCTGCTCGATCCGCGGCTGCGGGCCGATAGCCCCGCGGCCTCGGAAGCTCCGTGGCGGACGACGACCAGGTACCCCAACGTCTGGACGCCAGCCGCTGCGCGGGCCGCGACGACCCGGCTCGGGCAGATCTTTCTCGGGTTCTCGCGCTTCCCTGCTGCACGCTCTCTGACAGATGACTCCGGTGTGACCAGCGTGCGATTCATCGACATGCGCTTCTCGGCCGGACCGGTGACAGTCGATCAACCCGTAAGCCGCGCGACGCTGTTTACCGCGTCGGTGCGTATCGGCGCTGACGGCGCCATCCTCCAGGAATCGCTAGGCCGCTGACGACCGGCCGAGATGCCTCGCTTTGGTGCTCACATGTCCGTCGCCGGCGGCTTGTCGCGCGCGGTGGAGCGCGCCGTCGTGCACGAGTGCGACGCCCTTCAAATCTTCACGAAGAACGCGAATCAATGGCGCGGGCGTTTGTTGCCGGCGGAAGAAATTCGTGACTTCCGCAGGCGGGTGAAGGCGGCCGCCATCGAGCCCGTCATCTCGCACGCGAGCTACCTGATCAACCTGGCGACGGCGAATCCGGTCCTGCGCATGCAATCGATGGAGGCGATGGCCGACGAGCTCGATCGCGCCGAGGCGCTCGGCCTGCTCGGTGTCGTGCTGCATCCCGGCGCAGATACCGCCGGCAACGAAGCCCGCAGTCTGGCGTCAATCGCCAGCAGTCTGCTCGAGCTCCTTGCCGCGCGGAAGCGCGGCAAAACCATGGTGCTGCTCGAGCACACAGCGGGGCAGGGCACGGTGCTCGGCGCGACATTCGAGCAGCTGGCAGCGATCATCGCCCACATGAACGACCATCGGCGTGTCGGCGTCTGCCTCGACACCTGCCATCTGCTTGCATCCGGATACGACCTGTGCTCGACCGAAGGATACGACTCGACCTTCAGGCAGTTCGGCCGCGTGGTCGGATTCGATCGTTTGAAGGCGTTTCACTTGAACGACTCGAAGAAGCCGCTCGGCAGCCGGGTCGATCGGCACGAACACATCGGACAGGGATATCTCGGGCTCGAACCGTTTCGGCGGATCGTGAACGATCGCCGGTTTCGAGCGCTGCCGATGCTGCTCGAGACGCCGAAGGCCGAGGGCAAACCGACCGGTCCAATCACCGTCGATCCGCTCGACGATCGCAATCTGAACACGCTCCGCGGGTTGGTCGCCGCGCCAGCCGGGAGCCGTGCGCGACGGCCATGCTAGCATCTGGCATGCCTCCCGGATTCACGCGCGAGCAGGTCACGGCGGTGGCGGCGCTCGCCAACCTCGAGCTCGAGCCAGCCGAAATCGAGCTGTTCGCCAAACAGCTCGGCGACATCCTCGCGTACGCGGACGAAGTGCAACAGGTCGATACCACCGGCGTCGAGCCGACCGCGAGCGTCACCCGACAGACCACGGATCGCGCCGACGCGCTGCGGCCGTCACTCGACCGCGGCGAGGCGCTCGACGCCGCGCCGGATGCGGCGATCGATGCCGGGTTCTTCAAAGTGCCTCGCGTGATCGGATGACCGAAGCCGCCTGGACGGTCAGTGAGGTGGGCGATGCCGTGCGTTCGGGTGGGCGTAGCGCCACCGAGGTGTGCCGCGACGCGCTGGCGAGAATCGACGCGCTCAACCCTCAGCTGAACGCCTTCAACACGGTCGTCGCCGAACAGGCGCTGGCGCGAGCGAAAGCGATCGACGACGACCGTGGGCGCTGGCGCGATGCGCCGCTCGCCGGCGTCCCGGTGGCGATCAAGGACAACCTGTGCACGCGAGGCGTCCGCACCACAGCTTCGTCGAAGATTCTCGAATCGTACGTCCCGCCGTATACCGCGACCGCGGTCGAGCGTCTCGAAGCCGCCGGCGCGGTCATCGTCGGCAAGACCAATTGCGACGAGTTCGCAATGGGTTCTTCCAACGAGACGTCCGCGTTCGGACCGGTGCGCAATCCGTGGGCGCTCGATCGGATTCCCGGCGGAACCAGCGGCGGATCGGCTGCGGCCGTCGCGGCGACGCTGGCGCCGCTGGCGCTCGGTTCCGATACCGGAGGCTCCATCCGTCAGCCGGCGGCGCTGTGCGGGGTGGTCGGACTGAAACCGACCTACGGCCGCGTGTCGCGGTATGGTCTGATTGCGCACGCCTCGTCGCTCGATCAGGTGGGCCCGCTGACCCGCACGGTTCGCGACGCCGCGATCGTGCTTGGCGTGATCGCTGGCGGCGATCCGTGTGACGCCACCAGCGCACCCGAACCGGTGCCCGACTACACGACCGCGTTGACTGGAGATATCCGCTCGCTCCGCGTCGGGGTTCCGCGCGCGCTGCTCGATAAGGGCGTGCACGGTGACGTCGCCGGCGCGCTGTTCGACGCGCTCGACGCGCTCAAGAGTCGCGGGGCGACCCTCGTCGATGTCGATCTGCCGCACGCGCGCTACGCGACCGCGGTCTACTATCTCGTCTCGACCGCCGAGGCGAGCTCCAACCTCGCACGCTTCGATGGCGTGCGTTACGGCTTTCGCGCCAGGGCCGAGCCTCGCACGCCCGGCGCCGACTTGCGGACGATGTACGCGAGGACGCGGGCTGAGGGCTTTGGGCCCGAGGTCAAGCGCCGGATCATGCTCGGCACATATGTGTTGAGCGCCGGTTACTACGACGCCTACTACCTCAAGGCGCAACGACTGCGGACGCTGATTCTGCGCGATTACGAGCAGGCATTCACCGGTGCCGATGCGGTGGACGTGATCGCGATGCCGACCAGCCCCACAGCGGCGTTCCGACTTGGCGAGCGGACCGCCGATCCGCTGCAAATGTACCTGGCGGATGTATTCACGGTCAGCGCGAACCTCGCCGGGCTGCCGGCCATCAGCGTTCCCTGCGGCTTCACCGCCGATCAGCTGCCGATTGGTATGCAGTTGACCGGCCGGCGCTTTGACGAAGCCACGCTGCTGCGCGTGGCCGACGCCTACGAACGCGACACGCCATGGTCGAGACGGACGCCCGCGATCGCGACGCGGTGAAGGCGGCGCCCGAGTGGGCGTCATTCAGCGACGAGCAGCTGCTCGCGGTGCGCATGTGCGATCTCGGGCTGACCATCGAGGGGACCGGACTCGAGCCGCGCATCGCGCAGCTCAACGCCGAACTCGAAGGGCGAGGCCTGACCTTCCGTCCCCACTGCTGGCTGTCGGACGAGTGGTTCACCCCGGACGGCATCCCCGGCATCGCGATCCCGTTTTACCTGGCGCACGAACGTCTCCAACGCCTCGAGCTCGCCCAGATGCTCGAAGTCGAAGGCGGCGATCCAGTGGCGTGCCTTCGCATCCTGCGTCACGAAGCAGGACATGCGATCGACAACGCGTACGAGCTGCGGCGGCGCCCGACGCGACGCCGGCTGTTCGGGCACCCGGCGATCGAATATCCCGAGTACTACACGCCAAAGCCCTATAGCAAGAGCTTCGTCCAGCATCTCGATCACTGGTACGCGCAGAGCCACCCGGACGAGGATTTTGCGGAAACGTTCGCGGTCTGGCTCGACCCGCACGCGATGTGGGCGACGCGCTACGCCGGCTGGCCGGCCCAGCGGAAGCTCGAATACATGGACCGGTTGATGCGCGAACTGGCACACACGCGCTCGAGGGTCAGCTCGAAGCGTCTGGTTGACCCGCTGCCGCGACTCAAGAAGACGCTCGGCGAGCACTACGCCAAAAAGCGCGAGCACTACGGCCTCGATCACCCCGACTTCTACGAGAGCGATCTGCGCAATCTGTTTTCAGACGCGCCGCAGTACGCCAAGCGGCCGTCAGCGGCGCGCTTCGTTCGCCGCATCCGCAGGGACGTCCGCGGCCGGGTCGCCAGCTTCACCGACAGCTACCAGTACACCATCGACCAGCTGCTCGAAAAAATCATCGAGCGCTGCCGCGAGTTGAACCTCCGCCTGACCGAAGACGAAGAGTCCACGAAGATCGACTTCATTGTGTTTCTCACGGTGCAGACGATGAACTACTTGCATAGCGGGCGGCATCGGGTCGCGTTATGAGCGTCAAGCTGCGCATTCTCGCGCTGGTGCACCGCCACTTGATTCCGCCCGACAAGATCGAAGAGGGCACCGACATCGTCTCGGCGCCGTGGCGCACCGAATACGACGTCATCTCGACGCTGACCGGACTCGGTCACGACGTCAAAGCCCTCGGAGTCCACGACGACCTCGGCGAGATTCGGCGGCTGGTCACCGAGTGGAGGCCGCACATCGCGTTCAACCTGCTCGAGGGCTTCGACGACATCACCATCTTCGACCAGAACGTGGTGTCGCACCTCGAGCTGTTGAAACTGCCCTACACCGGCTGCAATCCGCGCGGTTTGCTGCTCGCGCGCGACAAGTCGCTCTCGAAGAAGCTGCTGGCGTATCACCGCATCGCGGTGCCGGAGTTCGAAGTTGTCCGCATCGGACGTCCGATTCGCCGGCCGAAGCGGCTGCCGTTCCCGCTGATCGTGAAGTCGCTCACCCAGGAAGCGTCGATCGGCATTTCGCAGGCCTCGGTGGTCGAGAGTGACGAGAAGCTGAAGGAACGCGTCGCCTTCATTCACGAGAGCATCGGCACGGCGGCGCTGGTCGAGCAGTACATCGAAGGCCGTGAACTGTATGTCGGCATCCTCGGCAACCAGACGCTCCAGGCGATGCCGGTGTGGGAGCTGTTCTTCTCGAACATGCCCGAAGGCGCCAAGAGAATTGCAACCGACCGGGTCAAATGGAGCGTGAAATACCAGAAGAAATACGGGATCGACAGTGGCCCGACAAAAGACCTGCCCGAGCCCAAGCTGGACGAGATCCAGCACTTGTGCAAGCGAGCCTACCGGGCGCTCGAACTGAGCGGCTACGCCCGCATCGACTTGCGGCTGGATGAAGCCGGTAACCCGTGGATCATCGAGGCCAACCCGAATCCCCAGATCGCCCGCGGTGAAGACTTTGCGGCATCCGCCGAAAAGGTCGGCCTGAGCTACGAGACCGTGTTGCAGCGGATCATCAATCTCGGCATGCGCTGGCAGCCCGAAAGCTTCGCGTAGCTGCTTGGACTAGCCGAGCGGGTGGACGACCGGCCGGGACGTCATCCGAATCAGCGCCCACACGAACAGGGCGATCAGAAAGAATGGCGTCAGCGGGATCAGAATGGCCAAAGACACCGCGAAGGCGGCAACCGCCAGGCCGATGCCGCCAATGAGCAGCACGAACGGCAGCATCACCAGCGCAACGGTCGCTTTGATGAGGATCCGGAGAATCAGGAATGGCAGAAACAGTGGGAGCAGCAGCAGGCAGAACATCGGAGCCTCCGCGACACGGCTCGGTGCTGCCGTGCTTCTACCTATGACTTACGAGCGGCGGCCTCGAGCAGTTCCGGGGCTCTGAGCTGGTCGGCCGGCCCGTGGGGCGCGGACGGGGTCAGGTAGACCATCGATTTGTGGTTGATTCGCTCCTCGAGGCTCTTGATGACGGTCGCGCTTCCGCCCGCCGTCTTCTTGGTCTTGGTGAAGCCGAACGCCACGCAAAAGCCGATGAACAGGACGAGCACGAACGCCGTGCTCGACAGAACGCCCTGCAAGGCGCCCAGGACCACCTGGATCAGGCCTCCGCTCAAAGTTCAACCTCGTCTGCCGGTTTGGCTGCCGGCACGTCGTAATACACCAGGCCGCGCTTGACCTCTTCCATCGCGACGCGCTCCGCCTTGTGCGGCAGCACGTCGTCACCAAGTCGGGGTTGGGCGCCGCGGCGCAGTTGTTTCGCCCGGAGCGCGGCGACATCTACGAATAGAAACCGGCTCTGGATTGGGGGAAGGGGCTCGGCCGGCACTTTGGGCGTGTCGGGGGCCTGTTCGAGTGGAGTTGGTTCATCCATGTCGGGAATAGAGGTTAACACGTGGGATGGCGGGTCGGGTAGGTCTGGCAGACCTACCCGGCCTCTGGCCGCTTCAGGCCGCGACGTCCACCTTGATCGAGCGGGGCTTGGCGTCTTCACGGAGCGGCAGCCTCACGCTGAGGACACCGTTCTTGTACTCCGCCGACACGCGATTGGTGTCGACGGTCTGCGGTAGCGAAAACGACCGGCTGAAGACGCCGTAGCGCCGCTCGGTGTGATGGAGCTGTTCGTCCTTCACCTCGATCGCCTTCTTCTCGCCTTTGATCGTCAGCACGAAGTTCTCGATGTTGATGTCAATCGCTTCGCGCGTCATATCCGGAAGCTCGGCCTTCAACACCAGTTCGTGATCGCCGGTCTGAAAGATGTCGACCGGCGGCGTCCAGGTACTGTTCGGCGCAGCGAAACCAAAATCACGAAACGGATCCCAACGAACTACAGTCATAACGTCTCCTCTCCACACGGTTGATCTTCTTATCTCGTCTCCGCGTACTCCGCATCGACGACTTCCGCATCCTTGACATTCGAACCCGACGAAGCGTTCGAATCACCCGAGCCCTGCGTACCACTCGAATTCTGCGACCCCTTGTAGAGCTGCTCGGCAATCGCATGCGCGGCATGCTGCAGTTCGTCGGTCGCCTTCTTGATCGCCGCCAAATCGTCGGTCTGGACAACGCGCCGGACCTCGGCAATCGCCGCTTCGGCCTTCGACAGCTCGCCGACGCTCACCTTTTCGCGGTTCTCGCTGACGGTTTTCTCCGTCTGATACGCCAGCGAATCGGCCTGGTTGCGTGCGTCGATCAGCTCCTTGCGGCCCTGATCCTCTGCGGCATGGCTCTGTGCTTCCGTCACCAGGCGGTCCACATCGTCCTTTGACAGGCCGCTCGATCCGCTGATGGTGATCTTCTGCTCCTTGCCCGAGGCCATGTCCTTCGCCGTCACGTTGACGATGCCGTTCGCGTCGATGTCGAAGGCGACCTCGATTTGCGGCACGCCGCGCGGTGCTGACGGCAGGCCCACCAGTTGGAACTTGCCGAGCGTGCGGTTGTCCCTCGCCATCGGACGCTCGCCCTGCAGCACATGGACTTCGACGTTGGTCTGGTTGTCGGTCGCGGTCGAGAAGATCTCGCTCTTCCGCGTCGGGATCGTGGTGTTGCGCGCGATCAGCGTGGTCATCACGCCGCCGAGCGTCTCGATACCGAGCGACAGCGGCGTCACATCCAGCAGCAGCAGGTCCTTGACGTCGCCGGTCAACACGCCGCCCTGCGCGGCCGCGCCGATGGCCACCACCTCGTCAGGATTGACACCCTTGTGCGGATCTTTGCCGAAGAAGTCCTTCACCATCTGCTGAACCTTCGGCATGCGCGTCGAGCCGCCGACCAGCACGACCTCGTCGATCTTCGAGGGATCGACGCCGGCGTCCGCCAGCGCCTGCTTGACCGGCGCCATCGTCCGCTGCAGCAGGTCGTCGACGATCTGCTCCAGCTTGGCGCGGGTCAGCTTGACCTGCATGTGCTTGGGACCAGTCGCGTCCGCGGTAACGAACGGCAGGTTGATTTCCGTTTCCATCGCGGTCGACAGCTCGATCTTGGCCTTCTCCGCGCCTTCCTTCAGACGCTGGAGCGCCATGCGATCCTTCGACAGGTCGATGCCCTCGCTCTTCTTGAACTCGGCGACCAGCCATTCGATGATGCGGTCGTCGAGATCGTCGCCACCGAGGTGGGTGTCGCCGTTGGTGGCCTTCACCTCGACTACTCCTTCGCCGACTTCGAGCACGGAGATGTCGAAGGTGCCGCCGCCGAAGTCGTAGACGGCGATGGTTTCGTCCTTCTTCTTGTCGAGACCGTAAGCGAGCGCCGCGGCGGTCGGTTCGTTGATGATCCGCTGCACGTTGAGCCCGGCAATCCTGCCGGCATCCTTGGTCGCCTGGCGCTGCGAGTCGTTGAAGTAAGCCGGCACGGTGATGACGGCGTCCGCAACCTTCTCGCCGAGATAGTCTTCCGCGGCCTGCTTCAGCTTCTGCAGAATCATCGCGGAGATTTCCGGCGGCGAATATTTCTTGCCGCGGGCTTCCACCCAGGCGTCGCCGTTGTCCGCACGCGCGACCTTATATGGCACGCGCGACGCCTCGCTCTTTACTTCCTCGTGCTTCCGGCCCATGAAGCGCTTGATTGAGAACACCGTGTTCTCGGGGTTGGTGACGGCCTGCCGTTTGGCGACCTGACCGACGAGCCGCTCGCCTTCCTTCGTAATCGCGACGACCGACGGGGTCGTGCGCGCGCCTTCCTGATTGACGATGACGGTAGGTTGCC
>DASXIR010000406.1:0-3883 GCA_036497895.1 Vicinamibacterales bacterium | reverse complement strand
GGTCGAACGGATGATTTCCTTGGCGCGCTCGACATCGGTGACGCCCGGCAGCTGCACCAGGATCTGATCGCCGTTGGTGCCCTGCTGCGCGATGCTCGGCTCGGTGACGCCGAGTTCGTTGACGCGACGCTCGATCGTCTGGCGCGCCTGGACGACCGCCTCGTCACGCAGGTTGACCTGAACGTTCGGCTTCAGGGTAAAGGTGTAGGTCCCGTTGGTGCCGGCGCTGCGGTCGAAGTTGGTCTGGACTTCAGCCGCGGCCGTCCGGAATGCCCCATCGTTCGCCGGCTGGATGCCCTCGACCTTGAAATGCGTCGAGTCGGGCGCATCCATCGACGTATAAGCGATGTTACGGGTCTTGAGCTCTTCGCGCAGCCGCTCCATCTCCTGTTCCGTCGTCAGCCGGAGCGCATCGTCGGTCTGGACGCGGAGTACGAGGTGAACGCCGCCCTTGAGGTCGAGGCCAAGCTTCAGCTGCTTGTCCATCAATAACGCCGGTGAGTGAATGCCGTAGCGTTCGGCGACGATCGGATAGACGCCGACCGCGAAGAACACGGCGAAAACAACGAGAATCGTGAGGACCTTCCAGCGAAGGTTCGTCATAGGCACTGCTCCGGGAAGCGCGTCCCGGCCTCTCTTCTTATGGGTTGTCTGGCTCGACTACCGGCGGTTGACCCTGCAGGCCGCCGATCGCCGCCCTGGACACTTCTATTCTCACCTTGTCGGCGATTTGCAGCTGCACGCTCTGGTCGCCGAGACGTGTGACCTGCCCGAAGATCCCGCTGGTCGTGATGACCTTGTCGTTCACTTTGAGGCTGTCGAGGAACTCCTGCACCTTCTGCTGTTTACGCTTACTGGGCAGCAGAATGATGAAGTAGAAAATCCCCAGAATGAGAACAAAGGGCACGATCTGCAGAAGGGGGCTTCCGCCCTCAGCTGTCGCGCCCATGGCGAACACTGAACCGAGCTCGGGAATCATCATGAAATGTGCGGCTGGCGGGACAAGCTCTGGTAGAACGCTAGCCTGAAACTTTCAAACCGCCCAAACGCTATAGCGTCCCTAATCCGCTTCATGGTGTCAAGGTAAAAGTTCAGGTTATGCAACGTGTTAAGGGTAGCGGAGTTGATCTCGCCGGCCATGAAGAGATGACGTAAATAGGCGCGGGAACAGGTGCGGCAGGTGTAGCACCCGCAGGCTGGATCGAGCGGCCGGTCGTCCTCCGCGAACTTCGCGTTTTTGATGTTCAAGCGGCCTTCACTGGTGAAGAGCTGACCGTTTCGGGCGTTCCGGGTCGGCAGCACGCAGTCGAAGAGATCGATGCCGCGCGCCACTGACTCGATCAGATCCTCCGGCGTTCCGGTGCCCATCAGGTAGCGGGGGCGATCAGCGGGCAGCACCGGGGTAGTGTGGGACACCATTTCGTACATGACGGGCGGCGGTTCGCCCACGCTGAGGCCGCCGATCGCGTACGCGTCGAAGTCGATCTCGACCGTTTTGCGCGCGCTTTCTTCGCGCAGGCTCGGAAACACGCTGCCCTGCACGATGCCGAACTGCGCCTGGCCGGGATTGGTCACGATGACGCCCGGTGTCTGACCGGATCGAATTGCGAGGAAGCGTTCGCGTCCGCGTGCGGCCCACCGCAGTGTGCGCTCCATCGACTGACGCGCCGCCGGTTCATCCGCGGGGTGTGCGAGGCACTCGTCGAGCACCATCGCGATGTCGGATCCGAGCTGCGCTTGAATGTCGGCGGCTTTCTCCGGTGTCAGCAGGTGCGCCGATCCGTCGAGATGCGATCGGAAATGGGCGCCCTGCTCGTCCACCGTGCGCCGATCGGCGAGGCTGAAGACCTGGTAGCCGCCGCTGTCGGTCAGGAGCGGTTTGTTCCAGTTGATGAAGCGATGCAACCCGCCGCGCCGCGCGATCAGATCGTCGCCGGGCCGGAGATAGAGGTGATAGGTGTTGCTCAGGAGAATCGCGGCGCCGGCTGACTCGAGATCGCGATGGGTGACGCCCTTGACCGCGCCCTGCGTACCCACCGGCATGAATGCCGGCGTTTCAACCAGCCCGTGAGCCGTTTGCATCCGCCCGCGACGCGCGGCGCCGTCGGTGTGCGTTACCTCGAATCCGAATCCGGTCGGTTCCACAGAACAGATTACAATTTGTTTCGAGCGCTGAATCAACACAGCGGAAAACATCCCTGCTGTCCCTGCGTTTAACGGACGGTGAACAGTGAAGAAACTACGAGTCGGCGTGATCTACGGCGGCCGCTCCGGCGAGCACGAAGTCTCGCTGGCTTCGGCGGCGGCCGTCTTCCAGAACCTCGATCGCGACCGCTACGAGCCGATCGCGATCCGGATCGAGAAGGATGGCCGCTGGGCACTGCCCGAACGTCCGCCGACGCTGGTCTCCGCCGCTGACGTCATTCACTCCAATCGCAAGGAACTGACCGATCGAACCCGCGAGGCGCACCTGGTGGCGCACCCTGGCGCAGAGACGCTGATCACGATCGATCGTCAGCGCGAACAGCCGGCAGTGGTGTCGGGGCTGGCGCTCGACGTGGTGTTCCCGGTGCTGCACGGCCCCTACGGCGAAGACGGCACCGTGCAGGGGCTGCTCGAGCTCGCGAACGTGCCGTATGTCGGTTCGGGTGTGATGGCTTCCGCCGTCGGCATGGACAAGGCCGCGATGAAGCTTGCGTTCGCCGCCCGCGGCCTGCCGATCTGTGATTACGAGGTGGTCCGCAAGCGCGACTGGCTGAGCCACCCGCAGTCGGTGATGGAGACGGTCGTGACCCGGCTCGGATTTCCGGTGTTCGTGAAGCCGGCCAACCTCGGGTCGAGCGTCGGCATCTCGAAGGCCAAACACGCGGCGGAATTGCGCACCGCGATCGCACTCGCCGCCGAGTTCGATCGCAAGATCGTGATCGAGGCGGCGGTGCCGAAGGCGCGCGAGATCGAGGTCGCCGTCCTCGGCAACGACGATCCGGACGCGTCGCTGCCTGGCGAAATCATTCCCGGACGCGAGTTTTACGACTACGAAGCCAAATACCTCGACGGTGGATCGCGCGAAGTCATTCCCGCAGTGCTGCCGTCGGCGCTCGTCGATGAGATTCGCGCGCTCGCGATCAAGGCCTTCACGTCGCTCGACTGCGCCGGCATGGCCCGCGTCGACTTTCTCCTGGCCGGCGACAGCGGTGCGCTCTATCTCAACGAGCTGAACACCATTCCCGGCTTCACGACGATCAGCATGTACTCGAAGATGTGGGCGGCGAGCGGCGTGCCGTACGCACAACTGCTCGATCGATTGATCGCGCTCGCGCTCGAACGGCACGGCGAGAAACAAACGCTGCGCACGAGCATGTAAAGTTCGAGCACCACCAACGATTTTTTGACTTTTACATGCACATTGTGCTTGACACTGTCGTGCAGAGGTTCATAATCTACATCTGGTATGAGGGTGGCGGACTTAGACCATCCCTAGTGAAGCCCAACTGAAGAGTTGAGCTCGCTCTTTCGAGTCTGCAGCAGATTCGGAAGCTGCCCCGAAGCGGCGGGCGCCGACATCGGGTGAGCGTGCCAGGCGGCAGCCACCGCGATGCGCGTGAGCGCTCTCGCAGTATCCCAACATGAAGGGGGGGATAACAGACAATGGCGAAGAAAGCCAAGGGCGGGAAGAAGAAGGCCGGCAAGAAACGGTAAGCCGACCTCGCCCGCAATAGAAAAGGGGGCGGCTGTCGCCCCATTTTTCCATTTCTGCCTGCTTGTCTTTCCCTATCTGATCTTCTAGTTCGGCGCGGCTTCGAGCTGCTGCTGCCCGTCCCACACACGCACACGACGGATGATATCGCCCTGCTGAATCTTGTCGACGACATCCATGCCGACA
>DASXIR010000405.1:0-1722 GCA_036497895.1 Vicinamibacterales bacterium | reverse complement strand
GCGCAGATCAAGCGCCTGCCGGTTCCCACCGAATACATGCAGGGTAAGGTTCTGGCGCACGATATCGTCAACACCGAGACCGGCGAGATCCTGGCAAAGGCCAACGAAATCCTCACCGTTCCGACGGTGGGCAAGCTCATCGAGAACGGCATCACCGAGATCCGTACGTTGTACGTCAACGATCTGGATCGCGGTCCATATATCTCCGATACGCTGCGCATCGACCAGACCAAGACGCGTCTGGAAGCCCTGGTGGAAATCTACCGGATGATGCGTCCCGGCGAGCCGCCGACCAAGGATGCTGCCGAGAACCTGTTCCAGAACCTGTTCTTCAACGGCGAGCGCTACGATCTGTCGCCCGTCGGCCGGATGAAGTTCAACCGCCGCGTGGGCCGTGAGGAAATCACCGGCTCGGGCGTGCTGAGCAAAGAGGACATCATCGAGGTCATGAAGACCTTGATCGACATCCGCAACGGCAATGGCCATGTCGACGATATCGATCACCTGGGCAATCGCCGCGTGCGCAGCGTCGGTGAAATGGCGGAAAACGCCTTCCGCATCGGCTTGGTGCGCGTCGAGCGCGCCGTCAAGGAGCGTCTGACCATCGCCGAGAGCGAGCCGATCATGCCGCAGGAGATGATCAACGCGAAGCCGGTGGCGGCCGCGGTGAAGGAATTCTTCGGCTCCTCGCAGCTGTCGCAGTTCATGGACCAGAACAATCCGTTGTCGGAAGTCACGCACAAGCGCCGCGTTTCCGCATTGGGCCCAGGCGGCCTGACCCGCGAGCGCGCCGGATTCGAAGTTCGCGACGTGCATCCGACGCACTACGGCCGGGTGTGCCCGATCGAAACGCCGGAAGGTCCGAACATCGGCTTGATCAATTCGTTGGCGGTGTATGCCCGCACCAACGACTACGGGTTCCTCGAGACCCCGTATCGCCGCGTGTCGAACGGCAAAGTCACCGACAAGATCGACTATCTGTCGGCCATCGAGGAAGGCCAGTACGTGATCGCGCAGGCGAACGCCACTCTCAATGAGAAAGGCGAATTCACCGATGACCTGATCTCCTGCCGGACGCAGAACGAGTTCACCCTGTCGGCCCCCGACAAGATCGACTTCATGGACGTTTCGCCGAAGCAGATCGTCTCGGTGGCGGCGTCCTTGATTCCGTTCCTGGAGCACGACGACGCCAACCGCGCCCTCATGGGATCGAACATGCAGCGCCAGGCGGTCCCGACCCTGCGCTCGGAAACCCCGATGGTGGGCACGGGCATGGAAAGGGCGGTTGCGATCGACTCCGGCGTCACCGTGGTGGCACGGCGCGGCGGCAGCGTGGATTCCGTCGATGCCTCGCGCATCGTGGTGCGGGTGAACGACGATGAGACGACGGCCGGCGAACCCGGCGTCGACATCTACTCGCTCACCAAGTACACGCGCTCCAACCAGAACACCTGCATCAACCAGCGGCCGCTGGTGAATGCCGGCGATGCCATCAAGCGCGGCGACGTGCTGGCCGACGGCCCGTCCACGGACCTGGGCGAGCTCGCGCTCGGTCAGAACCTGCTGGTCGCCTTCATGCCGTGGAACGGCTACAACTTCGAAGACTCGATCCTGATCTCCGAGCGCGTGGTCGAGGAAGACCGCTTCACGACCATTCACATCGAAGAGCTGACCTGCGTCGCACGCGACACCAAGCTGGGACCCGAGGAAATCACCGCCGAC
>DASXIR010000404.1:0-10871 GCA_036497895.1 Vicinamibacterales bacterium | reverse complement strand
TCAGCCCTCAGCCCTTAGCCATCAGCCATTGAGTATGGTGTGCCCAAAGTGCGGCTGCGACGACCCGTCGATGCTCGAGCGCGTGGACGAGCGGCGGTCGTTCTGCAATAACTGCTCGCACGACTGGACGCCGCGTCATCGTGCGCCGCGGTTCCGTTCGCTCGACGAGTTGATCGCCGGCGGCGGACTGCGTCGCGACGAGGTGATCACGCTCGCCGACATCGGTGCGCTGAACGCGTTTGGCTACGATCGACGCTCGGCGCTGTGGCAGGCCGAGCGCGCCATCCGGCCGTCTGGTGAGCTGTTCACGGACACGACGACCAGCGCAGAGCTCGCGGAGCTCGCCGAGCATCTCTTTGACGAAGAAATCTCGGATTCCTCGTGTCCGCTGAAGCCGATGACCGAGGCTGAGCGGCTGATCGCGGACTATGCAGGAACGGGACTGACGGTCGGCCGCCACCCGATGGCGCTGCGGCGCGACGAACTGGCGATGCGCGGCATTCTACGCGCCACCGACCTGCGCCAGGCGCGCCAGGGGCGCCGCGTCCGGGTCGCCGGCATGGTAATCACGCGTCAGCGGCCCGGCACGGCAAAGGGCTTCGTGTTTCTCACGCTCGAGGACGAAACCGGCGTCGCCAACATCATCGTCCGTCCCGATCTCTTCGCCCGCGATCGCCTGGTCATCGTCGAGGAGCCGTTCCTGATCGTGGACGGCGTACTGCAGAACCAGGACGGCGTCACCTCGGTGCGCGCCGAACAGGTGCAGCGGATGCAGGGCGAGTCGGTCGATTTCAACGCCCACGATTTTTACTGAACGCCGGCTGGATCCGCGGCGCTGCGTCTAAACTTCGGAGTGAGCACGTCAGGCGAGGCGTCAGCCGAACGTTGCCATTACCGGAGGATGACATGCGTCCGAAACCGATTGTCAGTGTGATGGTCTGCGTGTTGATTGTCGGCGGCGCGGCGATGCTCGCCGCCCCGGAGCAGACCCAACAGCCCGGTCAAATGACGCAGGCCCGTGTGCTGGTCCTGAATCGCGGCCGGAACGAGGCCGTACCTGTCGACTTGCGCGACGCCAATCTCGACAGCCCGCTGCATGTGCGGATCATGAACGGCGAACCGAACGTGGCGCCGACGCTGACCGTTCGTCTGGCACCGGTCACCTGGGACTACAAGACGGTCCCGATTGCACCTGGTGACGACATGGCCCAGGTGCTCCACACCGACGGGTCGAACGGCTGGGAGACGACAGGCATCACCTACGCCGACAGCCGTGGCATGACCACGATCCTGCTCAAACGGGCGCGGTAGCTACCGGATTGTGACCTCGGTCACGCCACGGTGGACCTCGATGCGCTGAGTCAGCCGCCTGGCGCCGGCGTACACCGTCACCGTCCACGCACCAGCCGGCACGTCGGCGAACGTGAAACTGCCGTCCGTTCCCGCCAGCACCGCATACGGCGACGACCACGAAAAGATCGCCGCCGACATCGCGGTGTGGATATCGCAACCGACGCGATAGAAGCCGTCGCGATCGAACGTGTAATCGTAGGAGCCGTCGGTCGGAATTGCGACGTTGAAGGCGGGCGTCCTGGTCTCCTCGTGGGTGACGTGGACGTTGTGCAGGGTATCGTCGCTGTTGTGGAACTCGACCGGTTGACCGGTTCGCACCAGCAACAGTTCGGGGAAGAACGTCACCTGCGCCTGGTCCATCACCGGCTTGTCAGTGGACGGTGGAAACGTTCGAGGTGTCTTCGATTCGAGCACCACCACGGTCGTCGCGTTGGCGCCGCCTTCGATCCGGCCGGTCACGGTTCCGGCCTCTGGCCCTGGGGGCGCCTGCGCTGCCGAGTCAGGTGGCGTGTCGACGACCGGCGGCGCGGCCGGCTTCGAACACGCCATGGTCGCAATCAGCCATCCCGCGATCAGTAGTCGCTTCACGCGCCGGCTTTGGCTTTCGCGCTGTCGTAGCTCTCGCCGTAGATGGCCGGGACCTTCGATCCCATCGGTCGCAAGTACATCGACAACTGACCGCGGTGGTGAATCGAATGGTTCATGCCAACCTGCAAGAACATCACCGCCGGCGACTTGAACAACCCGCGGAAATCCACCGACGTCAGCAACACGTCCACGGGCGCCGCCGCGATCATCGGGTGATCGTCAGCTGCCGTCCCGGCGTACCATCGCGCCACCGCCGACGCATCGGTCACGTCGGCCGGACGCGGCAGCGGCGTCAGGTCGAACGTTCCGGTGACTGCACACTGCATGAACTTGTGTTCGGCGGCGACGATGTGCCAGGCGAGGTCGAGCGCGGTCTTGCCGACGTCATCGATCCGGAAATCGCCCTTGCCTGGGAGAATCGCCTCGATCACGCGTTGCGTCACCGGCTGCTCCAACTTCACGTTCCGCAGAAACGCGTCGCGCAGGATGGTTGCCTGTTCCGGTTGCAGTGGGGACATGTTTCGGATTGTACTCAGATCCCGACATGTCGTGGACGATTGCCGCGGATCAAGCTGGCGTCAGGCTCGATAAGTATCTCGCCGGCGAAGGCCGCGCTGGTTCGCGCGCCAAAGCCGCGGACGCGCTGACCCGCGGCAAGGTGTTTCTCAACGAGCGTGAAGCGAGTCTGAAGGATGCCGCGCGCCCGCTCGCCGCCGGCGACGTCGTCCGTCTCTGGATCGATCGGCCGGGCAGCGCCAGAAAGCGCTCGACTGCCGCGGAAGATCGCGATCTGCCGATTCTTTACGAAGACGATGCGGTGATCGTCCTGAACAAGCCGCCAGGATTGCTGGCGGTGCCGCTGCCGCTCGCGAGGCGCTACGATGCGCCGTCGGTCTACGAACAGCTACAGGGCTATCTTCGCCGCCGCGGACGCCGCAAACCGTTCGTCGTCCACCGGATCGATCGCGACACCTCCGGCCTGGTCGTGTTCAGCAAGAGCGCGGCGGCGCAGTTGACGCTGAAGGAGCAGTTCAAGCGTCGGGAACCCGAACGCGTCTACCAGGCGATTGTCTACGGCCACCCTTCGCCGGCGGCGGGCGAGTGGCGTGACTACCTGGTCTGGGATCTCAAGGCGCTGATTCAGAAGGAGACCACCGCGCGTGATCCGCGCGCGAAGGAAGCGATCTGCCACTACCGCGTGACCGAGAGTATGGCGGCGACCTCATTGATTGAGGTGAGCCTGGTCACCGGCAAGCGTAATCAGATCAGGATCCAGGCGCGACTGCGCGGACACACGCTGGTTGGCGAGAGTCGCTACACGTACGGTCCCGACGAGCTTCGTCCGATCGAGTTTCCGCGTCAGGCGCTGCACGCGGCGCGGCTGACGTTTCGTCACCCCGACGACGGCATGGAGATGCGGTTCGAAGCGCCGTTGCCGGAGGACATGAGCGCGCTGCTGAAACGGCTCAGGCGCGCGTAGTCTTCGACGCACGACGCACGACGCACGACGCACGACGCACCTCGCACGACGCACCTCGCACCGTCACCGTGTGTCATTCCTGTAAACCACGCCGCCCTTCATCACGAACGCGACCCGGGTCACTGCGGTGATGTCAGTCGAGGGGTCGCCAACCACGGCGATGAGGTCGGCTTCGAAGCCGGGCGCCAGCGTGCCGATGGATTTCTCCAGCCGCAACGACTTCGCCGAGACCGACGTCGCCGAGACGATCGCGTCCATCGGTTTCTGATTGCCCTGACGCACGCGTTCGACCAGTTCGTCGGCGTTGCGACCGTGCGCGCCGGCAACGGCGTCAGTGCCGAGCACCAGCTTCAGGTTCGGCGTCGCCACCGCTTTCTTGATCATCGCGGCGTTGATGCCCAACCACTTCTCCATGTAGGCGAAACCTTCGTCGTTGTAGTTGCCGATGCCGTTGTACTGGTCGCGGTTCTTCAGGTAGTTCTGCAGCACGACGCCGACGTTCGGATCGAAATAGACGCCCTTGTCCGCCATCAGCTTCAGCACCTCGTCGGTGGCAAACACGCCGTGCTCGATCTGCAGGCAGCCGGCGTTGACCGAGGCGCGAATCGATTCCGGGCTGTGCGCGTGCACCATCGTCCGCATGCCCTGAGCGTTGGCTTCGCCGCAGACCGCCTGCAACTGCTCGTCGGTCATGGTCTGCTTGCCGCCATCCCGGATGCTGGCCGATGCAAAAATCTTGATCACGTCGGCGCCGTCTGCTTTGAGCTGGCGGACCTTCTCGCGAATCTCGGCCGGCGTGCCGCTGCGCTCGTTCAGCTGACGAATCGAAGTGAGGACACGCGGACCCGGGAACACGCCGCGGGCGATCGCCGCGCGCAGGTCGACATCGTTCGGCTGTCCGGGACTCTGGATCGTGGTGAAACCGGCGCGCAGCGTCACGTACGCATTCTCGGCGCTGTAAAGAATTTCTTGCGCGGCCGTGCCGGGCGTCGCCGCGTAGCGGCCGGCCGCGTCGAAGTGCCAGCCGACGTGGGAGTGGACGTCGATCATGCCGGGCATGATCGTCAATTGTCCGAGATTGTATGTGGCGTTCGCCGCGCTCCCCGTTTCGATCGCCGTGATTTTGGATCCCTGAACGACGACCGTGGCGTTGCGAATGACCCGGCCGGTGCCATCGAGCAATGAGGCCGCGTGAATCCGGATCGCCGGCGGTTGCGCCATCAGCGACGGCGTGGCCATCAGCACGACAAACAAAGCCGCTTTGAGTCTCATGGCGCGCATTATAATCGTCGCGCTCCGTCGCCTTGACTTCGCTCGCGTAAACGGTCGGGTTGCTGCTGCCGTAGTGTAGTTGGCGACGATTGGAGGACTTGTGTTTGCGGCGTTGATCCTGGCTCTGGCCACCACTCTTTCCGGTGTCGTGCACGACTCGAGCGGCGGCGTCGTTTCGGGCGCCGCGGTCGTGGTGCGCGCCGCCAATTCCGAACGTCGGACCACCACCGGCCAGGACGGCCGGTTCAGCATCGACATTGCCGAACCGGGCGAGGTGACGGTCACGATTCTGGCAGGCGGTTTCGCGGAAGCGAACCAGAAGGTGACCGACCTTTCACGGGCGCTCGACTTCACGCTGAAGCCGGCCGGGCTGGCCGAAACAGTCACGGTCACTCCGAGCCGCTCGGCGCAGATCACCGGCGAGGTGCCGGCCAGCGTCAATATTCTCGACAGCACACAAATCCGCCAGTCGCCGGCCGTCGTGGCCGACGATGTGCTCCGGCAGATTCCAACCTTCAGCCTGTTCAGGCGCTCGAGCAGCCTGTCGACCCATCCGACGTCGCAGGGCGTCTCGCTGCGCGGCATCGGTCCGAGCGGGGTCAGTCGGACGCTCGTGCTGCAGGACGGCACGCCGGTGAACGATCCGTTCGGCGGATGGGTCTACTGGACGCGGGTGCCGCTCGAAACGGTTGACCGTATCGAGGTGGTCGACAATTCGAGCTCCAGCCTGTACGGCAACTACGCGATGGGCGGGGTCATCAACATCGTGTCGGCGCCCGCCGAACGGCGGACGGTCGACCTCAAGGCCCAGGGCGGCAACAACACCAGTGGCAAAGTCGACGTCTCCGGCAGCGATGTGTACGGCAGGCTTGGCATTCGCGCCGACGCCACCGCCTACAACACCGACGGGTTCTACGTGGTCGCGCAGCCCGAGCGTGGCGTGATCGACAACAACGCGACGGTCAAGTTCAAGAACTTCAACGTCAAGCTCGATTACAACGCGAGCGACAACGTCAAGGCGTTCTTCCGCACCGGTTACTTCAGCGAAGACCGTGGCAACGGCAAGATCAACGAAATCAACGATACCCAGTGGACGTCGTGGAGCGGCGGCGTCCACGCGGTGTTGCGCGACAGCAGCGAGCTGCAGGGCACCATCTACGGCGACATCGAAAATTTCCACAGCACGTTCATGGCGGTGCCGGCGACGACGCCTCCGCGCAATACCGTCCGCCTCTCGGTCGATCAGCATGTGCCGACCGATGGGGTCGGCGGACTCGTGCAGTGGTCGAAGGCGATCAACTCGTCCAATTTCTTCAGTGCCGGCACCGATCTGCACTGGGTGGACGGCGACAGCAACGAGGCGAACTACAACGCGAGCGGTCCTGTTCTGTCACCGGTGCAGGCAGCGGTGCTGGCCCTGAACCGGGTGTCCGGTGGGACTCAGCGCAGCGTTGGAGTGTTCGCCCAGGATCTGTTCACGCCGCTTTCGAACCTCACGGTTACCCTGGCGGCGCGGGTGGATCACTGGGTGAACTACGATCCGCACAACCTCGAAACCGCCGTGATTCCCGGCACGCCGACCAATAACCAGCCGCCCTGCTCGACCACCGGCGGCGTGCCGCCAACCTGTCTGCAGGATCGCAGCGACACCGCTTTCAGTCCGAGGCTGGCGGCGCGCTATCAGTTCAACCCGTGGATCAGCGCCTGGGGCGACATCGGCAGCGGTTTCCGCGCGCCGACACTGAACGAGTTGTACCGGCAGTTCCGCGTCGGAACCACGCTGACGCTCGCCAACTCTCAACTCGGTCCGGAAACGCTCAAGGGCGGCGAACTCGGAGTCAGCATCACGGCGCCGCACAACGTCACCATCCGCTCGACCTGGTTCGATAACCGGATCACGAACCCGGTCGCCAACGTGACGCTCTCGACTGTCGGCACCGCCATCACTCAGCAACGCCAGAACCTTGGCGCCACGGGAGTGTACGGTTTGCAGACCGACGTCGAATACCGTATGGGTTCGTTCGTGCGCTTCAACGGCGCTTACATCTACGACCACGCGACGGTGACTGACGGTGGCACGGCCAACGCGGCCCTGGTCGGAAAATACCTGCCGCAGGTGCCGTTGAACCGCGGCTCGATCCGCGGCACCTACTCAAATCCGAAGTACCTCACGGCGACGTTCGCAGTCCAGTTCTACGGACTGCAGTACGACAACGATCAGAACACCACCGGGATCCCCGCGGCGACGCTCGCCGCGACGGGATACAGCGGCGTCAGCACCGCCGGCCTGCCGGCCTACAACGTCGTGGATCTGTCGGTGTCGCGCACCATCAACCACAGCGTCGAGGTATTCTTCGGCGCCGAAAACCTCTTCAACAAGACCTATTTCGTGGGCACGGGACCGAGCACGATCGGCTCGCCCCGGCTCGTGAACGCGGGCGTGCGGCTCCATTTTTCCGCTCGATGACGAGATGAGACTGATCGTCGAGCCGGATGACGGCATTGCGCCGATCGTGAATGCCATCAAGCTGGCCAAGAAGAGCATCGACGTCCTGATCTTCCGGCTCGATCGCACCGAAATCGCGCGCGCCCTCGACGCCGCGGTCGCGCGCGGCGTCCGGGTACGGGCGCTGACCGCGCACGCGAATCGCGGCGGCACCAAGGGCCTGCGCAAACTCGAGATGGATATGCTCGCGGCCGGGGTCACCGTATCCCGAACGGCTGACGACCTGGTCCGCTATCACGGCAAGATGATGATTGTGGACGGCCGCTACCTGCACGTGTACGGGTTCAACTTTACCGGCCTGGATATCGACAAAAGCCGCAGTTTCGGCGTGATCAGCAAGAACCACAAACTCGTCGCCGAGGCGAGCAAGCTCTTCATCGCGGACTTCGACCGCCTGCCGTATGCTCCCGGCTACGAACGCCTCGTCGTCAGTCCGGAGAATGCCCGCGAGCGGCTTGCCAAGTTCATCAGGACCGCGCGGCGGCAGATTCTGATTTACGACCCGCAGGTGACCGACGAAATGATGCTGCGTCTGCTGGTGGCGCGCATGAAGGCGGGCGTCGACGTCAGGATCATCGGCAAGGTGCAGTCGAAGTGGAGTCTGCGCAGCGAACGGTATCCCGGCAAGCGGCTGCACGTGCGGGCGATCATCCGCGACGGGCGCCGTGCGTTCATCGGCAGTCAGAGCCTCCGCCGGCTCGAGCTCGAGAAGCGGCGCGAAGTCGGCGTCATCATCACCGACGATGCGGTGATCCGGCAGATGCAGGATACGTTTGAGTCGGACTGGCTGCTGACCAGTACTGGGCGTAAGGAAGCGAAGAAGGCGGCGAAGAAGGTCAGGAAGCAGGAGAAGCTGGCCTCCTGAGTCGGATGCTGGCGGCGGACGGTCATTTCTGCCGGGCACTCCCGTTCGACGCGTGGCAAAACCGGTCCTCCGGCAATGGACTGCCGATGAACGGCGTCGGTGGGGGCCTGTCGATCGCCTGTGAGCCGACTGTTCATCATCGGGGGTTCGCCGAGCTCCGGTGCGCGTACTCATCGCCGACGCCTGACGCCAGGCCTACGAACCGGTTTTGGCGCGCACCGATCACGCGTCTCACAGGTCGTCGCCCGACAGAAAACGACCGTCCTCCGCCAGCTGGTCTGCGCGGGTTGCGGCTCCGCGTCCCTCGGACCTCGCGCGCACTTGCGATAGACGTCATACGCGTCCGAAGGCGCAGCCACGACCGGCGCCACTGATTCGCCACAGGCCTGCGGATTTCCCGACCGCCCAACTGATTGTCAGATGTCGCTCGGATCACGTCCAGGCGCCGGGCTCATCGAAAGTGCTCTCGCTGGAGGATGCGTGTGACGCGCGAGCTGTCCGGGGATGCGAGGCCGCAACCTGCCCTGACCGGCTGGCACGCCGCGCCAATCAGTCAGATCGCGAACAACGCGGTAACTCTGGCGTTGACAGTGTGAGCGGGCCGATCGCCGACTAGCTCGCGACCGGGGAGTGCTTGCTCGCGACCACTTCCTGCGGCGATCTCCAGAAGTCCATCGTCGACACCCGATGGACGCAGCCGACCGTGCAATAGGGCGCGCATGACTTCGGCGTGGAGAATTCGCGCACGATGTCGGCGGTCGTGTAGGAGTCGAGTGGCGTCCCCGGATAGCCACGCTGTTGCGAGCAGTAGTGGACCAGTCCTTCCTCGCAGATATAGAGGTAGCGCGCCCCCGCGCGGCAGCGCCACTCGTTCGGCAGGCCGTCGGCGAGGTTGTCCTGGAAGCTTCGGATGCCAGAGTACAAGTTCTTCAGCACCTGACCGGCACCGCTAATCGCCGCCGAAACCTCGTCGAACACCTTGCGCTCGACCGGCGCCAGCGGCTTCAGCCTTCCAGACCCGTCGTGGATGATGCCGATCGACGTCGAGAAGCCCAGCTCGCGCGCACGGTTGTTGATCGTACGGGCATCCTCGGGGTTCTTGATGCCGCCGCCGAGAACGGAATTGATGTTCACGTCGAAGGCGGCGTGGTCGTGCAGGTGCTGCAGCTTCTTGTCGAGCAGCCGCAGGCTTTTCTTCGACACCTCGTCCGGCTCGATGTTATCGATGCTGATCTGCAGGAAGTCCAGGCCTGCCGCGTTCAGCTCTTCGATCCGTTTGGGGACCAGGAAGTAGCCGTTCGTGATCAGTCCGGCCATCATGCCGTGGCTTCGGATCCGCCGGATCAGCAGGTCGAGATCGGGGTGGAGCATCGGCTCGCCGCCGCTGAAGGCGACCACGGACGTGCCCAGATCGGCCAGCTTGTCGATGCGTTTCAGCATCTGGTCGGTCGGTACCGGCGGAGAAACCTTGTCGTACTCGTTGCAGTAGCCGCAGTCGATGTTGCACTTGCGGATCGGGACGATCTGCACGAGCAGGGGGTGGGCGGTATGGACCAGCCCGCGGGCGAACTCCCGCAAAGAGCGGGCTTTACGGCTGATGGTGCTGAAGGACAAGCGCCAATTATAACATCACGCGACCGAGGGCTCGGCCGGACGCATGCGGCGCACCTGATGACCGACCTTGAGCGATCCCGCGAAGATCTGGCCGACCGGGATGAACCCGAAGAGCTTGTGTCGTCCGACTGCCGCGAGGCCGGCGGACGCGATGCAGCCGCAGTTCTCGCAATCGGGCGCGCCGCCAAACTGGCACGGTGTGATCCTGGTGGTCAGGTCTGCCGAGATGGTCGTGGTCATCTGTGCGAACACGCAGTCGTCCGGCGAATGCGGCGGTTCGGCGTAGACCTCGATCAGGCCCTCGGGCAGTTTGAGCTTCGGATATTTCAGCCGCAACGCGAGCAGATCGGCAACGACCAGTTCCCGATCGACCGGACGCAGCCGCTCCTCGGATACCTCGCCGACCTGTGGCGTATAGAGACTGATCCAGATTTTCTGGATCTCCTTGCGATCGGACCAGATCTTCAGGAACTCCTCGATGTAGCCGGGACGGTTCACCTGCTGGCGCGTGACCGTGCAGTGCACGGTGATCGAGTGCCCCTCGATGTGCTTGATGATCCGATCGTAGGTCGCCGGCGTCCGGCGGGCGTCGTGCTCGGGCTGAAGGCCGTCGATCGACACGACAATGGACAGCCGGCGGAGCCCGTGCCATTCCCTGGGAATTTCGCGCACGGCGCTGGTGACCAGCTGCGTGTGGATGCCGCGCGCCGCCAGCATCGGCAGAACCTGGTTCAGCTCTTTATAGCGCACCAATGGTTCGCCGCCGACGAGCGAGACGTGAAGTGGTCGATGCTTGTCGACGAGACCGATGATGCCGTCGACGAGCTCCTGACCCTTGAAGTCGCGGACCTCGCGCAGCGTGAGGTCGCCGCCGAGATGATCTTCACCGTAGGCGTAGCAGCCTGGGCAGCGTAACGGACACTCGCGGGTGATTTCGATCGACAGCGCTGGCGTATACCCAGTGAGGATGCGTCCCCAAGCAGAGAAGATACCGTCCATGAGCTCACTATAGCAGCGTCCACCAGAAAAAAGTCCCCGAGCCAGCCCGGCTGTTTTGGTCGGAATCAATCCGATGCGCCATAATCCTTGCGAATGATCGAGAAGCGAAAATCGAAAATCCAGGGGTGGGGCGTCTACGCAACCCAGACGATCTCCAAGAACACACGAATCACGCACTATGCCGGCGAGAAGAT
>DASXIR010000403.1:0-10652 GCA_036497895.1 Vicinamibacterales bacterium | reverse complement strand
CAGACGCTTCGAGCCCTGGCGTCAGCGTCACGCGCGCTTAAGCCGCGAGCTGCGCGATCAGCCGTATGTGCTCAACACGCGCCGACCGCCCACGGTCATGTAGCGGGCGGCACGGTCCAACTTACGACGCCCATGTCGCGTTTTCGCCGCAGCGCCCGATGACAGTTTTGGTGTGGGTTCGACGACTTCTGTCTGTGACCAGGCCGTGGGCCGCGCTGAATTTCGCTCGACGTGGCCTGACGCGTCGTGACGCCGGTTGCGCAGGCATCGCCGCAGGATGACACAACAAAGACCCGGCGAGTTTCCCGAGCCGGGCCGTCGATGGTCTCACGCAGGGCACCCTGCGATCGCGGCCGTGACGCTCCGCTAATATGCCCGGCGGCCACTACGCTCCCCGGAGAAGACTTACTGCTGTTCCTCGTCGGAAATCGTGTTGTTGGTGATGCCGTATGAGTTGTCATCGTACGTCCGAGACCCGACGCCATCGTTGGCAGGGGAACGTCGATAGCGGCGTGACGGCCGCCGATCGCCTGATCACCGCTTAACCACGCCGGTTGGCATTCACCAAGTCTGGCGTCGGGATACTGGATTACTCCGAGCCGAGGTGGGCCACCCTTACGGCGCTTCGCGAATGACGAGCGTCTTCCCGTAGAAGTCGGCAGGGTTGACGTTTTTCATCGTCTGTTTCTTCCGGCCCTGCATCGTCATAAACGTCGTTTCGACGGTCACGGGGGCAAGCTTCGCGAGACCGAAGTGGAGCGGGATGACGCTTTGGCTGTTGTAGCCGCCGCCGGTCGAGACCTGGCGTGTGCCGAGAATCTTTCCAGACGCGTCGTAGAGCCGCACTTCCGCGCCGAAGCGCGTCGCGTGTCCCTTCGCGTCGAGCACCGTCACTTCGAGGCTGCGCCGCTTGGCGGATTCGGGGAGCGTGTTGCGGAAGAGGAAGTGGCCGCCCGTCGTGGTGTAGCCACGGGTCACGCTCAAATCGAGCCCGCCATCGTTGTTGTAATCCACCCACTGCACGCCGTGATCGGCGACGTTGAGCGCGCTGTTCTTCGCCAGGACGTTCACGAAGCGCTTGCCGCCTTCGTTGTGGAAAAGCGCGTTCTCCGGCTGCTGGTGATCGACCGGCCCCTCGTATGAGATCACCATCAGATCGAGATAGCCGTCGTTGTCGTAGTCGCCCCAGTCGGCGCTGACGGCGTGGTTTTCGACGTCCACGCCGAGCTGTTTGGCGATGTCGGTGAACGTGCCGTCGCCGTTGTTGTGATAGAGCTGATTGTGTCCGTAGTTCGCCACGAAGAGATCGAGGCGGCCGTCGTTGTCGTAATCGCCGACGGCGCAGCCCACGCCGCCCTCGTCTTTCGTGCGCGGCGGACCCGTCATGCCAAGCTTCGGCGCAAGATCGACGAACGCGCGGCCGTCGTTGCGAAACATCGAATCGGGCGCGCCCGCCTGATCCGCGAGGAACAGATCGAGCTTGCCGTCGCCGTCCATGTCGAACCAGCACGCGCCGACCGTCGAACGGAACAGGCTCGGCCCGGCATCCGCGAACACCTGCGTGAATGTTCCGCCGTCGTTCCTGAACAGCCGGTTCTTCCCCATGCGATCGGACGCGAACAGGTCCAGGTCGCCATCGTTGTCGTAATCGACCCAGCTGGTCTGCCGCGCCGATCGGCCGGGAATCGTGAGGCCGAGTTCGGCTGCGACATCCACGAACCGTTTACCGCCAAGATTGTGAAAGACCTTCGTCACATGTGCGGTCTCGGTCGCGCCGCCGAGCAAATCGACGAAGCCGTCGCCGTCATAGTCACCCCAGCTCAGGCCGCGAAACTCGTAGCTGCCGCCGCCGGCTTGTGGCAACCCCATTTCCTTCCCGACGCTGACGAGCGTGCCGCTGACGTTCCGGTAGAGACGCACTTCGCCGCTGCCAAGCGATACAGCCAGGTCGGGGTGGCCGTCGTTGTCGAAGTCGGCCCAGGAGTTTGAGTACGAGTTGGGGACGCTGAAGAGATCCGTCTGCACGGCCTCGAACGGCAGCGCCGGTGATTGCGCAGACGTGGTCGCGGAATGCGCCGCGGTGTAGACGGCTGCCGCCGTCACGAACCCAAGGGACACGATTGCGACGAGGGATTGCAGCTTCACGTTGAGCCACATCCTACAGCGGCAGCCACTGGCGGCCGACCATTTTCTGCGGATGTTCCGGATGCCGCCACCGACGAACACGCGCCCTTCCGCTGCCTTATGCCCATCGCCGCCGCCCGTCACAAAGATCCGCACGGGAGGCTCCCGATCCGCGCCATTGTCGCGACGCTGACGGAGTGTCAGATTTTCGAGCGCGACCGCGCGGTGTCCGGCGCAGATCAGCGCACGGGAACGAGCGAATACGACAAGCCCCTTCAGCATGGGCTATCCTGCGGTGGTTTCAGACCATTGGATCCACTGGCCCGGATGGCGATCGAGTTCTGGCGAGGGACACAGCAATAATCCTGGGAGCCGTCAACACTCGACATTCCTGTTGAGGAGCTGCGTGATGCGAGGCACGTCTTTGTTGGCCGTGGCGTTTGGAACCTTCGTGGCCGCGATCACGCTCGGGGCTCAGGGGGTGCAACCGTCACAAGCGCCGTGGCGGGGAGCAGGCCAGACGCCGTGCGTCGGCTCCGACGGCGGCTTCTATCAATGTCCGCCGGTGCCTCGCGTGTTCGCCATCCGCGCGGGCCGACTGTTCGACAGCCAGGCCGGCGTGATGTTGACCAAGCAGGTGATCCTCGTGCAGGGCGATCGCATTTCGGCCCTCGGCCCAGAGGCACAGGTCAAGATTCCCTCGAGTGCGCAGGTCGTTGACCTCAGCCGCGCGACGGTGCTGCCGGGATTGATTGATGCGCACACGCACATGTTCAATACGCGTGGCGCGAAGACGACGACCGAAGCCGCGATGCTCATTGCGATCCAGAACGTGCAAGCGGACCTGCGGGCGGGTGTGACGGCGGCCCGCGACATGACCTCGCACGGCAACGGCTACGGCGACGTTGAGGTGCGAAACGCCATCAACGAGGGCCGAATTGACGGTCCGCGGTACCAGGTCTCGACGCTCGGCATCGTGTGGAACGCGGCCCCCGCGACCGCTCCGTCGAACCCGCTGGCCAGCAGGGTCATCCGCTCGGCGGAGGAAGGCCGCGCCGCGGTGCGCGACCAGATTGCACACGGCGCGGACTGGATCAAATTGTATCCGGCGGGAAATTACTTCTTCACGGCCACAGGGGACGCCCAATATGTTCTGACGTATCCGCTGCCGGTGCTTCAGGCCCTGATCGACGAAGCGCATCGCCTCGGTAAGAAGACGGGGTGCCACGTCTACGGCGGCGAAGGCCAGCGCAACGCCATCGTCGCCGGCTGCGACACCATCGAGCACGCCTGGGCCTTGACCCAGGAGCAGGCCGACCTGATGGTCGCCAAGAAGCTCTACTTCGACCCGACCATCGTCCGCTATACCGAGCCGTACATGGACGACAACGACAGCAAGAGCACCGGCGGTCGGTTCCGGATGATTCCGATCATCGAGAAGGCCGTGTCGATGGCCATTGCGACCAAGGGTCTCAAGATCATGGTCGGCAGCGGCGTCGATGGGGCGACCTTCGTGCACGGGACGCAGGCACTCGAGTTCGAGGCGCTGGTGCGCCGGGGCATGAGTCCGGCCCGGGCCATCCAGTCCGGTACGATGATCAATGCGGAAGCCATGGGATGGCAGGATCAGATCGGATCGATCGAGAAAGGCAAGTACGCCGATCTCGTGGCGGTCTCCGGCGACCCACTCGCCGACATCGCCGAACTCCAGCGAGTGAAGTTCGTGATGAAAGGCGGCAAGATCGTCAAGAATGAACTTCCCGGACGCTGATTCAGCCTGTGCGTGGCGATTGCTAGGTTGGTGAGCGCAACGTAAGGCTCGCCATAGATCGCCCGCAACTCGCCCTCGGGACGCTGGACGACCGGGCGCCTAGCCGACATATGCTGTGCGACCCGCTCAAGCATGGGATCGCTTGGTCTCGCTCGGACATTGATCTAAGCGGCCGAGCTGTCCCTGAAATTGTCCCTGCGAGCTCCCGCAACCGCGCCTCCAGAGCCAACAGCAGTCAATCGAGGAAGTCATTGAAACGGTTGGGTTTGTTAGGAAACACGACGATGGTCGAGAGGCGGCATTCCGTTTATGAGTCCACCGACTTGTGTTCGATGGGCAGGCTGAAAGCGAGCGCCGCATGATAGTACAGAACTCGGCATGGTTCAGTCGGGAGACGCTTCCGTCGGAAGATTTTGGTGGGCGTCGTCGGCGCTGCCACGGAGCCGCGCCAAGCCGTTTGCGATGTCGCGCAGTGACAGGATTCCAATCACGCGCTCGGGTTCGCCATGCTCGACCACCGGCGCGACTCCAATCCCGTACCGTCCCAGCTTGAAGAGGGCCAAATCCAGTGTCTGGTCCGCGGAAACCGTGACGACATCATCCGACGCAAGATCGCTGATCGGACGCTGGTCCGCACCCGTAACGTCACGGAGGCGGTCCGCCGTGACAATGCCGGTCATTCGCCCCTCCTCGTCGACGATGGGCATGAGCCTGAGGCCAGCCTGCTGAAGGCGCTCGGCCACGATGCCTGCCGGCTCCTTCGAAGTCGCCGTGACGACGCGCGTCGTCATCACCTCGTCGACGGTTACCTGGCGCAACGTGGGGCGGAGGCGGTGTTCGCCGAGATAGATGCCATCTTGCTCGAGCATCGCATCGTAAATCGGCGTCACCTGGAGCGCCGAGGCGATCGAGTAGCTGATCGTGCTACTGATCATCAGCGGCAGGATGATCGCGTAGTCTCCGGTCATTTCGAAGATGATCAGGATCGCGGTGATAGGCGTACGGATCGCGGCGGCGAAGAACGCACTCATCCCTACGAGCGCGAATGAGCCCACCGCGTGCGTACTGCCCGGAATGAGCCTCTGGACCATATAGCCGAGTGCGCCACCGAGCATTCCACCCATGAACAGCGTCGGTGAGAACAGGCCGCCCGATACACCCCACCCGTACGACAGCACTGTGGCGAGCAGCTTCATCACGCACAAAGTCACCATCGTGTCGAACGTTAATCGCCCCAGCAATCCATCATTGAGGGTGTCGTAGCCGATCCCGAATACACGTGGAAACGCCAGGCCGATGCCCGCCACCAGGGCGCCGCCAATCGCGGGCTTCAGCCAACTGATACGGATACCTTTCCACCGCCAGACGAAACGTCGCAAGGCCAACAGGCTCTTGACGAACAGGGTTGCGCCCAGCCCGGCCAACCCGCCGAGGAGCGCATAGAAGACGAGCTCCCACCAGCGCGCGAGCGCATACGCCGGCACTGAGAAAATCGGCGTGTTACCGCGAATCGCCCGTTCGACGACCGAAGCGGCCACCGCCGCCACAACGATCGATCCGAGCAAACGCTGATTG
Organism: Vicinamibacterales bacterium; assembly: GCA_036497895.1. GTDB lineage: Bacteria > Acidobacteriota > Vicinamibacteria > Vicinamibacterales > CAVVIG01 > CAVQFC01. The sequence continues at coordinate 5,182 of DASXIR010000403.1, read as the reverse complement.
AGGTCTCCGACGATCTCTTCGAGCGCGAACGTGACCGCCGCGATCGGCGTATTGAACGCCGCAGCAATGCCGGCAGCGGCCCCGACCGAAATCAGATTCTTGACGAACCGCGGCGACTGCCGCGCTGCCCGACCGGTCGCGGCACCAATGCCGGCGCAGATTTGGACGATCGGCCCTTCCCGCCCAAGCGAAAACCCTGAGCCGATCGAAAGCGCGCCGAGCAGAAACTTGCCGATCACAGTACGAGCCGATACTTGCGGTCCCGGCGCAATGACATAACTCGTCTTGACTTCGGGAATCCCGCTGCCGCGAGCGAACGGCACTTCGTAATCCAACAGGATGCCAACGACGAGACCAGTGCCGGCGAGCAACAAAATGACCAGAACGGCGCGCAGCCCCGGCGGTTGGGCGAGTGCCGGCAGCAGCAACCGGACACGGACCAAGTCGATGAGACGCTGAAAGCCTTCAGCCGCCACACCGCCGGCTGCGCCGACCACCAGGGTCAGCACGAACATCGTCCTCGCTTCCGAACGTCGCTGGCTCAGGACCGAGCGAACCCAATCGACCATCGCTCCATTGTAGGAGGAGTGACCGCAATCATGTTCGTTCCGTTCGCTGTGAGATTGTCGTGGTTGAGGCGGCGTTTCTTCATCGCGGCAGGTTCCGCAGTGACCGCCAGAATGTCGGAGATGTCGATGCGATTGATTAGCAGCGAAAGCGCCGCAATTCGTTCCGCACACTCCCGTCAGAGATCCAGACTCTCATCGACACCCACATCAACAGTTTCAACACCCAGGATAGCGACCGTTTCCTCAGCGTGTTCGGGCACACCGCAATCATCATCGACGGTATTGCGCCTTACCGCTGGTTGAACCCAGGTGCTCCCGCCAATTGGCTCGCTGACGTGGAGAAATGGCGCGATGGCCTCGGCGTGACTTCTGAGCGCCTGTCCTACGAGATGGGCTTCTGGAACGTGGAAGGCTCGTCCGCATATGCGGTCATATCGGGGACTCTCACACTTGCTGTCAAAGGCCAGTCCGTCGTTCGGACCGGAACCCTCGCATACACGTTCAGGAACCGCGATGGCGTCTGGAAGACTGAGGCGCAGGCCTGGGGCCGCACGTCGTCGCTACTCTTTGTGTCCGGGTCACGAACATCGAGTGCACGGCGGGCTGGTGCGCTGCGGTTGGTGCTCGATGAAGGCAAGACGGACGGGATCCCGACATGATCGCGTTCAGTCTCGCGTCGGTCGAGGCCAGTGACACCGTCCTGCGCTGACCGGTAAGCGATTTGTGCTGGCGCGAGCGAAGCGGCCGGTGAACGCCGTGGTGTGATCGCCCACCAGGGAGACGGTGCGTCGATGGACGGAGTTCTCTCGCCGACGAGAACGCGAACGACCGGACACAATTTAGCGCGGCCCAGTTCGCGAACCAGCTCGGCACGAGCCGTGAGCGCCGAAGGCTAGGAAATCAGCGACCGAATCTTCTGAACGAGACTGGCCGACGGCCTGCGGAAGGTGGTGCGACCAGGCGCAGTGACGAGGACGGCCGTCCCGCGACCCGGGACACTCGTCAGGGTCAGGATGCCGTCGACACGAGACGCCCGTTCTCGCATGCCACGCAGACCGAAGTGCCCCTCCTTTCCGTGTTCCGCCACTGTCGTTTCCATACCTATGCCGTCGTCCACGATGCGGAGTGTCAAGTCGCGACCGTAACTGAGTTCGATCTCGAGACGACGACCGCGCGAATGCGCATATGCATTCCGAATTGCTTCGTAACCGATTCGGTAGATTTCGTCGCGCACCAAGGGGTGCATCTCTCGGGCAACCCCTGTGACTGTCAGCGACGCGTCGATCACGCCGTGTCGGCGGCAATCTTCGATCGCACGCTGAAATGCTTCGGCAAGATCATTGCGTTCTGTCGTCGATGCGCGAAGCGCCTTCACCGCGGCGCGCCCTTCCTCGCTGGCCTGACCGAGCCACTCGGAGACTCGCTGCAGCGCACGTAGCAGCGTCGGCGCATCGTCGGGTCGATCCATCGCGTTGTCGGCGATCATCTTGCTGCCACCCACGGTCTGCAACAGCGTGTCGTGCAGGTCGCGAGCCATCCGGGTGCGCTCCGCCAGACGTTCGTCGAAGCGGGCGTTGAGCTCGCGCGCCACCCGTTGCACGCGCCAGCTGTAAGCGGCCCACAGAACCAGCGCACTGAGGACGGTGATCAGTACCAGGAACGCGCGGGTCTGGTACCACGCCGGCGCGATGACGATCTCGAGCGCCGCACCCTGCTCGTTCCACACTCCGTCGTTGTTGCTGGCGATCACACGGAACCGATACGTGCCCGGCCTGAGATCGGTGTAAAACGCCTGGCGCCGAGTCTCCGGCTCCTGCCAGGCGTCGTCGCGCCCTTCGAGACGGTAGCGAAACCGTACCTTCTGCGGCGCGACAAAACTGAGGCCGACGTAGTCGATCTGCAGGTCGCGTGTGTTCGGGGGAAGGCGCAGCGCGCCCTGGGCCGGATAGACCAGACGGTCCGCGACGACCTGCTCGATGTGCACCGGCGGTGGCACGGTGTTCCGTCTGAGATGCTCCGGGTCGATGACCTGCAGGGATTGACTGTTGGCGAACCACAAGCGGCCATCCGGTGATCGTGCCGCTGCCACGAACGCCGCAGGACCAGGTCGCACGCCGTCGAGCGCGTCGAGGGTCCGTATCGTGACCGAGATACCAGGGTTCTGTTTCCATGCCTCGAGTTCCGCGCGTGTTAGCACGCCGAGCGCACAGTTCATGTAAAGCCAGAGGTCACCGCCAGCGTCGAAAGCGATGGCATAGACCTGCTCGCACGGCAGGCCATTCTTCTGGGTGAGCGTCAGTTTCTTCCCGCCCCGCCATCCAATCAGTCCGTAGTTCGTGGCGGCGATGACGGAGCCGTCCGCCTCTGGCAGGAGTTGGTCGAGCCACGCGCCTTCCGAATGCTCGAATGAATAGACGTCGGTCTGCCCATGGCGCACGTGCGCCAGGTCGCCGTTGAGGAGTCCCAGCCACAGTCCGCCGGTCGGATCGGACGCGACGCGCCGAGGTATCGGCGGCTCCAGGACATCTTCGCGCACCGTCAGACCCTCGACGCGCATCAGAATCCGCGGCGGCCCGGCCGCGGTGATCCAGATGCGTTGCTCGGTCCTCGGCGATTCCGGTGACAAGGCCGATCGGACGGGCGTCCGCCCGAGTGACCATCTGGAATCGACCGCCCTCATACACCCAGAGGCCTTGGTCGAGGCCGACCCAGAGACGGCCGGCATGATCCTCGAATAACGAAGTGACTTGCGAGCCCGGCAGTTCGTGTCCGCTGCGAAAGCAGGTGACGCTGCCGTCGCGGAGACGGGTCAGCCCGCCGTCACCGCCGGTCCAGATGCTCCCGTCCCGGGAGGCGATCACCGAGATCGCTTCCGGCGAGCACAAACCCTCGGCCACAGACACGCTGGCGACCGGCGTCTCGGCGAAGCGGTCCACGCCTTGCGTGGTCACCACCCAGACGTTGCCTTCGCGATCCTCGGTGATGCCGTAGGTGTGATCACCAGACAGGCCATGGCTCCGGTCGAAGTGGTCGACGACGTCGCCACGGATGCGGTAGATGCCGCGGTCATAGGTGCCGACCCAGAGCGCACCTCCGCGATCCGCATGAAGGGCCGTCACCTGTACGGAGCTGCCGTGGAAGGTGGGAGTGTCGAACGACTGCCACCGTCCCTCGATGAATCGCTGAAGGCCGAGGCCGGGGCCTGCCTTCCCGATACCCACCCACAACCCGCCGTCCGCCGACTGTGCGAGTGACCCAACCCCGTGGATGCCCGCGTTCCCCGCCAGCCCCGGCGGTCGGTAGACCGTCGGCGTTCCATGTGCCCAGCGCAGGAGCAAGGTATCGCCACCGATCCAGAGCGTCCCGTCGCGATCCGCCAGCGACGAGTTGGCGTTGAAGGACGGTATGCCGTCGAAAGAACCGAGGCATCGCAGGTCGGTGTCCTGCACCTGACACAGCGATCCGGTTCCGTTCCGCGGATAGGCCCGTCCGATCCAGACCGTCCCGTCGTTGTCCTCCGCCGGCCCATCAGGGACGCCGCTCGCGCCAGTGGCGTAGTTCGTGAGCGTATGCCCCTTCCACCGGCTCAGGAAGCCAACAGCGCTGATCCACACGCTCCCGTCGCGCGTTGTCCGAAGGTGAAGCACTTCGGAGTTCGGCAGCCGCTGTCCGTTGCCAGGCGTCCACCGCACGAAATGGACGCCATCGAATTGCAGGATGCCGTCGGCGGTGCCGATCCAAATGTAGCCCTCTGGTGTCTGCACGATCGCGAACGGCGTGCCGGCGAACACGCCGTCCTGGGATCGCCAGCCCGTGTGCGCGTACTGCGTGATGCGCTTGTCGGGATCGACCGCCAACGCGGTCGCCGGATGGAGCCACATCAGCACGAGCACGAGTGAGAACCGTTTGAACATCGTCAACTTCGGGGAAGTTACAGGCTACGCCGCCTTAACTCGCGGCGGCCCGTCGAACCTTGCAGCCCGCGACCTGTGGTTTTATAGAGGCCACGATCACTCTATTTCGAGGAGCCCGCGGCGCACGGCAACCGTGACGGCGTGGGCACGATCGTTGGCGCCCAGCTTGTCGACAAGATTCTTGATGTGGAAGCTGACCGTGGTTTCGGCGATATTCAGGCGATCCGCAATCTGTTTATTGCGATGGCCGTCACGAATGAGCCGCAGGACGTCGAGTTCGCGGGCCGTAAGCTCTTCGTCACCGAGATGCTCGGCGAGACGTGCGGCGACCTCCGCGGGTACATGCTTCCGGCCGGCATGTACCGAGCGGATACTCGCCAGGAGCTGATCCTTCGGCATTGTCTTGAGGAGATAGCCCGAGGCCCCCGAGCGCAGCGCCCGCTGAATCTCGCCGTCGCCGTCTGACATGCTGAGCATGATGATCCGCGCCCCGGGGAACTCCCCGCGGATCGCGACCAGCGTGTCGGTGCCGTTCGTGCCCGGCAGCCGCAGATCCATCAGCGTGATGTCTGGCCGATGACGCCGGAACTCGGCGATCGCCTGCTCGGCATTGCCAGCCTGCGCGACCAGGACCATGTCCGGCTGCGAGCCGATGATCGTAGCCAGGCCTTCGCGGACGACGGGATGATCCTCGACGCT
>DASXIR010000402.1:0-15676 GCA_036497895.1 Vicinamibacterales bacterium | reverse complement strand
GCGGCTGTTGTGGGCGCTCGGTTTCTGCGCGGACCGGTTGTATCCGGTGCGTGTGACGTGTCGGGGGTGTTCGTCCGATCCGTGGACGAAGCGCGAACGGGTCGCCGGTCAGCAGGTGTTCGATCCCGCGGCCATCGAGCGCAAACCGAAGGGCCACGAGATGAAGAGCGAGCACAAGGGCGGCTGGGCGTGGCCAGAGTTGGATCTCATCGACGAGCAGCAGGGAGGCGCCTCGGTCGCGCAACGGGATGGCCTGAAGCTCCTCGCCGTCTTCATGCAGCACACCGACACGAAGACCGAGCAGGAGCGCCTCTTGTGCCTACCGAACGGGCGGACGAATGACGGCGGGTGTGACGAGCCGTTCATGATGCTGCACGACGTCGGCCTCACGTTCGGGCAGGCGAATGCGTTCAACCGGACGAGCGTCGGAAGCGTCAACTTTGATCAATGGTCGAAGACGCCGATTTGGAAGGATGCCGCGGCGTGCGTCGGCCACTTGAGCAAGTCGAACACCGGGACGCTCGGCGATCCGAAGATTAGCGAGGCCGGCCGCCAATTCCTGGCCGACCTGCTCGTGCAGCTCACCGATCGCCAACTGCACGATCTGTTCGACGTCGCGCGCGTCGATCGCCGCAGTCGCCGGCCGGACAGCACTGAGCCACCGGCGACCGTGGAGGAGTGGGTCGCGGCGTTCAAACATAAGCGTGACGAGATCGTGACCAATCGTTGCCCTGAGCCTGTCCGCACGACGCCTCCTCGCTGAGGGACACGTGGACGGGAGGGAGTCCAGCGAGGGGGGCCAGTTATGCGCACACCCAGTTCAGTTATGGGCCACGCGTCGGGTGTCTCGTAATCAGTCCCTACGCGAAGACGGGGATTTCGAAGGCGTTCCATTCGCACGTGAGTCTGGTGAAGTTCTGCGAAGTGACCTTCGGACTCACGCCGCTGAACGCGAGGGATGCCGCGTCGGACGACATGTCTGATTGTTTTGACTTCAACCAGAAGCCGTTGGCACCGCCACACTAGCGATACGGAGAGCGGCTTCGACAAGGCCTGACGCGGGTCGCCGCCGTAGCCTGGGGCGGATTCCGCGCGACTTCCGCCGGACCGCAGTCCGCAACCTCGCGCACGCCGGTGTGCTAGAGCGCGTCGCGATGCAGCTGACCGGGCACAAGGCGCGAGCGGTGTTCGAGCGAGAACATTGTGAGCGCCGTGGATCGCGTCACATGGCTACGCCTGCCACTCGTCGTCCCATGCCCACGGCTACGAGCAGCCACGCCACTGTCAGCGAGGCAAACCCGACGAGCACGGGCACAAGCGACTCCGCCGCGGCGATGGCCATCACGTGATACGTCTTGTCCGTGAATTCGTGCGTCCAGCCGAAGTGGAGCGTGTTGATGACGCCCAGCACACCGCCGGCGAGCGCGGCGAAGAGGCCGGCCAGCGACAGCGGCCGCATCAGCGCCAGGTTCCGCTCCGTCGGCCGCGCCAGGTAGATGATGGCCATGACGAATGGAACCAAGTCGACGAGCAAGGTCAGTTTGGCGAAGATGCTGGCGCTTCGAAGGACGTCCATCGCGAGCCTCCAGGATGTTGTCGAATCCGATCACATATAACGTTCGTCGCGGACCGGCGTGACATGTCACGCGTGCGCCCGTGGAGCGTTATGACTGGCGTGGACCGGGACACCGAGCTTGCACTGGTCGGTCGGCTGCGGGAGGGCGACGCCGACGCCTTTGACGCGGTGCACGCGGCGTTCAACACGCGTCTCTTCACGTTTCTTCTGCGGTTGTCGCGCCGGCGGGATGTTGCCGAGGACCTGCTCGAGGAGACCTGGCTGCGGCTCGTGACGCACGCCCAACGCCTGCGACCGGACACGCGGCTCGGCCCGTGGCTGTTCACAGTCGCGCGCAACTTGCACATCAGTTTCCAGCGCTCGCGCCTGCTCGAGAATTCGATGGCCGGGAGTCTCATGACGCTGTGGCCGTTCAGCGCAGAGCACGCATCGCCCTTCGAGTCGGTGGCCGCAAGCGAACTTGAGGCGCGCATCGAGGTGGCGCTGGCCGCCATGCCCGCGAGTGCGCGGGAGGTTCTGCTGCTCGTGGGTGTCACCGGCTTGGATCACTCGGACGCCGCGGACGTCTGCGGCATTACGCCCGAGGCACTCCGCCAGCGACTGCACCGGGCACGCGAAGCGCTGTCCCAGGCGCTCGAGCGGAGCGGGGCGGCGGACTGCCGCACACTGAGAGGCCTCACATGTCCGACACGCTAATGCAGTCTCTCGCGGAATTGGCGACCGTCGAACCCGACGCCGCGCGTGCCGAGCGCGTCAGACGTCGCTGTCGGGCCCGGCTCGCCCGTCAGGCACCGCGTCTCTCCAGCTCCGGGAGCTGGCTCGCGAGGGTCTGGCAGCCCATGATCGCGATTCTGGGCGTGGCATATCTGATCGGCGCGATCGTCGAAGCCACTCGTATCTACGGTCTTCTGTAGGGTGATTTCGATCGCTGACGGCCTCGCAACATGGTGCGGGCTCAGGTGATGATTTGCACGCCGACGGTCCCAGCAGTCCTTCCCTGATCCCGCAGTTTCGACAGCTCGCCATCCGCGGGGCTCACGGGCTTTCCGATGGGTCGGCTGAGGCGAGCGTGGGCAGCGCCGCAGACTGTTGCTCTCCGGCTCCGGTTTGGGGTTGGACCGATTCTTCCGACTTCGCCGCGAAGTCGGAGGAACAGCTCTGGTATTCCATCGACTTGTCGCAGTCGATGGCCCGTACTGCAGCACGACGACCCGCTACCCTAACTCGCAGGTCCGCGAGAATTTCTTGGTCTGAGCACATTAGCGCGGAACCGCTCGGTCGCGCGCAAACGGACCAGCTCGAAGGCGGCACCGGGAACGTCACGATTTGGTACAAGCGGACGGTAGCCTACACAGTTCTACGCCGCGGGTGGACTCTACGAACGACGCGCCGGCCGCGGCATTTCGTTTCTCGCATATCGGCCGTCGCGAAGGACATCAACACATTCGGACATGTTTCGCGATGGCGCAGAGACGTGACGGTTGGCGCCGCAACGCTAACGTGGCCCGGCGGTTGCAGTCGATAGGCGACATCCATGAAAGTGATCACGGTCACGGTGAGTCTCTGTGTGTTGCTGCTCGGGAGGACGGCGCACCTCAGCGCGTCGCTGCCGGCCATTCAGACGGTGTTCATCATCCTGATGGAGAACCACGACTGGGTGGACATCCAGGGCAGCGGCTCGGCGCCGTATATCAACACCACACTCCTGCCCGCAAGCGCCCATGCCGACCAGTACTACAATCCGCCCGGCAATCATCCGAGTCTCCCCAACTACCTATGGCTCGAGGCCGGCCAGAATTTTGGCATCCTCGACGACAATGACCCGAGCTCGGATCACCAGAGCACCACGGCGCACCTGGTCACGCGGCTCGAAGCGGCCGGCGTCACCTGGAAGGCCTACGACGAGGGGATCGACGGCACGACCTGCCCGCTCTCCGACACGGGCCAGTACGCCGTCCGGCACAATCCGTTCGTCTACTTCGACGACGTGACCGCCAGCGACAGCCAGACGGCGGCGCGATGCATCGCTCACATCCGTCCGTACGCGGAGCTCGCCGCGGATCTGCAGCAGAATCGGACGGCGCGCTACAACTTCATCACGCCGAACCTCTGTCACGACATGCACAACTGCGCCATCGCGTCGGGCGATGCCTGGCTCTCGACCGAGATGCCGAAGATCATGGCGTCGGCGGCGTACCAGCACGCCGCAGTGTTCATCACGTGGGACGAGTCCGAGAACGCCGACGGCCCCATTGGCATGATCGTGGTCTCGCCGTTCGCGAAGCGCGGATACAGCAACTCGATTCACTACACACACAGCTCGACGCTGCGGACCGTGCAGGAAATCTTCGGCCTCACGCCCCTGCTGGGCGACGCGAAGAACGCCACGGATCTGTCCGACCTCTTCGGCGCCGGCACGTTGCCGGCCGCTCCGACGAATCTGCATATTGTCGGCTCGTAGGCGTCACCCGCCGCTCGCGGCCGCGATTCGGAGACGCACGATTGGGGACGATGACGTTGAGTCTACCGACGCGACTGCGGTCGACGTCGCAATCCTTGCAAAGATACGCGCACACATCCATGGGTCAGTGACCTGCAATTCTGAACGGCTCGAGACAGGGAGCGTGTCTGTGAGGACGGCCATCATTCTCGTCGCGCTGACCGTGTGCTGTGCGTGGCACCCAGGTGTGGCGCGCGCGCAGTCGCCAACATTGCAGTGGGACGAAGACCCATCGTCGACCGTCACGGGCTTTGCGATCAGCGTTGACGGCGTGCGCACGGAATACGGGATCACGCCGCGCAAGAGCGACGGGACGTGCAGCTGTAGCATTCCGCTGCCATTTGCGACCGGGATGCACACCATCACCGTCATTGCGGAAAACACACAGGGCGAGGTGTCGTCGGCGCCGCTCGTGAATGGCCCGACGGCGCGGACGACCGGCCCGTATTCAGCGCAAGTCGGTGCCATCCTGACCGTGAGCGGCGCATCCTCGACGGATGTCGGCGGCACGATCACGAATTACACGTGGAACTGGGGCGACGGCAGTACCGTTACACAGTCTGTGTCGCCATCTGGTACACACGCCTACGCCGCCGCGGGCAACTTCACGATCACCCTGACCGTCACCGACAGCTTCCACATCACATCGAGTGTGACGACGACGGCCACGTTGACAGGGAGTGCTCCGAGCACACCGACGTCGCCGAATCCGCCGAGCGGGGCGACCGGCGTCAACGGGTCGCCGACCCTCACGTGGAGCGCGAGCGGCGCGACGAGCTATGACGTGCAGTTCGGGGCGACCAATCCGCCGCCGACCGCGACGTCAGGCGTGACGACCGCCGCCTATAGCCCAGCCGTCAGTGCGGGCACGACGTACTTTTGGCGTGTCGTCGCGCGGAGCAGCAGCGGCGCGACGACTGGCCCCGTCTGGTCATTCACGACGGCGGTGGCCTCGACGCTCCCAGGGTGGACAACCGAAGACATCGGCGCCGTCGGCCGCGCGGGCAGCGCGACCCTCGCGAACGGCGTGTTCACCGTGCAAGGCGCCGGCGGCGATGTCTGGGGCACCCAGGACGCGTTTCGTTTCGTCCAGCAAACGGTCGCCGGCAATGCGGAACTCGTCACGCGGGTCACGCACATCGGTAACACGAACGGTTTCGCCAAGGCGGGCGTCATGGTCCGTGACCAGCTCACGGCAACGTCGCGGCATGTGCTGCTCGACGTGCGGCCAACCGGTGACGTCGAGCTCATGACGCGGGAGTCGGACGGCGGAGACACGGCGTTTATTGCGGGAACGACCGTTCAGCTGCCGGTGTGGCTCAAGATCACCCGCTCGCAGGACAACTTCAGCGGTTTCGTGTCATCGAACGGCACGACGTGGACGAGCGTAGGTTCCGTGGTCCTGTCGCTTCCGCCGTCGCTGAACGACGGGATCATTGTGAGCAGCCACGACGCGACGACGCTGAACACCTCGACCTTCGACAACCTGTCGGTCGCGACCACCGTCAATGGGCTGCCCTCGCCCTGGACCGCGCAGTCGGTCGGCTCGGTCGGATTGCTAGGCACCGGCACGTATTCGAACGGCACGTTCACGATGAGCGGCTCGGGCGCCGACATCTGGGGCACGAGCGACGCCTTCGAATACGTGAACCAGTCCGCATCGACCGACGTGCAGATCGTCGCGCGGGTCGCGACGATCCAGAGCACGAATGCGTTCGCGAAGGCGGGCGTGATGATGCGCAGCGGTACCGGTTCGAGTGACGCGCATGTCGTGCTCGACACGCGTCCTGACGGCAGCCTCGAGTTCATGACGCGAGCGTCGTTCGGATCGGCGACGACGTTCGTCGCGGGAGGCTATCAGCTGACTCCCGTCTGGTTGAAGCTCGTTCGCAGTGGAAACCAGGTCACCGGCAGCGTGTCGACCGACGGCACGAGCTGGCAGGTGGTCGGCACGACACCGGCGTCGTTCTCCGCTGCCGGCGCACCGTACACGGTCGGACTCGCCGTGACGAGCCACGATCAGTCGCAGCTGAACACGTCGATGTTCGACCATGTGTCGGTCACGGCCGGTGCCGCTGGCGGCGGCACGAACCTGCTCACGAATCCGGGGTTCGAGAGCTCGGTGGTGCCGGGCCTCGGCCCCGGATGGGTATCTGACGCGAGCCGACAGACGGCGGCGCACACTGAAATGACCGAACCACACAGCGGCTCGCGCGATGCGGCGTGCCGTACGACGAGCGCCCTCGACTGCGGTATGTATCAAGACATGATTATTGCGGCGACAGGCAACTACGTATTCACGCTGTACGCGACAACCGACAAAGCCGGTGCGCTGATCGGCGTCAACGTGAACGGGGCGGGACAGAGCGTCCCGGTGCAGGTTGGCGGATATCAGGCCTACAGCGTCTCATTCTCGGCGCACGCGGGCGACTCGGTCCGGGTGTGGGCCTATTCGCCGGCGTCGGCTGGCTCGGTCGTGATCGACGACGCCTCAGTCCTATCACGGTAATTAGGTCGCCGTTGGTTTTGACCGCGCGCGGTGTCGGCCTCAATTTGTGCCGTGACGGGCGCGACAGCGTCGCGCCTCACAACGATCATCTGGATGCAATGCGCCCAGGCTATTCGATCGCGCTCGTCTCGCTCGGTGCGGCGCGGCGCATGTCGATCCGTACCAAGGCGTCGCCCCGTCGCGTCATGCACGTCGATCTCGAGCCGGGCAGCCTGTTCGTCATGAGCAAGCGGTCCCAGGATTGGCCAAGGGCAAATTCCCGGCGATTCCGAGAACAAATGCCGACCTGGCGCCGGACGCCCACATTCAGGCCATCGCCAACACGGCGGGGTTTCACATGCCGACCATCGAACAGGGCGGAAACAGCCTTTACCCCTCGATGGCGCAACGGGCCACGAGTGTGGAAGTGTTGCGAATCCTGATCAGCATCGGGCCGACCGAAACCATCCACTTTCAGACGTGGTCGGACAAGGCCGGTAACGCCCCTCCACTGACCGATCCGACGAATGGCTTGGTATTCCCCGAACCTCAACTTGTCGCCGCGATGGGCCTGTTCATAGGCCAGCCGGCGCCATTCTTTGAGCTGCTGTGCGATCTGGCGGCGGAGGCGGACGCAGCACGCCGAGAGCTCGATCGAGACGAGGTTTCGTGGCAGCGGGCGCCGTCGCCACGAGGCGGCGCCCATGTCGTGACAATCCGACGACATTACTCAACGGTCGCCGGGACGATCCAAGTCTCTTACGCCGGACGCAAGGCGTGGCGACGCGAAGCGCGCCCGGAAGGTGACGCCCGAGACACGCATGCCCGCGACCCGCTCAAGCAGCAGCAGGTCCAGCGCACGTTGACACACGGTCCGCTCGACGCCGCAGAGACGTTGCGGGACCCAGTGCATGAGGTTGGCCGAAAGGTTGTGGACGATGACAGCCTCCTTCGAGAGAAGAGCGGCGAGCTCTTCGATAGCGTTAGCCGGAGCCCTTCTCGGGTCCTGGATTGACGACAACGCGATCGACGCGATGATCGAGCGTCGGGACCGGATGGTCCGGGACGTCAAGAAGCTGGTCGCAAAGCGGGGACGCTCGGCCGTGATCATCCCGTAGTCCGCAGTCGGCGAATACCTTTACCGCGACCGACTGCGCAACTACAACCAGCCTACTGATGCTGCAGCGTTCTCGTTGTGGGCCCCGTGAAATCGGCGCGCGGCTCGGAGCGCTGCTTCAACTACCACGTGAACTTGAAGATGCTCGCCGTCGAGCGGCTCGAATCCGGCCGCTGTGATTCGGCGGTCTTGAACGGATCGGGTACGGTCGTCCAGTCCGTGTAAATGTTGCCGCCGAGATAAAATCTCGGACTGACCTGAATTGTTTTTGACTCGGGCTGCAAGTCGTCCGTTTCCGGCGTCCACAGGGTGTAGGTGTGCTGCGGCGGCGTCGGCCCAACCCGGTCGCTCGCGGGAATGTATTCCAGTTTTCCGTCGCCGTCGATGTCCGCGCGAATCCAGTCGACGTGGAGCAGCCGGTGGTAAGTCCGATCGAGAATCATGCCGCGCAGCTGGCGGTTGAACCCGCCGATGATCGCGGCGGCGTCTGGACGCGAGCGGTTTACAGCGAAGAACAATTGACGCCTGAGCAGCGGGAACGGAGCGATCTGCAGCCGCTCGCGCGACTCGCTCGGGTAATTGCTGATGATGTACTCGACGACGAGATCGTCCAGGAGCGCATAATCGACCGCATTGTGCAGCAGCTGGGTCAAGCTGTCTTCGGATCCGCGTGACCGGACGAACGTCGGGCCGGCTTGATCGATGTCGCCATATGCGTAGCCCTCGACGAGGGCGAGACGCTTCCCCTTTAGCGCGGAGAACTGCGCTGCCGAGACATCCGCACCCTTGCGGCCGACGAGGACCAGTCGATTCTCCAGGTAGGGCTGTGAGTAGAGAAGAGCCTGTTCGCGCCCAGGGCCGGTCCATACCGCCGCACTACCATCGAACGAGCCCGACAGCAGCGTCTGCGTGAACGTTGCCGGATCAACGATCGACGTGGCGGACGACACGCCGATTCGACCGAGCGCCGTCTCGACGAGATCGAGCGCAAACCGCGGCTGCCCGGATGCATTGGTGAACGGCGACCAGACCGTGGACACCAGCCGCAGCTCCGTCTTCTGGGCCGAAAGGCTGAATGTCGCGCCAATGATCGCGAAGCTGACGACTACCCAGGTGCGTACGCGGATCATGTGTGCCCTCATACGCCCCTCGCGATTAAGTTCATGGCAATGCCTCCTAACGCTGCGGTGGAGTAGACATTATCGCCCGCCGCCGGCATCCCGTAACATGAGTTCACCGATGTGGCAGCGTGTGTGCCTGCACCTCATGTGCGCGTCGATGCTGGCCGTCGGCGTCGATGCGTCGGCGCAGTCCGCCGTGCCGCTGGAAGGTTCGGCGCGTGACGCGGCCCGAGCGGCAATCGTGAGCGTGGGTATCTTCGACCCGTTGCTGATCGCTCCGTTGCAGCCAGAGCCGCAGGTCGTGGTCGACGCCTGCGGAAGCGACGTGAACGCGACGTTTCACGGAGCGCTTCGCAACGGCGACGACAGCTACGGCAGCCACCTGCAAAAGCAGACGGCGCGCCGAGCCGCCTCGCATATGGACGCGCTCTTGGCGGCGAAAGCCTGATCGATTCGAATCCCGAGGCTGTCAGATTGGCTGTCAAACCAGCCAATCTGAACCTCGATTCAATAATGTTCGCGTTTTTCTTCAGAGAACTGGAGCCGGCGACGTGACTCGAACACGTGACCTGCTGATTACGAATCAGCGCGCCGTCTAAAAGGAAGGCCTGTCCGGATCTGTCCTTGCGTTCGGTCGGCATTCTTGGCGATAGAGTGAGTCAACGTCGCAGGTACCTTCTACGGCGCCGAGTAACGGCTTCCCGCGTCGACCGCAATTGACCGAAAGATCGCTGGGAATGTCCAGGACATTGACGGTGGACCAACCCGGTTGCTCGTCTCAGCGCGCTCAGGCGGCGGTTGTTTATCGCACCGCGCGAGGCGCTCCGGCGTCTCGCAGCCGCCCTCATTGGTTACCCCTGTGTTACCCCAGGCGAAATATCGCGGCGGGGCGCCGAGGAGACGTTAAATTGTTTAGGAATATGGTGGCGAGGGACAGAATCGAACTGTCGACACTACGATTTTCAGTCGTATGCTCTACCAACTGAGCTACCTCGCCCCGAGCTGTGGAAACGCTGATCTTAGTATTTACTCGGACCGAAGAGCAAGCATCGGCGGCACCCGCACCGCCCGGATCGCGGGCAGCGCCGACGCCACCAGTGCGATCGCCCCGAGACCTATCGCCGTCGCGACGAAAATCGGGACGTCAGTCGTGCCAATCCCATACAGCAGCGACGCCAGCGATCGCGCCAGGATCCGCGCGCCGAAGGCGCCCGCCGCGATCCCCAACGCGGTCCAGCCGAGCCCCTCGCCTACGACCAGCGTGACGATGTGGAACGGGCTGGCGCCGATCGCTCGGCGCACCGCGATCTCCCTGGTCCTGCGCGCGGTCGAGTACGCCACCACGCTGTAAACGCCCACTGCGGTCAGTACCAGCGCGAGCACCGCGAACGTTCCGAGGACGAACAGTGCGAAGCGGGTGTCGGCCCGCTGGGCGTCTACGAGATCCTGCAGTGGCTCGGCCACGTGCGCCGGACGTCCTGGTCCCAGCCGCTCGACCGTGTTCTTCACGTCCAACGCGAGCGCCCGCGGATCGCCGGTGGTGCGCACGACAAACGTCACGTCGGTCGATGGACGATGCGGGGCGGTGACGTAGAGCTGAGCCAGGCCGTCGGCGCGGACGTCGTTCAGTCGGATGTGATCGACGACACCGACGATCTCCGCCCACTGTTCGCTGGTGGCGTGCGGCGACAGCAACACGAACCGCCCGATCGCACTGCGGCCTGGGAACAGCTGATCGGCGAGACCCCGATCGACGATTACCGGTGTCCGCTCCTTAGTGGTCTTGTCGTCCGCCGTGAACTCCCGGCCATCTCGCAGGGTGATGCCCATCGCCCTGAAAAAATCAGGGAAGACGGTTGTCGTGACGGTCGCGGTCTCTGGTGTGTCGCCGCGCAACGCCACGCGGCGATAGATGAGGATGTCGTGCAACATCGGCGGGGTCATCGCGCTGGCGCGTTCGACTCCCGGCAGCGCCGCGAGTGCGTCCACTGCGCGCTGTTGAAATGCGATCAACTGATCGCGAGCCGGGAATTTTCGGAATGCCAGCTGACCGCGAAGCAGCAGGATCCGCTCCGGCTGATAGCCGAGCGGCGCTCGTGTGAGCGTGAGAAACGTGCGGGCCATCAGTCCGGCGCCAACCAGCAGCATCAGCGACAGCGCCAGCTGACCCGACACCAGCAGACCGCGCGTGACTTTCGAGCGGGCAGCTGGATCGGCCTTGAGCGAGGCGGTGAGATCGGTGCGCGTCACCTGCCACGCGGGCACCAGACCGAAGATGAGCGCCGAGGTCAGCGACAACCCGATCGCCAGCAAGGTCACCCGGAAGTCCACCGTCACGCTGTCGCGCTGCGGCATGCTCGCTGGAGCGAACAGCATCAATGTGTGCACGCCCCAAGTGGCGACCAGCGAGCCGGCGGCACCACCGATAGCCGCGAGCACCACGCTCTCGACTACGAGTTGTCGCACCAGTTGGCCGCGCGATGCGCCGATAGCGGTCCTGACCGCCAGCTCGCGCGTCCGCGCGCACGCGCGCGTCAGTAGCAGGTTCGTGAGGTTGGCGCACGCAACGAGCAGGACGAACACCACCGCACCCGTGAGCGCCAGCAACGCCGGCCTGATGTCGCGGACCAGATCCTCCGGCAGTGTCGTCGCTGTCATCGTCATCGTGCCGGTGCGATAGTCGCCGGGATGCGCCGCGACCAGGCCGCGCGCCAGCTCTCTCAAGGCGCCACGCGCTTGAGCGAGCGTCACGCCGTCGCGAAGCCGGGCGATGGCGGGACAGCACGGCACGGTCGCCGCGCCGCCGACCGCGTACGGGAACCACAGGTCCACGTGACGGCCAACTCCTGCCCCCGGTCCGAACTGCAGCGAGAACCCGGCGGGCATGATGCCGACGACGGCGGCGTCGATGTTGTTGAACTCGATATGACGGCCGATCAGCGTGGCGTCGCCGTGCCAGCGCCGCTGCCATAATTCGTAGCTGATCATGACGCCGGAGACGAACTGCGGGCCGAAGTCCTGTTTGAGCGTCAGCGTCCTTCCGAGGAAAGGTGTGACGCCGAGCACGTCGAAGAATGTCTCGGTAATCGAGGCAGCCGAGAGGATTTCCATGTCGTCCACGCCGGTCAGGCTGCCGTCCACGCCGGTGTAGGACGCCACGCTCTCGAACAAATCCGAGCGGGCTTCCACTGCCTGGAATTCCTGCGTCGTCAACGTCGTCTGTTGCGTGCCGCGACTGCTGTCCACCCTCACGGCGACGATGCGATCGGGTTTGGCGTAGGGAAGAGGCCGGAGGAGGACCGCCCGAACCACCGTGAAGACGGCGGCGGTAGCGCCGGTGCCGAGCGCCACCACCAGGATGGCAGCGATGGCGAAGGCGCGATTTCTCGCAAGCAGCCGGATCGCGAAGCGCAGATCACGGACGAGATTCATGCCGGCATTTTAGACGTCCGCCGGCCGATGCGGTTAGCGGTTTTCCGAACGCGAGCCTATTTCCAGAGCCCGCCGTTCTTGAGGCGAATCAACTCCTCCGGATCGGTCGTTTTGAATCCACGCGCCTGCGCATGGTTCACGAATCCGGGTGTGATGCCGTGATCCCGCAGGCGGGTGATCTCAGTAAGCGTGAGATCCTTGAGCCCGAGCTGCTTCATGTCGGCGATGAACTCGGCGCTGACACCGTGGTCCCGGGCGCGCTGGATGTCGGTCAGCGGCAGGTTCTTGAACCCCTGGGCCGACAGCTCGCTGATGAACGCGGCGGAGACGCCGCGGTCGTGCAGGCGAACCAGCTCCTCGGCGGTCAGCTTGTCGTATCCCGCGGCTTTCAGGTCGGTGACGAACGGCGCGCGGACGCCGTGGTCGCGCAACCGCGTGAACTCCTCGATGGTGGTCGCGGTCAGCCCGAGGCCGCGAATCTCCTGGACGTACTCCGGGGTGACGCCGTGATCGCGGGCGCGGACGAGATCCTCGACCGTCGCGGTGGTGAAGCCGGCCTTTTTCATCCCCTGCACGTATGCCTGCGTGACGCCGTGGTCGCGGGTGCGGACCAGGTCCTCGAGGGAGGTGCCGGAGAAGCCTTCGGCCTTCATCTCTTTGATGTACTGCTGGGTGACGCCATGGTCGCGCGTCCGGACCAGCGCTTCGAGCGTCGCGGTCTTGTAACCCTCGGCCTTGATGCCGCGGATGTAGTCGATGGTCACGCCGTGGCTCTTCGCGCGCTGGACCTGGTCGAGCGTCAGCTTGTCGTAGCCCTCGGTCTTGAGGTCGCGGATGTAGCGCGGCCCGACGTCGTGCACGGCCAGCTGAAAGCGGCGCCACAGCGGCAGGTCGTCGGTGTAGCCGATCGCCTTCATCTCGGCGATGTACTGCTCGCGCGGCTGGAAGGTGAACAGGCCGGCGCCGCGGCCATCGCGGAAGGCGCCGTCGAAGGCAAGCGTCCCGGCTTCTCGGCGCAACTCGAACTTGACGCTGGCGGCGGTGAACGGGCTGCCATTGATCGGCAGGCCGGTCAGCTGATCAGCGGGGAAGGTCTGTCCCATGCTCCAGCCGTCGCCGTTCCAGTTCCGGTTGGGCCGGTCGGCGTCGGGCGGCGCGTCGGTTCGGACCTGGAGGAACACCTCGGCGTTGTGGAGCTCAGCCGTCCACGTCCCGTGGACGTCGGTCGTCTGCCCGGAGCCGACGATGGCCTGGAGGAACAGGAAAAAGAGGGTGGACAGGTAGCGCATACCCCGATTGGATGGGGCCTTACGCCGAAGGGTTGTCAGCCACCTCGATCGTCATGGCTAAGGCTGATGGCTGATGGTCATGGTTGATGGAGCGTTTCCGCGCTCAACTCCAACCATCGACCCCAGCCATGAGCCCTCAGCCGTTAGCCATGACTCGCGAAGTCATGGTCCTGCCGCGCAGAGCTAAACCGCGACAGGCTCCGCCTCCCTTGACATCCCCAGCTCGCGGCGGACCTTGTCGTCAATCGCCTTGAACACTTCGGGATTGTCCTTGAGGAACTGCTTGGCGTTTTCGCGGCCCTGACCGAGGCGCTCGCCGCCGTAGGCGAACCAGGCGCCGCTCTTCTCGACGATTCGCTTCTCGACGGCGAGGTCGAGCAGGTCGCCGGTCTTGGAGATACCCTCGCCGTACATGACGTCGAATTCGGCTTCGCGGAAGGGGGGCGCCACCTTGTTCTTGACCACCTTGACCCGTACCCGTCCGCCGATGACCGCGTCGCCATCCTTGATGCTGGCGATGCGGCGGATATCCATGCGAACCGACGCATAGAATTTGAGCGCGCGGCCGCCGGTCGTGGTTTCGGGGTTGCCGAACATGACGCCGATTTTTTCGCGCAGCTGGTTGATGAAGATGAGCGAGGTTTTGGACTTGGACACCGCGCCGGTCAGCTTGCGGAGCGCCTGTGACATCAGCCGCGCCTGCAGACCCATCTGGGCGTCGCCCATCTCGCCTTCGATTTCCGCCTTGGGAACGAGGGCTGCCACCGAGTCCACCACGACGACATCGACCCCGTTCGAGCGGATCAGGACCTCGACGATTTCGAGCGCCTGCTCGCCGTTGTCGGGCTGCGACACCAGCAGGTTGTCGATATCGACGCCGAGTTTCTGGGCGTAGAGCGCATCGAGCGCGTGTTCGGCGTCCACGAACGCCGCCATGCCGCCAAGTTTTTGCGCCTCGGCGATGACCTGCAGCGCCAGAGTGGTTTTGCCCGAAGACTCCGGCCCGAAGATTTCGATGACCCGGCCCCTCGGCACGCCGCCGATACCGAGCGCGTAGTCGATGCTTATCGCACCGGTCGGAATGAACTCCATCGGCTGGATGGCGCCCTTCGAACCCAGCCGCATGATCGAGCCCTTGCCGAACTGCTTTTCGATCTGCCCGACGGCCAAATCGACGGCCTTGCTGCGTTCCCGTTCCTGACGCTCGTCTCGTTCAACTGCCATGTGATTCGGCCCTCCGAGGCGTGGTTATTCTAGATACGTGCCGAGGCGAAAGTCAAGTGCAATATCGTGAATAATACGCTGAAAATGGCTGTAATACAGCCGTTTACGGCAGCGCAGACTTTCGCCTCTTGGTCGCAACGATTGCAGGATCTGCGATGATAGGCCGTCGATGCCTAGCCCTGTCGGCCACGCCCTCGCGGGTGTCGCCACCGTCTGGACCCTGACCCCACGCGCTCCTCGCCGGTTGCTCGTCGTCGCCGCGGCGCTTGCCGTTCTGCCGGACGCCGATCTCGTGCATCCCCGTTGGCATCGCGTTTTCACCCACAGCATCGGCGCCGCCATCGTCGTGACCATTATCACGGCCGCTGTGACAGGGTGGGTCAATCGCAGGCGAGGATTCGCGGCAAGGTCCCCGACCCGATTGACGTCGCCGGTCGGCGTCGCGCTGATCTGCGGCGCGGCATACGCGAGTCACCTGCTGCTCGACTGGCTCGCCGCCGACTACTTCGCGCCCTACGGCATCCGCGCGCTGTGGCCGTTCAATGATGGTTGGTACATCTCGGGATTCGATATCTTTCAGCAGACGGCCCGGCTTCACCTGTTCACGTGGCCGGTGATCCTGCAGAACGTGCGGGCGATCGTCCGGGAGATCGTGATCCTCGGGCCGATTCTGTACTTACTGTGGCTGGTACGTGTAAAACCCACGACCCGACTTGCGTCCGAGCTGACCGGCGCTCACCATCCGGCGGAGTAGCGGGCAGGGCCGATATTTCGGATCGCCGATGCCATCGTGCAGCACGTTGAGGATGGCGAGGCAGACGTCGAGGCCGATGAAATCGGCCAGCGTCAGCGGTCCCATCGGGTGGTTCATACCCAGCTTCATGACCGCATCGATCGCTTCAGGCGTACCGACGCCTTCCATCACCGCG
>DASXIR010000401.1:0-6720 GCA_036497895.1 Vicinamibacterales bacterium | reverse complement strand
CCCGTCGCGCGCCGCCGTCACCATTTCCCGCGACTCGACGTGCGGCAGGCGGGAATAGTCGTCGAGCACACGCGGATCGCCTCCCTGACTCTCGATGATCTGCTGCAGCCGCTCGAGGCCTGCGCCCGAACCGATGGCGGCGCGGACTTTGTGCCTGGCGTCGGCCAGATCGTTCGCAGCTTTGCCAAGCACCAGCATCCGGGCGGTCAGTTCGACTGAGACGTCAACGAGATCCTTCGGGCCGCCGCCCTTGAGGACGTCCGCACACTCGATCACCTCGAGCGCATTCCCGACCGCGCGTCCGAGCGGCGTCTGCATGTCGGTGATGATCGCCTCGGTCTTCACACCCGATGCGTTGCCGATCGAAACCAGGGATTCGGCCAGCTTGCGCGAGTCGGCCTCGGTTTTCATGAAGGCGCCGCTGCCGGTCTTGACGTCCAGGACCAGCGCGTCGATGCCCTCCGCGATCTTCTTGCTCATGATCGACGCGCTGATCAGCGGGATACTTTCGACGGTGCCGGTGACGTCGCGCAGCGCGTAGAGTTTCTTGTCGGCGGGCGCAATCTGGGCGGTCTGGCCGAGCATGGCGCAGCCGGTCCGGCGCAGCGCCGACTTCATCTCGTCGAGCGACAGATTGACGCGAAAGCCCGGAATCGCTTCGAGCTTGTCCAGTGTGCCGCCGGTGTGGCCGAGCCCGCGGCCCGACATCATCGGCACCGGCACGCCACAGACCGCCGCCAGCGGCGCCAGGATCAACGAGGTCTTGTCGCCGACGCCCCCGGTACTATGTTTGTCGACCTTGAGGCCCGGGATGTCGGCGAGGTCGACTTTCACGCCGGAGTGGACCATCGCATCGGTGAGCCATGCGGTCTCTTCGACCGTCATGCCACGCAACACCACCGCCATCAGCAACGACGACGCCTGGTAATCGGGCCACGCGCCGGAGGTCACCCCCTCGACGAAAAAACGGATTTCTTCGCGCGTCAGCGCCGAACCGTCCCGTTTTTTCATGATGATGTCGACGGCGCGCATTCGGGCGGCAGTATATCGGATTCGGGGCTTCCCTCTAGCCTACGGGCGCTCGCCTCCAGCATAATCACGACGTGATCGTCTGCTCTCCGCAATCCTGATGACCGATTTGAGCGATGACCGGGCGCCGTTGAGTGCGCAAGAAACCGCGCGGCTGACCGATTTTGCACGCGCCTTCAAAGCCGCGCAGCGCGCCGTCATCCTGTATCCGGCGACACATCCCGCCATCGCGGCGACGTTGGGCCGGATCGTCAACCTGACGTCAGCATCCTCCCTCCCTCGCCCGCTCCGCGTCGGCGTGCTGCCTGATGGTCTGACCCTCGACGAACGGCAGCCGGTGCGTCCCGACGCGTCGATCGGCGAGCTCGCGACCCTGCTGCACGCTCACCTGATCGGCCAGATGACGGTCAACCCCGGTGGTGACCTTGATGCCTGGCGGACGTTCCTGATGCTGCTTGGCCGCACGCCCGAGTCGATCCGCACCGACGGCGGAATCGCGCGGGTCTGGACCACGATGGCCGGCCGCCACGTCGAACTGCACGAGATCGACTACGCCGAAGTGCTGCGTGAGCGAACCGGTGGCGAGGCGGCGATCTGGAAGACGGTCATCGCCAGCTGTCTTCAGGGCACCTCGTTCGATCTCGACGAAGAGGCGATTACCGAGCTGATGGCCATCGTCAACGACCCATCCAAGCTTTCGGAGTTGATGGCGGACGTCGAGGCCAGCGCCGAAAGCACCGGGACGATGGGCGCAAAGACTGCGGCCCTGATGCGTATGCTGCGGGGCATCGTCGACGTCGTCTCGAAGAGCCGGCCCGACCAACTCGAGCCGACGTTGCGCCATATGGCCGCGGCCGTTGGTCAACTGTCGCCGGACATGCTGCTCGGCCTGCTGGGTCACCGCGCCGACGACGAGGGCCCGCGGGTGGTGCAGGCGGTGGTCAGCCGCATGTCCGACGGCACCATCGCCGGTTTCGTTTCGCGGCAGGTCATCGCCGGCGACACCGCCACGGATCGCCTGGCCACGGCGTTCCAGACGCTGGTGCGCGACCCCGACCATCAACAGCGCCTGCTCACAATCGCGCGGCGCGACGTCCAGGCGTCACCGCTTGGCAGCACTGAAGGCTTTGAGACGGCCTGGAATCACGTCGCGCAGAAACTGCTGACGTCCTACAGCGACGAGTCGTTCGTATCGGAACAGTACGGGCGGGAGCTGTCCGGGGCGCGGGCCAAGGCAATTGAAGTCGAGCGCCTGAACGACGATCCGCCGGAACGGGTCAGCGGCTGGCTTGGCACGATCGCGACGAGTGCATTGCGGGCGCTCGACCTGGCGCTGATGCTCGACCTGCTCGGCATCGAGCAAGACGACGACCGCTGGGGCGAGTTGATGACGCCCCTGGTGGCGCTGCTCGAAGACCTGCTGCTGGTCGGCGATTTCGACGCCGCGCTGGCGCTGATTGCCGCACTGGTGCAGGTGAGCGGCGGTCACGGCAGTAAGATCAGGCGCCAGCACGCGATCACCGCGATCGACCTGCTGATCGCCGGTTCGATGATGCGCCACGTCACCACTCATCTCGCCACCATCGACGATGCCCAGTTCGAACGGGTCAAGGCGATGTGCGTGTCGCTCGGCGAAGTCATCGTCCGTCCGCTCGCCGAAACCCTGTCCGAGGAGCAGCGGCCGCGTACGCGCGAACGGCTGACCGCCGTCCTGCTCGCGTTCGGATCGATCGGGCGGCGAACCATCGAGCGCCTCAAGAACTCCCCTAATCCGGCCGTGCGACGCACCGCCATCCAACTGATGCGCCAGGTTGGCGGAAGCGAGGCGTTGCCGGATCTGACCGAGCTGCTCGACGACAACGAGCAGCAGGTGCAGCGGGAGGCAGTGCGCGCGATCCTGAATGTTGGTACCGATGCGGCCTATCGCATCCTCGAACAGGCCCTGACCTCCGGCACCGAACGGTCGCGCGAGGCGATCATGCAGTCGATCAGCCTGGTTCGCGACGAGCGGGCGGCGCCGCTGTTTGCCTATATTCTCGGCCACGTCGATCACAAGGGCGCCTTGTCGTCGATCTACCTGCGCGCCATCGAATCGCTGGGTGTGCTGCGCGATCCAGCTGGCGTGACGCCGCTGCAGACCGCGTTGTACAAGGGCGAGTGGTGGGCGCCGCGCCGCACGTCAGAGATCCGGCAGACGGCCGCCGCGGCGCTGGCGCGGATCGGAACCGCGGAGGCGGTCGCCGTGCTGGAAGAGGCCATTGCCAGCGGGCCGCGCGGTATTCGATCCGCGGCCCGTGCCCAGCTCGCGAACGTGCGGCCGTCCCGGCCCGAGTCCACCGCGCGGGACGGTGAATCGTGAGCGCGCCGCGCCTGCAGCTCGCCGACGAATTGCTGCGGAGGTTCGCCGCAGCCTTACGCTCGGCGCAGCTCTACTCGAAGGGCCATCCCATCATCGCGCGGAACCTCGATTCGCTCTCGGGCGCCTTCCAGCTCCTTCACAGCCTGCAGCCGGTGGTCGTGATCGGACTGGTCGGCGACGAAGTGATCGTGGATGACATGCCGATGGCCCGAGCCGACGCATTGGGACCCCTGATCAAGCGTCTCCAGCAGAGCGGCGTCGAGCGGATCACCGTTGAACGCGGGGTCGCGACCGACGAAGTGGCGGCGTTCATCGACGCGGTGATGTCGGTCGATCCGATCACGGACGGCGAGGCGGCCCCGTTCCCGCCGATCGCCCATTTCCGCGTCGGCCGCGTCACCATCGGCCAGCGTGTCGCCGCCGACCTGAGCGACATGGCCACGATCAAGCGGCTCTACTCTGACGCAGTCGAGGCGGCGGGGAGTGTGTGGGACAGCGCGCTGACCGAGGGCAAGCCCGACGCCGCGGTGGCGCGCACGATGATCGACGGCCTCGCCCAGGCAGTCGCGCAAAATCGAACGGCGCTGCTGGCGCTGACCACACTCAAAAACTACGACAACTACACCTTCACGCACATGGTCAACGTCTCGATTCTGACCATGGGCCAGGCGAAAGGACTCGGAATCGACGGCCCGCTGCTGCGCGAGTTCGGCCTCGCAGCGCTGATGCATGACATCGGCAAGGTCAAAACACCGATCGAAATCCTGAACAAGCCGGACAAGCTGACAGACGCCGAGTTCACGATCATGAAGCGCCATACGGTGGACGGCGCTGAAATCCTGCGCATGACGCCGGAGGTGCCGACGCTGGCGCCGGTCGTCGCCTTCGAACACCACCTGCGGATGGACGGCTCGGGCTATCCGGACGCCGCGAAACGCGCAACGCTCAACATCGGCACCATGCTGTGCAGCATTGCCGACGTCTACGACGCGATGCGATCGCAGCGCCGCTATCAGAAGGCCTTTGCGACCGACCGCATCCTCGAAGTGTTGAAACGCAGCGACGGCACACAGTTCGATCCGCATCTGGTGCGGCGCTTCGTCCAACTGGTCGGCATCTATCCGGCCGGCAATCTGGTCCGCCTCAACACCGGCGACATCGCGGTCGTGCGCACCATCAATGCACCGGATCCCTATCGGCCTGCGGTCCGGGTGCTGATCAGCGCCGAGGGCAAACGTCTCGACCTGCCGTACGAGATCAACCTCTGGGAACACAGCGAGAACCAGGCGCTTCCTGGATCGATCGTCGCGCCGCTCGACCCCGCCGACTACGGTCTCGACCCGTTGATGCTGATGTAAGATTCCGGGCGTGAACAAGTTGCTGTGCGCCGCGGTTGCGGCGCTGCTGTTGTCGAACGGGCCGGCCGCGGCCGCCGGCACCCCGCCGAAGCTTGCCGTGATCGTCGTCGTCGATCAGATGCGAGCGGACTACATCGATCGCTTCAGGGCCGACTGGACCGGCGGGCTTCATCGCCTGGTTGAAGAAGGCGCGTGGTTTCAGCAGGCCGCGTATCCGTACTTGTCGACCTTCACCTGTGCCGGACACGCGACCATATCGACCGGTGCGTTTCCACACCGGCACGGCGTGTTCCAGAACGGATGGTGGGACCGCGACGTGGAGCGCCAGATGACCTGCACGCAGGATCTTCACGCCGCCGACATCGGGTACGGCATCGAGGTGAACGGCGGCGACAGCGCACATCGCCTGGCGGTGCCGACCTTCACCGACGTGATGCGCACCGAGCATCATGCGCACGTCGTGTCACTCTCGCTGAAAGATCGCAGTGCGGTCATGCTCGGCGGTCATGGCGGAGACGCCATCACCTGGCTGAGCAACTCGCTGGACGCCTGGGTCACTTCGTCGGTCTATGCGAATGGACCGGTGCCACAGGTGAAAAAGTTCGTCGACGCGAATCCGACCACCGCCGATTTCGACAAGACGTGGGAGCGGATGCTGCCGGTCGAACGCTATTCGGGCCCTGACGCCGGCCTGGCCGAAGCACCACCGCCCGGCTGGACCTCCACGTTTCCGCACCCTCTCAAGGCCGCTTCGGAGAAG
Source organism: Vicinamibacterales bacterium (assembly GCA_036497895.1). GTDB lineage: Bacteria > Acidobacteriota > Vicinamibacteria > Vicinamibacterales > CAVVIG01 > CAVQFC01. The sequence goes on along the minus strand of DASXIR010000401.1, from coordinate 1,214 downwards.
CCCGACCTGGCGTATTTCACCCGGTGGGAACGTAGTCCGTTCGCGGATGCCTATCTGGGCCGCTTCGCTGCGGCGCTCGCCGAATCGTTTCATCTCGGTACCCACGACCACACCGACGTCCTGACGGTCAGCTTCTCCAGTCCCGACCTGGTGGGACACGCGTTCGGCCCGCGCAGCCACGAGACTCAGGACATGTACGCGCACCTCGACCTGACGCTCGGCCTGTTGTTCGAGCGGCTCGATGCGCTGGTCGGCCGCGATCAATGGGTCGTCGGCATGACCGCCGATCACGGTGTGACGCCGATTCCCGAACAGCTGGTCGCCGAGGGACACGATGCTGGACGTTTCAGCACGCCGGGCGTCACCGCGGCGCTCGAGAAGGTGCTGACGCCGGCGCTTGGCGAGGGCAAGCACGTCGCGGTCATCGACAGCAACGACATCTACTTCCACCCGGGCGTCTATCGCAAGATTGCCAAGTCCGCGACGCTGCTGAAGGATGTCATGGCGGCGGTCGCGGCCCAGCCGGGCGTGCTGCGTGTCTTCAGGCACGAGGAACTGACCGCCGCCGCGGCAACCTCGAACGACACGTTGTTGCGCGCCGCTGCATTGAGTTATTTTCCGGGACGCGGCGGCGATCTGATCCTGGCCCTCAAGCCAGGCTGGATGTTCTCGGCCAACGGCACGACCCACGGCTCGGCAAGCCAGGACGACCAGCGAGTCCCGATCCTCATCATGGGGCGCGGCGTGAAGCACGGCGTCTATCGCGAGCCAGCTTCTCCCGCTGACGTCGCGCCGACGCTGGCGGCGCTCGCGGGCGTGACATTGCGCAAGGCGGAGGGTCATCCGCTGCCATGCCTCGAGTAGCGGCCGCACCCGACCGCTTCGCGGCGAAAGTGCTCTCCATCGTCCGGCGGATTCCGCCCGGGCGGGTGGCCGCTTACGGCGAGATCGCGGAGCTGGCCGGGAGCCCGCGAGCGGCGCGGGCCGTTGGCAACATCATGCGTACGTGCCACCGTCGAGACGTGCCCTGCCACCGCGTCATCGCCGCCGGCGGCCGCCTCGGCGGCTACGGTGGCAACGAGCACCTCAAGCGATCGCTGCTCATCGCCGAGGGCATCGTCGTCTCCGGGAAGCGCGTCCGCGAACTCGATCGGGTGACCTGGAAGCCACCGCGCGGCCGCCGGAGATGAACATTCGGGCCTGTTTTTCTCGTA
>DASXIR010000400.1:0-10112 GCA_036497895.1 Vicinamibacterales bacterium | reverse complement strand
GCGAAGCTGCCGGTGACCGACCATTTCTGTTCGCCGGTCGGATCCCAGATGACCCCGACGCGCGGGCTCCATCCCGCGTCGCTCGCCACCACGCGTCCGTCGCTGTCGGCACCATGGTTGCGGTCGTAGCGAAGGCCAAGGTTGGCAGTCAGACGGCTGCCGATCCGCCAGTTGTCGTTGTAGAAGAGTGAGTGGGTGCGGAAATTGGTGCCTTCGCTGCCGACCGGAATCGGATTCCACTGAATCACGGTCGATCCGTCGGGCAGGAACACCGGCGTGACGCTGCCGTCAGCGCCGATGATCGAGGTCGTGCCGATGATGCGGTAATCGCTGCCGGACTGGTGGTTGTTGGCGAAGCGCTTGTCGTTGAACACGTCGTATCCGAACACCATGCTGTGCGATCCCGTTCCCTTGGTGGACAGGAAATAGGTGCCCTTCGCGAACACATCGGTGTTGTCACGCAGCTCCGCATCGCAGACGCCGCAGAACGTCGCCGACCAGTAGCGCGTCTGGCCGCGTGCCCGGTCGAGCAGCAGGGTGCCGTTGATGAGATCGGTTGACTGCGCACCCTCGTTGACGAAACTGAAGTGACGGGTCGCGAGCCTGGCCTCCACGAAAAACGTTGGCGTCAGCACGCCGCTGTAGCTTGCGGTGCCGAGATTCTGCGGTTCGTGGCCGTTGTAGAGGCTGTTGGTGTCCATCGAGGCGCTGGTATTGAACGTCGCGTTGCCGAGATCCTCCGTGATTTTCGTGTAGGCGCCCTGGATGGTGTGATTTGAATTGATCGAATACGTCCCCTTGGCCTCGTAGCGGCGTGACTGGTCGGTGAACGTGTAGGGAATGTTGGTGATGACCAGCTGACGTCCGCTTTCCTGGGTCTGCAGCCGTCCCGCGGTGAAGAACCACAGGTGATCCTTCAGGATTGGTCCGCCGAACGTGTATTCGTAGGCCGGGACCGTCTTGGCGACACGCGTGTCCTTGTGTTGAGGATCGGCGGCGATGCTCTTGTCCTCGAACGGCGTGAGCGTCCGCCAATCGTCGTTGTTGAGCGTGTCACGAAACGAACCGCTGAACAGGTTGCCGCCGGACTTCGTGATCACGTTGACCACACCGCCGCCGAATCGGCCGTACTCGGCGGAAATGCCCGCGGTCGCGACGTTGGTTTCCTGCAACGCATCCTCGATGTACAGGTTGTAGGGCTGGCCCCGCAGGTTCTCGGTCACGCTGACGCCGTTGATCATGTAGAGCGTCTCGAACGACATCGCACCCGCAATCGAATATGCGCCGTTCGGTCCGGTCGGGTGGACCGCCGGCGCCAGCAGCAGCGAGGCGTTGATGTCGCGGTTGGTCGGGAGGTTCGCAATCATGTCCTGCTTGAAATTGGTCGCGACCTGCGCGGTGTTGGTCAGGACATCCGCGGTCCGGCCGACCACCGTCACGTTTTCGGCGATGGTCGCGACGCCCATGGCAACGTCGAGCGGCACAACCTGCGTCGGCGCGACCGAAATCGTCTTCTTCTGGGTTTCGAACCCGCTCAGCTCGAAGCTGACCGTGTAGGTGCCGGATGGCAGCAGTGAAAAGATGTAATCACCGTTTGAAGACGAAATCACGGTGCGGACGCCCTGCAGGTTCGGCGAGGTGGCGTTGACGGTGACGCCCGGCAGCGGCAGACCCTGACTGTCCGCGACCCGGCCGGAGATCGTGCCGTTGGTGTTCTGCGCGGTCGCGCTGGTCGCGACAAACAGTGTGGCGACGATGACGAGCCACCTTCTGACGAAGTGCATGCTGGCCTCCTTGAGTTGAGGCCACATTCACAGCAGACGACATACCAGTCCCATTTCGCGACAGCCGGTTTTCCGCTGCAACAACCCTCTATTCCGCAATCATTTGTTGTCGTCCCTATTACGATCAGCTGACCGATGCTGGGACACATCCATTTGCCAAGATCCGTGGATTCGTTCTGTTGGATTTGCCGCGGGACCGAACGATGTCCGCCGTCGCTCACGAACCGACTGCCTCCAACTAGAATACGGAGGTGCGCCGGCCTGCCTTGCCACTCACCGGATTCCTCCTGCTTGCCGTCCTCGCGGGTGCACCCCATGCCGCCCCGCCGACTCCGGTCATCGTCGAGCTCTTCACGTCGGAAGAATGTTCGGATTGTCCGCCTGCCGACGTGGTGCTCCAGAAGCTGATCGACACGCAACCTGTCGGCGGAGTCGAGATCATCGGACTCGGCCAGCATGTGGACTATTGGGATCGGCTTGGCTGGAAGGATCGCTTTTCATCCGCCGCATTGACCGAGCGGCAGCGCACCTACTCGGCACGGTTCGGCAACGACAGCATTTACACCCCGCAGATGGTCGTCAACGGACGAGCGGAATTCGTGGGGAGTGACGCGGCGGCAGCCCGCCGGGCGCTCGAGAAATCGCGGAACGCACCCCACGGCACGATTCGCGCAGTGATTGATTCGCAGACGCCAGCCGCGGTTGTCGTGTCGGTGCAGGTGGACGACCTGCCGCCGTTGGCCAAGGGCGATCGCGCCGACGTCGTGCTCGCCGTCACCGAGGATCGGCTGCAATCCGATGTGAAGCGCGGCGAGAACCAGGGCCACGTGCTCTCGCACGCCGCGGTTGTCCGCTACATGGCGACAATCGGCGACGCCGGATCGACCATCCCGCATGCAGAGGTTCCGCTCGCGTCCGACTGGCAGCGAGAGCACCTGAAGCTCGTCGCCTTCGTCCAGGAGCGCCTGGGCCGCGCGATTCTCGCATCCGCGGCCGTGCCGATCGCGAACGCGCGCCCGTGAACGAGTACCCCTACTGGTGGGATACGCTGCCGTCCGGTCAGGACGCCGGCATTTCCGCGCCACATCGTTCAGGTCGCGGCGGTCAACCTCCTGTCAGCGTCGCGCCGTTGCCTGCTCGAGCCGACGTCGTTGTGGTGGGCGCCGGCTACACCGGACTTGCGGCCGCGCGTCATCTGGCGCATTCGGGGGCGAGCGTCCTGGTGATCGAACGCGAGACCATCGGCTGGGGCGCCTCTTCGCGAAACGGTGGTCAGGTCCTGACCGGGATGAAGCTCGATCCCGGAGCGCTGGTCGCACGGTTCGGCGAAGCCCGCGCACGTGAGCTGTTCGAGATCGCCACCGCGTCGATCGCCCGTCTCGAAGCACTGGTCGTCATCGAAGCGATCGACTGCCAATTCGAGCGGGTCGGTCATATCCAGCTGGCCTGGAAACCCGCGCATTTCGCCGCCTTTCGAGCAGAGCAGTCATTGCTCGCCCGCGTATTCGCGCATCGCGTGGAGCTCGTCCCGCGCGGCTCGCAGCGCGCAGAAGTTGGAAGCGATCGCTACCACGGTGTGATGGTGGATGAACGCAGCGGGGCGATCAATCCGGCCAGATACGTAAGCGGTTTGGCGGGCGCGGCAACCCGTTGCGGTGCCACGATCGCAGAAGGCGTAGCCGTCAGTGCCGTCGATCGTGGCGGCGATCGATGGCGGGTCGCGACTACCGCGGGCGTGGTCGAGGCCTCGAACGTATTGTTCGCGACCAATGGCTACACCAACGGTGCTTTTCCTGATCTGAAGCGGCGATTCCTGCCGATCGGCAGCTACATCATCGCGACCGAACCGCTCGAGGCGTCGCAGGCGCATGCGCTGCTGCCGCGACGCCGGATGGCGTTCGACTCCAAGAACTTCCTTTACTACTTCCGCGTCACGCCGGATCGGCGCCTGCTCTTCGGCGGCCGGGCCGAATTCGGACGGCCAGGCCCGGATACGACCCGGCGCGCCGCCGCCATCCTGCGCCAAGGGATGGCGGATGTATTTCCCGAGTTGCGCGGCACGGCGATCGAGTACGGCTGGGGCGGAAACGTTGCCTTCACCCGCGATCAGATGCCGCGTGCCGGGTTGCTCGGCGGCCTGTTCTACGCGGGCGGCTACTGCGGACACGGCGTCGCGATGGCCACATATCTTGGTGAACAAATCGGCCGCCGGATGGCCGGTGAGGCGATCGATCACCCGTTGTTCGACGATCGCTTTCCCGCGATCCCCGGCTATTCTGGTTCGCCCTGGTTCCTGCCGCTGGTCGGTGCGTACTACCAGATGATGGACTGGATCCAGTGAACTCGTTTCTTCACGTCAGCTTTTGGAGTCTGCACACCGATGACCGTTCCGAACACGCCGCAGTCCAACCGTGCCCACCTTCGAGCCATTGCCGTTCAGGCGATGCGCAGCCGCGGGCTGGATCCTGATTTTCCCGCCGCCGCCCTGGCGCAGGTCGCCGCCGTCACCGGACCGGCAAAAACGAGTGAAGAGCCGGTCCGCGATCTGCGACAGCTCCTGTGGTGCTCGATCGACAACGACGATTCGCGCGACCTCGATCAGTTGTCGGTGGCGGAGGCGAACGCCAATGGTTCCGTGAAGATCTTCGTCGCCGTCGCCGACGTCGATGTCATCGTGAAGAAAGGCTCGCCGGTCGACAAACACGCGGCGCAGAACACGACCTCGGTCTACACACCCGCGGTGATTTTTCCAATGCTGCCCGAACGGCTCTCGACCGACATCACCTCGCTCGCCGATCAGCAGGATCGACTGTCGATCGTCGTCGAGTTCATAGTCGCGTCGGACGGAACGGTCGGCGCCTCGAACATCTACGGCGCCACGGTCCGCAACCGCGCCAAGCTCGCGTATAACTCCGTCGGGGCATGGCTGGCGGGCGAGGGTCCGCTACCGGCCGCGGCTGCGTCGGTTCCGGGCATGGATCAGCAGCTCAAGATGCAGGATTCGGTCGCCCAGGCGCTGAACAAAAGACGCGACGAACAGGGTGCGCTCGAATTCCAGACCATCGAAGTCGAGGCGGTATTCGACGGCGATACCCTCAATGACGTGAAGGCGAAGGAGTCGAACCGCGCCAAGGACCTGATCGCGAATTTCATGATCGCCGCCAACGGCGTTGTCGCGCGCTACCTCGACACGCACGACGTTCCGTCATTGCGTCGCGTGGTGAAGTCGCCGGAGCGGTGGGATCGGATTCGCACGCTGGCGGAGCAGACTGGCGACACGCTGCCGGCAGATGCCGATTCCGGTGCGCTGGCTGCGTTCCTGGCGAAGCGCAAGGCCGCCGATCCTGAAACATTCCCCGATCTCTCGACGACCGTGATTCGACTGCTCGGCCGGGGCGAATACGTCGTCGATCCGCCTGGCGCCGAGGCGCCGGGCCACTTCGGGCTGGCGGTGAAGGACTACACGCATTCGACCGCGCCGAATCGGCGCTACCCGGATGTGATCACGCAACGGCTGCTGAAGGCATCACTCGCCGGGCACCCGATTCCGTACGCGCTCGGCGAGCTCGAGCAGCTCGCGACCCATTGCACGCAGCAGGAAGACGCCGCCAACAAGGTCGAGCGGCAGGTGAGGAAATCCGCGGCCGCGATGGTGATCGCGTCACGCGTTGGCGAGCAGTTCGATGCGATCGTCACCGGGGCCTCGTCAAAGGGCACGTGGGTCCGGGTGACGTCGCCGCCGAGCGAAGGCAAGTTGCTGCACGCGTCGCCGCGGCTCGATGTCGGCGATCGCCTGCGCGTGCGGTTGACTGGCGTCGACATCGATCGCGGTTTCATCGATTTCGAGGCAGTGTAGGGCGGCCCCTCAAGGGCCACCCTACACTGCCGCTGCGTGTCTTTGGCGGAGGACGTGGCTCTCAGCCGCTTCATCTACATCTCTGTGGTTCGTTCGCGCAATCGCGGGCGTCAGAGATTGGGCGGCCCTGAAAGGGTCGCCCCACGGTCGCCCGACGGCCGCCCGCACGTGTCATGCGCGCTTGCGCTTCTTCTCCGTCGCCGGCACGTCGGTCACGGTCGCCGGCTTCTTCTTCGCGCTGATCGTATCCAGGCTCTTGCGCAGCGCCTCCATCAGGTTGACGACCTTTGGCGGCGCCTCAATCTCCTGCGCCACGACTTCGCGGCCGTCGATCTTGGCGTCGATAATCTCGCGCAGGCCGACCTGATAATCGTCCTGGTACGAGTCCAGATTGACCTCGCCCTCGAAGGTCCCGATCACCTGCTTGGCCAGCTTCACTTCCTCCGGCTTCACGGTCTCCGGCATGTCGGCGAGCTCTTCGATCGCGTTCATGCTGCGGATTTCGTTCGCATGCCGCAGCGTGTACATCACCAGCCCCTGTTCGCGCGGCTGGACCTTCACCAGGTACTCGCGGCCATAGAGGGCGACCTTGCCGATCCCGGCCTTGCCCGCCATGCCTTCGCGGATGACCGCGAACGCTTCGCGCGCCACCGGTCCGTCGGGAGCGAGATAGTAGGGCCGCTCGAGGTAAATCGGATCGATGGCGGTGTCCTCGGTGAACTTGTCGAGACTGATCACGCGGGTCGATTCGACCCGGACCTTCTCGATGTCCTCCTCGTTGACGATGACGTAGCGCCCTTTTTCGAACTCGAACCCCTTCACGATGTCGGTGTTCGGTACCTCGCGTTCACAGTGCGGACACCAGCGCTTCTGCTGAATCCGGGTCTGACACTCGGCATGCAGCTGGTTGAAGCTCAGGGTCGCGCCGGAGTCGGTCGCCGGAAACACCTTGATCGGAATGTTGACCAGGCTGATCTTGAGATATCCCTTCCACGTCGGTCGCGCGGCCATATCGTCTCCCGGGCGGCGCCAGCACCGCCCTCTATTTTTTTACCAGAAATGTTTCGTCTGTACTGACCTGAAACTGCCGGAACTTCCCGTACGACGCGCGTCCTTCGATGATCGAGCTGGTTCGCAGGCCTTCGTAGTGTTCGCGCATCTCGATCGGCACCAGCAGGCCGAGCATCGGCTCCGACTGGTAGCTGACGTCGATGGTCGCGTTCAGCTGCCGGTTTTCGACGACCAACTCGCTCATCAGCACCCGCCCGGCGGGATCGATCCAGAACCGGCCGTGCGCCGGAAGATCCCGCCCCGCAGTGGTTCGAATCATGGTCCCGTTCTTCCGCTCTTCATACGCGACCACCCACACTTCCGTGGATACTCGAAACGCGCCACGCCCCAGTTCGTCCCCAACCGAGTTTTGGGGCGTGCGGTCCTTCGCGAGGGCGAACTTGAAGTGCCCCTGGTTGGCGAGTTCCAGGAACAGCAGCGCGAACACCGGCGTGTTCACGTTACGCTCGATGTCGCCGATGTTATATCGCGCGCTCGCGTCCAGGATGCGGCCGATCTGTGCCGCGCTGGACGCCGACGGCTGCAGGAACAGTGTCGTCAGGCGGTCCTGACGATCGCGCACCGCGGCGCCATCGACGGCGTAGACGTCGCGGAATTCCATCCAGGCGGCTGCGCCCGACGGCTTGACCAGCACCAGATCCGAAGCGAGCAGGCGGCGCTCGACGGTTTTTTCCGCGTGGCTCTGACGAACCCGGGTCTTCCACTCCTGGGAATACTGTTCGTCCGCGACGATACCGGAGAGCTGGCGATGAAAATCGCTGACGTAGGCGCCCGCTTTCAGCAGGATTTCCTTCAGCGGCGGCGCCTGGTCGGCTTGCGCCGACACCACCAGCATTACGCCGACGATGAAGACTGCGATCGGTGCGCTGCTCGGCTCTTTCACGCGGCTCCCCCACGGCCACCCGAAGCCGTGATCGTCCTCCCGGAGCCGGCCGGGGTCAAGCCGGAACCGCGGCGCCGGCGTCTGCCATCGGGAACAACCGATCGAAGTTGCCCCCGAAGATTTTCTCCCGCACTTCCACGCTCGCGTTGAGTTGATCCAGCGCGGCGGCCTGATGCGCGTAGACGTCCGAAACCCAGCCGCGCGGAAAGAACGACGAGTCCGAGCCGAACATCACCCGATCGGGTCCAGCCACGGCGAGCGCGTGGCGGAAGACGTCGGCGAGCGTCAGCCCCGGCTGATATCTGATCCAGCCGTTCGAGCTCGACGAGTCGAATCGCACGTTCGGGCACAGATCGGCGAGCATCAACGCCTCGCGAAACAGGCCCGCGCCAAAGTGCGGGACGATGATCGGTACGGTCGGGTAGGCCAGGGCGACGCCGTGCAGGTCGATCGGGTTGCCGAAGCGGATGTCGAACGCGCTGGGCAAGCCGAGCTTCTTCCGCACGCCGACCGACAGCACGCCGCAATGCACGAACACCGCGGTGCCGGCCCTGGCCGCGGCGACATCGAAGATGCCGCGCGCCCGCTCGTCGTGGATCGAGAAGCGGTGCATCGCGGGGAACAGACAGAGACCGCGCAATCGATGACGGTCGATGGCATCGGCTGTCTTCGCCGCGGCGTCAGGCTGCGTCGGGTCGACCATCGCGAAACCGACGAAGCGGGCGGGATGACGGACGAGTGCTGCGCCAACCGAAGCCGCATCACCTGGGACGCTCGCGATCAGCACCGCCCGCGACAGCCCGTGACGATCGAGCTCCGCGACCCAGCGATCAGCCAGAGCCTCGGCGGTTCCGGGTGCCTCCCAGCCGAGCGTCGCGATCGCCTTCTCTCCGCCGAGCGGCGCGAAGAACGGTGTGGAGAAGAAATGGCAGTGCGCGTCGTTGATGATCATGGGTTTCAAGGACTGTTCGTGACGAACAGTTCAGCGTTCAGATTTCACCGACGATGGCGGCGCTGACGTCGGCGGTCGTAGACGACCCGCCCAGATCGGGCGTCCGCACCCTGCCGCTGGCCACCACGCGCTCGATCGCGTGCACGACGCGATCGTGGAGATCGCGGCGGCCGAGATGGTCGAGCATCAGCGCGCCGGCCCAGACCGCGCCGATCGGGTTGGCGATGCCTTTGCCCATGATGTCCGGCGCCGATCCGTGAATCGGTTCGAACATCGACGGGAACGTCCGTCCGGGATTGATGTTGGCGCCGGGAGCGATGCCGAGGCTGCCCGAAATCGCGGATCCGATATCGGTGAGGATGTCGCCGAACAGGTTCGACGTCACCATCACGTCGAGCGTCTGCGGATGGGTGATCATCCGTGCGGCCAGTGCGTCAACGTGGTACTTCCGGTACTCGACGCCGGGATATTCCTTCGCCACGATCTCCGCAATCTCGTCCCACATCACCATCGAGTGAGTGAGGGCGTTGGACTTGGTCGCGCTCGCCAGCATCTTGCGTGGCCGCTTCGATGCGATCTCGAAGCCGTAGCGGATGATCCGCTCGATGCCGTTGCGCGTGAACACTCCTACCTGCTGCGCCACTTCGTGTTTGGTACCGCGATGAATGCGTCCGCCAACCCCCGAATACTCGCCTTCGGAGTTCTCGCGGACGCAGACCATATCGATGTCCGCGGCGCCGCGGTTGGCCAGTGGCGACGTCAATCCCGCCAGCAGCCGCATCGGCCTCAGGTTGACGTACTGATCGAAGCGCTGACGAATGGCCAGAATCAGCGCGGCCGAGATGCCGTCCGGAACGCCGGGTGCGCCGAGGGCGCCGAGGTAAATGGCGTCGAACTTGGCCAGCTGCTCGAAGCCGTCCTCGTCGAGCATTCGTCCGTGCGTCTTGTAGAAGTCGCACCCCCAGGGAAACTCGGTGAACGACAACCCGACTTCGCGGCCGCAGGCAGCCTCCATCGCGGCCATACCCGCGGGGATCACTTCCCGGCCGATGCCGTCACCGGCGATGACGGCGATTCGAAACGACGACGACATGCATAGCTCCTGTTGAAAACGAAAGGGCCCACGCAGCGCCAGCCGCCACCAGGCCGCCGAGCGCCGGGGTGATCAGACCCCAGCCGCGCCCGTGCGTCGCAAACTGAATGATAAGCATGACCGAGACGCCCGCGAAAATCGACGCCAATGCATCGCGCGTTGTCGCCCGCGCGACGAGGAGTCCTGAAACAATCGGCACGAACAGACTGACGGTCAGGAGCGTATAGAAAATCGTCAGCAGCGTGATGATGCTCGCGGCCGTGAGCGCCAGTGTCAGAGCCGTGAACCCCGCCGCAACCGTGGCCCATCGCGCGACCGCGAGCACGCGCGGCTCGCTGGCGCCTGGCGCGATGAAGCGCTTGTAGAGATCCTGGGACAGCGAGGTCGTAAGCATCAGGAGCACGGCATCCGCGGCGCTGATCTCAGCGGAGAAGACCGCAGCAACACCGATTGCGCCAATCAGCGGCGGCAAC
>DASXIR010000399.1:0-7449 GCA_036497895.1 Vicinamibacterales bacterium | reverse complement strand
CAGGTGCATGTGCGGCTGCATCGTGTTGAGCGTCACGTCCTGCGTGAATGGCTGGATCGCGGTGATCTTCCAGTCGGCCGCGCCCGGCGGAATCGGCGGCAGATTGGCGGTGCTGCCGACTTCGTCGGCTTCGATGATGTGTTGACCGGAGCCGTTGCGGATGATGTGCACTTCCTTCTGCACCTTCTCCTTCGGCGCCAGCCAGAGCCCGATGCGCTCTCGATCCTTTTCCGGCTTGCCATCCGGCGAATAGTGCACTTCCCACATCAACGCGTTGCTCGCACGAATCCGCTTGGCGGAGCCCGGCGCGAACTGCTGGAAGTCGGCGCCCGGCAGGTAGAACATCAGCCGCTCGTCGTCTTCTTCGGTCGGCTGCCGCGTCTTGTTGATGACCGGCACCTTGTCGCCAGGCTTGGCGTTGAACCGGGCCGCGACGTCACCAGTCTCCGGAGCACCGTTCGCTCGAAGGTTGCTGCTCAGATTCGTGCCCAATCCGCTCAGGACGTTGACGATGCTACCGTCCTCGTAGGTGGGAATGTAGGCGAGCTCGGGGCCGCCCGGCCACGCGACGCTCTTCTTGAGCGTGGTCCCTTCCGGCAGCTTCCGTCCATACAGCGCCGAGTGATGCGTCACCGCGCGATTCGTCGGACGGATCTGCAGCGCTTCGATGAACACGTCTTCCTTGAACGGGTTGTTGTCCCACACCCGGAAGATCGGCACCTGACCCTCGGCCGGCAACTCGTATTCGGTCGGCATCTCGATGACGACGTCAGGCGGGCGGCCGTTCACTAGCCGCCAGCCGCCATCGTCGTACTTCGGCATGGCCGGCGCGGAGCCGGTGCCTTCCTTGATTCCGCCGTCCACCCACGCCGCGATCGTCTCGATCTGCTTGGGCGTGAGACTCGTGTCATTCCGGTAGTGGCCCCACCGGCCGTCTGCGGACCATGGCGGCATTTCGTGCTTGGTCACCCGCAGCTTGATCGACCGCGCCCACGGCCGAACCTCGGCAAAGCTCGTGAGCGACATGGGGCCGCCGGCACCTGGCCGATGGCAGGTCGCGCACTTCTCGTACAGGATTGGCGCCACGTCGCTGTTGAACGTCGGGGCCGCTCCACCGTCGGCCGACAGTTTCACGCTCGTCCTGGGAACCGCGACTGCAGCAATGGCGACGGTGCATCCGACGAGCACCAGACCCCTGGCGCGGGCAGCAACATGTGAGTCGATCATCACCGGCTCCTTCGCCAACGTCGTGTTGTGGCGGTCGTATTATGCCTCAGCGCCGTGGACGATTTCCAACGTCGGCCTCGACCTCGGCAGCCCGCCGGTCACCTGGTCAATGCCTGGACCACGACCACGGCTCCGATCCCACCAGGCCGCCATAGACGACCGTGATGAAGCGGTCGCCCTCAATCCGTTGATTGATGAAGCGGCCGGCGACAGTCGCCACTCCAACGCCTGGCAAGGACCACAGGAAATACCGCGTCACCGTGGCCGTCCAGAGTCCGAGGGCGGCATAGCCGGCCAGGCCCATCAGGCTGACGGGCAGGAAATAGGCCTCCAGGGTGGCGCGAAAATGTTGCGGCGACCATTTCCGCAGCGCCCCATAGATGGCGAGCGGCGGACCGTTCATCCCATACGCGCCGCCGAGAACGCCTGACGCGAAGCCGCACGCCATCAACCAGCCCGCATGGTCGTTGGCGAGGTTCCGGCTCCTCCCGATCACGAGGGAGTAGACGGAAAAGAGGATGATCACCGAACCGAGCAGCAGCCTGACGAGGTGATCGTCGGCACGGGCCAGCAGGATCAGGCCGAGCGGGAGGCCGAGGAGGGCCGCGAAAATCAGCCCTGCGGCGGCCCGAAACTGCACGCCCTGCCAGTCCTGGACGATCACTGCCCCTGCCACGACGATCGAAACCAGCACCGCTAGCGGTGCGGCGACCTCGACAGGCCCCGGTATCAGTAAGGATTCATTGCGCGCGTGAAACCACGCGGGCGCAGTGCCGGATCGCAGCACCCAGGCCACGACAAACGGGCCGAGTCCGAGTATGCAACCGATGACGGCGGCGATCGTCAACCTGCCGGGCATGACTCAACATTACTTGAATGCGGGCTGCCGGACGATCTTGCCGAGCGCCACTACTTCGAGTCGTCGTCTCGATAGCCGACCGGACTTCAGCCGCGACTAGCCCTTCTTGCCGGACGGTTCAGGCTTTGACGTCGTGGTGACGGCGTCTTTCGCACGCGAAAACGCCTCCTCCGCAACGGTGACCGTCGCTTCGAGCGTCTCGCCCATCGCGCGTCCCACCGACCGGCCGGCGGACTCCACCGCCGCCACGATGGTCGATTCGTGCGGGTCAGTTTCGGTCCGCGGCTTGGTAACGGGACGCGTGACCGCCTTCTTGACTTTTGTCGCCACCGTTCGCGCGGCGCTCGCGACCTTCCCGACGACCGTGGGAGTGATTCTCCGGCCGGCCTTCTTAGCAACCTTGGCTCTCTGAGTGCCCTTGGCCTTTCTGGTGCCTGCCTTTTTCTTGCCGCCAGCCTTCTTCGTTACTCTCGCCTTCTTCGATGCTTTCGTCTTCTTCGCCATCAGGCCTCCATTGAGTCGAGTCAGCCCGCTCACGCAACCAGCAGGCGCACTCATCCGCACGAGCAAGAGGGATGCCGCCTGCGTCGGCTGATATCGTCGGACTACTTGACGGAATACTTCGTAAAGGCTCCGCCCGCCTGGACGAACGAGTTCGGACCTTCCGCCGCGAACACGTTTCCATCGGCGTCAACCGCCACGCCTTCGCCCGCCACGCCCTGATAGACGCGATCCTCGCGCTCGAACGGCGGGATGAACGCGACGACGCGGTCCTCGTTGACGGAACCGATCCGGACGCCATCGCGCCAGTTCGGGTGATTCAACGGACCGGACTCCGAGTCGATGACGTAGAGCGTCTCACCCTTGATGAAGAGGCCGCTGGGACGGCTGAACGCATAGCGTGACTCCAGGTATTTTCCGTCCTGGTCGAAGATCTCGATGCGGTGATTGCCGCGGTCGGCGACCCACAAGCGGCCCTTCGAATCGAACACTAGCGCATGCGGCGTGCGGAACTCGCCGTGCTTGACGCCGATTTTCCCCCACGACTTGATGAACTTGCCATCAGGCGAGAACTTGCTGATGCGGCTGGTCGCGCCTCTCGCGAGCCCCTCGTTGATCGCCGCGTTCGTCGTCATGCCCTGAGCATCGTGTCCGTCGGCGACGTAGATGCTGCCGTCGGGTCCGACCACGACATCGTTGGGCTGGTTGAACTGACCGTCAGCGTTGCCAGGCTTGCCGGCCATGCCCAGACTCATCAGCTTCTCGCCCTTCGGGCTGAACTTGTGGACCTGATGTCCCTTCGTGCCGGCCTTGTTGCCTGAGAAGTCGGCGATCCACACGTTCCCGTCTTTGTCGACCGAGATGCCGTGCGGCGTCACCATCACGCCCTTGCCGAAGTTCGCGAGCACCGCGCCGGTGCGTCGGTCGAATTTGAAGATCGGATCGACCGCGCTGGTATCGCAATCGACCGCGCCGCCGCCTGCGCCGCCGGCGGCACCGGCGCCGCAGCGTTCGTACGCCCAGACGTTACCGTCCTTCGGGTCGATGTCGATGCCTGCGGTCGTGCCCCAGGAGCGCCCGGCGGGCAGCTGGCCCCAGTTTCGAGTGACGTGGGGTGCCGGGTTCGGAAATCCTGCACCCGTGACTTCATTTCCAGGCGCTGCGGCAGACGCCGGCGCCGCCGCGGCGGGCGCGCGATCGGCAAGCGCACCGGCGACGCACCCGACGACGAGCAGCGTGGCGCCGGCGCTGACGAACGGATGCGTGAGTCGTGACGTAGCCATGTGTCTCCTCGAGAACGCGGCCGGCCCCACGCCGGTCATCGGCGTGCTAGTAGACCGGATGAAGGGGTCATGCCGCAAGCGAAAGCCGCAGGGAGCGACGTTATTTCGTGGCGTCGAGCAGGTCCAGGATCGCGGTCGTGACTGCGTCCGGTTTCTCGTGCGGCACGAAGTGCCCGGCGCCTTCGACGATGCGCTTGTCGATGAGCTTCGGCAATGTCGTTCGTTCGCCGGTCGTGATCGCCGCGGCCGGCCGGCCGAACGCATCGTCGGCGCCGTGGAGGGCGATCGTTGGCACCAGGATCGGCGGCCTCTTTGCCAGTTGCCGTTCGGTCTCGAGAAAGCGCGGCTCGCCTGGCGCGTTGAGGTTGCGGTGCCGGTAAGAATGAATGACACAGTCAACGAAATCAGGGTTGTCGAACGACGTCGCCGTGAGGTTGTACATTTCCTCGCTGAAGCGCCAGGTCGGCGACCATTCCCGCCACATCAACTCGCACAGCCCTCGCCGATTCTGCTCGAGGCCTGTGCGACCGGCGTCAGTGTTGAAGTACCACTGATACCAGAGCCGGCGGACGGCTTCTGGCGGAGCGGCGCCTGCCGGCGTTACGGTGTTCTGAATCGAATAGCCGCCAACCAGCACTGCCCCACGAACGCGGTCGGGATGGAGCGCCGCGGCCACGCCGGCCGCCCGGCCGCCCCAATCGAAGCCGGCAACGACGAAACGCGGCAGCCTGAGCGCGTCCGCGAAGTCGATCACGTCCTGTCCGATCGCCGCCTGTTCCGCCGTGCGGGGCGCGGCAGGATCCAGGAACCGTGTCGGTCCGTATCCGCGCAGGTAAACCGCGAAGGCGCGGTATCCGGCCTTCGCGAGCGACGGACCCACGCCATCGTAGGCATGCGCATCGTCAGGAAAGCCGTGCAGCAGGATGACCGGAACGCCGTCCGCCGCACCGCTCTCGTGGTAGCCGATTTCGAGGATGTTGGTGCGAACCGTCTTGACCGCGGGCACCGAAGGCGTCTGCGCGCCGAGGCGCTCGATCGAGGCGGCGGCAACGAGGCCGGACGCGCCCTGAATGAAGAGTCTGCGATCCATTGAAACAATCTTACCGCCAGGGATCAGCGCGACCCCGGCGCTATAATCCCGGACCATGAAAATCACACGTCGGGACGCCGTTGCCTCGTTCGCGCTGCTGGCGGAAATCGTCGCGTCCGGCCGTCTCGCCGACGCGCAGACCCAGGCCGCGCCTGGCACGACCGCTCCACCTCGGCCGCCGGTGTTCACGCACGACCTGCCGAATCTGACGATGGACGGCTGGGAAGTGACGGTGAGCTACGTCGACTACCCGCCGGGACGCATTGGCGCGGCGCATCATCACGCCGGCTTTGTGCTCGCCTACGTCCTCGAGGGCGCGGTCGTTGCCAAGATCTCCGGACAGGGTGAAGAGAAAACCTATGCAACCGGACAGATGTTTTACGAACAGCCCGGCGCAACCCACGAAGTCTCCAGGAACGCGAGCCAGACGCAGCCCGCGAAGCTGCTTGCCATGATCTTCGCAAAGAAAGGCGCGACGCTCACGACGCAGGGTCCGGCGGGCACCGGCCGCGTCCAGTAAAAGGTCAGGCCAGGTCGGCGCAGCGCGCTGCGGTCGCAGCCGTTGGTGTTTGCCTTCGGCTTGCGACCGTGGCGCAACCGTGATCAGCGGCCCATGTTGGACAGCTCAGCGACCGTCGCGGCGAGCATGGTCACCTTGGCTTCGTCCTTCGACCCGTTCGCGGCGGTCTTCAATTGCGAGGCGAGCCCGGTCAGGGCCGTCTTGCGTTCAGCTCCGTTCCGCCGTTCGGCGTTGGCCAGCGTCGTCCGCGCCGCCGCGATCGTCTCGGTCGTGAGGCCGTTCGATCGTGCGAGCTGGTCGAGATACGCGCGCGCGAGCACGAAGCTCGGCGCCCAGACAATGCGCTGCTGATCCTGCGGATTGACGAACGGCATCTTCACCGTCTTCGCCGCCGCCAGCTCGTTCTCGCTGATCAGACCGCTCGGCACCAGCTCGTAGATGTCGAGCCCGCGCGCGATTTCCGAGCTGACGATGACGCCGTTGTACCAGTAGGCCGACCAGGTGCCGCCCATCGCCATCCGCGTCCCATCGACGGGGCCGCGATCGAAATAGGCAATCTCCTTCGGATGATCGATGTCGGTCCAATCGAACACCGACAGGCCGCCCTGATACCACGACTGCACCATGATGTCGCGGCCGGGAATCGGGACCAGCGAGCCGTTGTGCGCGACGCAATTCTCGAGCGACGACTGGGCCGCGGGCAGCTTGTAGTAGCTGTGGAACGTCAGCTTGTTGTTCTCGATGGTGAAAAGCGCGTCGGCGCCCCACTCCTTCTTGTCCGTGGAGCGGCAGCGCGGCTGACCGCCGCCGCCCCACTCGTCGGTGAACAGCATTTTCTTGCCGTCGTTGCTGAAGGTCGCCGAGTGCCAGAAGGACATGTTGGCATCAGCGGCTGCGTCAAGGCGAACCGGATGCGCCGGGTCGCGGATGTCGAGCAGCAGACCGAGGCCGGCGCAGGCGCCGCCGGCGATCCCCAGCTCGGGGTAGACCGTAATGTCGTGGCACTGATTCGGACCGGTAGGCGTCGCGTTGCCGCGTCCTCCTCCGCCCGGAGCAGCAGCGTCCGGGCCACCCCGCCCGGTCGGCCGTCCCGCGGCCGCCGCCGCGGCGGCTGCGGCTTCGCGATCGCGCGCGTCTGACGCGTCGCGTTCCTCGCTCTTCGGCGGCACCGGCAGATCCTGGAAGATGCGCGGCGAGCTGACGATCGCCGCCTGCACCGGCGTTCGAAGCGGAACCTTGATCACTTCCAGCCGGAAGCGCGCAGTGTTGGGGTCGTTGATGTCGCCATCCGTGCATCCCGCCACTTCGTCTGGCGACCGCACGCCGGCGGTGCCCGACACGTAGATGAACACGTCGTTGTCGTTGCCCGCCTGCGTCACCACCGTGTGCGTATGCGATCCGCGGCACGTCTGCACCGTCGTCACCAGCTTGGGATGTTTGACGTCGGCGATATCGAACACGCGAATGCCGCGGACGCGGGTCTTGCTGACCGGCTCCGGCACACCGTCGAAGCCGCAGTCCGCCCGGCTGTTGGTGGACTCCGACGACATGAAGACGAGGTTGCGGTAGACCGACACGTCGT
This sequence comes from Vicinamibacterales bacterium, assembly GCA_036497895.1. Lineage (GTDB taxonomy): Bacteria > Acidobacteriota > Vicinamibacteria > Vicinamibacterales > CAVVIG01 > CAVQFC01. Next base: position 387 of record DASXIR010000399.1, on the reverse strand, counting down.
TCTGCGACGCGGGACAGAGGTAGGAGTTCGCGAGCACCGGCTTCGAGGGGTTGGAGATGTCGTAGATCTCGAAGCCGTTGTAGTTACCATGAACCGCGTAGTTGCCGGTGAACGCGAGATCCGAGTGCGTCGCGCCCAGCGTCTTGCCGGTCGGCGGCGTCGTCGACAACATGCGCATGTTCCAGGCTGCCTGCTCGGCGTCCCACCGGCCAGCCTTGAGATTGACGCGCGGATCGGGACTCGGGGCCGTGGCCGACACAATCGGCGTGACCGGTTTCGGCATCACCGCAGGGGGAGGCGGTGGCGGCGGCGGTGGCGTACCACGGCCGCTTGGATTTCCAGCCGCAGGCGGCGCACTCTCTGGTGTAGTTGGCGCTGCGGCAGCGG
>DASXIR010000398.1:0-3473 GCA_036497895.1 Vicinamibacterales bacterium | reverse complement strand
CAGCAGATCGACGGTGCGATCCTGCGCGGCGAGCGGTGCCATCGTGATGATGGCGAGAATTGAACCAGCAAGGACGCGTGTGTAGCTCATGGGATGTGGCGGTATCGTATCCTACGGCTGAAGTACTCGCGTCACCTGCGTGGTCCACCGCCCGTACATCGGATTCGGCAGCAGGAACCACGTGCGTCCGAAGGCATTGTCACTGATGGCCGGGAACGATTCTCCCTTTTGGGGGAAGTCGCTCATCTGATCGCCGAGGAATAGCGCCACCGTTGTCGGAGCCCCGTCCCAGGCGCACGCGCCCTTGCCGGCGATGACCTCCGCGCGCCGCACCGCCTTGTTGCGTTGCGTATCCTTCGGGTCCTTCAGGCACAACCGGTCGTCGCTGTTCCACAACCCGACCGTCGTCAGGTTGACCTGGGTCGCGTCGAAGGTCGTGGTATCGCGATCGGAGATCCAGGCCACGTGACCGCCCGCCTGACGGACAGCGGTAATGAATGGCACGACGCCGGGGACCGCAGCCGCTGCCCGTCGCAGCACCCACGCATTCCACGACGCATCGTCGAACGGCAGGCCGTACGACGCGCGATCGAGCTGGTAGGTGGAGTTGTCGAGCGCGGTCTCGTCGATATCCATCACCACGGCCCATCGACGGTTCGAAGCCGCCTGACCCGATCGCTGCACAGCGTCGCCGGCCAGACGATACACCTGGCGGGTGAGCGCCGCGTACTCCTCGCTGTCGCGCACGTACTTGATTCCCAGCTCGTGGACGATCGGCGCTTGCGCCTCGACCGCGTCGATGCATACCAGTGCCATGAACGCGACGATGAACGATCGGTGCATCAGGATGACCCCTTTGGTCGAGATTATCCGACAGGTTGGCCGTCAGCCGCCAAGCGGCCATCGCCAGCTGCGAATCGACGGCATGTCCTCACCGTAGCGGCGAATGTAGGTCCGGTGCTCGTTCAGTTGTTCGCCGAGCGCCTGCTTCAGGTAGGCCACGCGGGCGCCGAGTTGCGGCAGACGGTCGAGCGCGTCGCCAGCCAGGTGGAAACGATCGAGATCGTTCAGCACCGCCATGTCGAACGGCGTCGTGATCGTGCCTTCTTCCTTGTAACCGCGGACGTGCAGGTTGGCGTGGTTGGCGCGGCGGTAGGTCAGTCGGTGGATCAGCCACGGGTAGCCGTGGTAGGCGAAGATGATCGGCTTGTCGCGCGTGAACAGCTGATCGAAGTCCGCGTCGCTCAGGCCGTGGGGATGTTCGCTGGCCGGCTGCAGCCGCATCAGGTCCACGACGTTGATGACGCGAATCTTGAGCTCCGGCAGCTGCTCTCGCAGGATGGCCGTGGCGGCCAGCGTCTCGAGTGTCGGCACGTCGCCGGCGGCTGCCATCACGAGATCGGGCTCGCCGCCGCGATCGTTGCTGGCCCACTCCCACATCCCGATGCCTGCCGCGCAATGCTCGACCGCGGCATCCATCGTCAACCATTGCGGCGCCGGATGTTTTCCGGCGACGACGATGTTGACGTAGTGGCGGCTGCGCAGACAGTGATCGACGACGCTGAGCAGGCAGTTGGCGTCTGGTGCGAGGTAGACGCGAACGACTTCCGCCTTCTTGTTGACGGCGTGATCGATGAAGCCGGGATCCTGGTGGGTGAAACCGTTGTGATCCTGACGCCAGACGTGACTCGACAGCAGGTAATTGAGTGATGCGATCGGCCGCCGCCACGGCAGGCCGCGCGTGACCTTCAGCCACTTGGCGTGCTGGTTGAACATCGAATCGACGATGTGGGTGAATGCCTCGTAGGTGTTGAAGAGGCCGTGCCGTCCGGTCAGCAGATAACCTTCGAGCCAGCCCTGGCACTGATGTTCGCTGAGGACTTCCATGACGCGGCCTTCCGGCGCGAGCCACTCGTCGCCAGGCACCGTGTCCGCGTCCCATTGACGATTGGTCGCCGCGAACACCGCATCGAGCCGGTTCGACACGGTTTCGTCCGGGCCGACGATGCGGAAGTTGCGACACGGCGCGTTGGCCACGATCACATCCCGCAGAAAGCCACCCAGGACCCGCGTGTCTTCAGCATCGACCGCGCCAGGCGCCGTGACGGTCACCGCGTAGTCGCGGTAATCCGGAAGCTGCAGATCCCGCAACAGCAATCCACCGTTCGCGTGGGGGTTCGCACCCATGCGCCGGCTGCCAGTCGGCGCCAGCGTGGCGAGCGTCGGAACCAGCGCACCGGCGGCGTCGAACAATTCCTCGGGGCGATAGCTTTGCAGCCACGATTGCAATTGCGCGAGATGTGCCGGATTCGAGCGTGGCTGGTTGAGCGGCACTTGATGGGCGCGAAATGTGCCTTCGATCTTGATGCCGTCAACCTCCTTCGGCCCGGTCCAGCCCTTCGGGCTGTTCAGCACGATCATCGGCCAGCGCGGTCGGATCGTGTTTCCGCCGGTTCGCGCGGCTTTCTGAATCTCACGGATGTCCGCGAATACCTTGTCCAGCGTCGAGGCCATCAGCGCGTGCATCGTCACCGGATCGCCGCCCTCGACGAAGTGCGGCGTCCAGCCGCAGCCTCGCAGGAACTGTTCGAGTTCTTCGCGAGAGATGCGCGCGAGCACGGTCGGGTTGGCGATCTTGTAGCCGTTGAGATGCAGGATCGGCAGCACCACGCCGTCGTGAACGGGATTCAGGAACTTGTTCGAGTGCCAGGCGGTCGCGAGTGGGCCGGTTTCGGCTTCGCCGTCACCGATGACGCAAGCCGCGATCAGGTCGGGATTGTCCAGCACTGCGCCGACCGCGTGACTGAGTGAGTACCCGAGCTCGCCGCCTTCGTGGATGCTTCCTGGTGTTTCCGGCGCGACATGGCTGGGAATGCCTCCCGGAAACGAGAACTGGCGAAACAGCTGTCGAAGCCCGCGTTCGTCGCGCGAGATCGCCGGATACACCTCGCTGTAGGTGCCTTCCAGATAAGTATTGGCGACGACGGCCGGGCCGCCGTGTCCGGGCCCGGCGACGTAGATCATGTCGAAGTCGTGCTCGTTGATGATGCGATTGAGGTGCGCGTAGATGAAGTTCTGCCCGGGGGTTGTGCCCCAATGCCCGAGCAGGCGCGGCTTGATGTGATCGGCCAGCAGCGGCTCGCGCAGCAGGGGATTGTCGAGTAGATAAATCTGGCCGACCGACAGGTAGTTGGCAGCGCGCCAGTAACCGTCGATGCGCGCGAGCAGGTCGGGTGTAGCGGTCATGGGTCTCCTGCGCCGTGTAAGGTGTAGGCTGCGCGAGCGATCATCAATTCTTCGTCGGTCGGAATGACCCGGACCGCGAGCGGCGTCCCAGGACGCGAAATGACGGACGCGTCCGCGCTGTTCGCAGCAGCGTCGAGATCGATGCCGAGGAATTGCAGTCCGTCGCAGATGCGGGACCGGATCGGCGCCGCATGTTCACCGATGCCGCCGGCGAACACCAGCGTGTC
>DASXIR010000397.1:0-33244 GCA_036497895.1 Vicinamibacterales bacterium | reverse complement strand
CACATCATCGAAGCCGACGAAGTCGGCAGCACCGCCAATCTGCCGCCGATTCCGCCGGGCGCGGCCGACTGGAAGATCACCGCGATCCAGCCATTCACGCAGGACGTGACGCTCAACACGATGCAGCCGCACATGCACCTGCGCGGCAAGGACATGACCTACATCGCGAAGTACCCGGACGGTCACGAGGAGATTCTGCTGTCGGTGCCGAAGTACGACTTCAATTGGCAGAACACCTACATTCCGACCCAGCCGTACAAGCTGCCCGCCGGCACCGTGCTCGAAACGGTCGGCCACTACGACAACTCGGTGCACAACCGGGTGAATCCGATGCCGAACCGTCCCGCGCTCTGGTCGGAGCAGACCTGGGACGAGATGTACAACGCGTGGACGGAAGTCACCTACGATGCGGAGACCGATCCGAATCTGACCGTGTCGGAATTCCGCAAGGCGCAGCAGGAGGCTTCGAAGAACAATCCGATCACGACTGTCGTCGGCTGTGTGGCGCCGGGCAGTTCGCCGGTGAGCTGGCGCATGACCAGCGCCGCCAAGCTGGCGGCGCTGCCACCGAAGGAGGCTCCCGCCCGTCCTGAAGGCAACGGCACGGAAGGCACGATCTCCCGCGTCAGTCACAACGTGACCAAGGACGAAAAGGAAGTCGCCGCGAAGCAGGCAGCAGGCTCCGACGTATTCGAGCTTGTCGGCGTCGCCGATTTCGTGTCCCCGGAGCAGGCGCTGCAGTTCGATACGCGGAAGGCGTTGTATCCGGTGGAGCGAATCAACTCGACGGGAGCGCTGGCGCCCAATCATCGGGTGGCGGCGAAGGGCGTCTGGATTCCGGGCAGCCCCAACCGGATCAACCTGACGTCGGTCGTCGGGCTCGACGAAAGCTGCGGCGCGTCCACAGCGGTCGATCGGTAACCAGAGGAACCACCTTCTGATGCCAGCACGGTTTGGAATGGCGGCCGCCATGGCCGTCACCGTTTCAACGCTTGTCGCCGTTTATCCGGCGGCGCGGCAGCAGCAGCCGTATCCAAAAACGTCCGCGATCGTGCCGTACAAGCCCGCCACCGGCCGATGCCTGACCGCAGAGCAGCGCAAGGCCAACGACGCCTACAACGCACTCGACCGGCCGACGCGGCCGGGCGACGAGATGATGTTCTGGGATCCGGAATACTTCGTCGGCCTCTGGAATGTCGACATGCGAGTCCAGGACTCGCCGCTAGGCCAGGGTGGCCAATCGGTCGGGACCCTCACGATCAAATCCAACGACAGGAACGGCTGTCTCTACGAAGGCACGATGAAGGGCGAGGATCCTGAAGGGAAACCGTTCACGCGGACGATTTCCGCGACCTACGATCCGATCAAGAAGATCCTCGCCTGGAGCGAGAAGGACAGCCGCGGCTACACGATTGCCAGAACCGGTCCGGTCGGTGGAGAGCTCGGCGGAACCTTCCACCATCACTTCGGCGACGATCCCTCGCCCTCGGTGACGACCTTCGGAGGCAGGAAGATTCGCTTCAAAGGCGTCACCGAGATGAGTTCGCCCGCTTACTACAAGACTGACATGCAGCTGTCGATCGACGGCGCGCCATTCGTCACCTACGGCCGGGTGCTGCTCGAGAAGGTGTTCGAGCCCTGACCCTGGAGCGATTCAAAGCTCTCGAGTAATTCGGGCCTCCGGTCCAAGCACCAGAAAGCTGCGGGATTGCCTTCGTTGACATCAGCACCTGACGCGGCAGTGAGGCCGCGCCAGGACAAGTACGAGAGCGCAGGGGAAGCCGGTCACGATTCCCTCGGAGCGCGGCGTGTTCAGGCCCCCTCGCCCGACCCGCCCGGGGCCTGCGCGCCAAACTGCCTTGCGTACTCGGCGTTCAACCGCTGCCAGCCCCCGAACTTCATCGCGTCGGGACCGACCATGCGTCCAATCGGCTGACCCGCGAGAGATCGATCCAACACATCGAAGCAGATGTGCCAGCCCGCGGCGCCCATCGAGATGTATCGGCGATCGATGTTGTGCAAGAGGGTGAGGCGGGTACCGCCGCCTCCCAGCGGCTCGAGCTCCCACCGGATGTCCTGGCCTCCCCAGTTGAATTCGAGCACCTTCGGCGCGTCGGCCCGCTTCACCTGGCTCTCGGTAACATGCAGCGCCGGCGCACCCACGGTCGTGAGCTTCGCCGTGCCGACCGCGCCGAGGTTCCGGTCGGAATCGAACGGGGCCCATTCGCGTAACTGCTCCGGGTCCGTCAGCGCCGACCACACTTTGGCCGGCGGGTGTTTCAGATCGCGGACGAGGACGAGCGTCCAGTTCTCGCCGTCTTTTCGAACGTCAGCGCCAGCAGCGGCGCCGGGGGCGTACTGCTCACTTGCGTTCATGACTTTTCTTTCCTTTCATAGAGGGTGTCTTCTTCATCTTGTCGAGATGTTTCTCCAGCGCATCGACATGCTTTGACCAGAAGCGCCGGAACGGGACGAGCCAGGCGTCGAGCTCCATCAGCGGCTCGGGTCTCAGGCGATAGAGCCGCCGCTGTGCGTCGATTCGTGATTCCACGAACCCGGCCTCGCGCAGCATTCGCAGATGTTTGGAGACCGACGGCTGCGCCAGTTGAAGCTCTTGCTCGAGCTCGCCGACCGAGCGCTCAGACGAAAGCAGCAGGCTCAGGATGGCCCGCCGGTTGGGCTCCGCGACGATGGCAAACGATGTTTCCAGGACAGACATGGTGCTTGATTCTTCCTAACGTTTCGCTTTCTTCGAGGGTGTGGCCTTGTCTGAGCGGTTGAGGACTACGGCCTGGCGAACGAGCACCTTGAAGGCAGATTCGTTGACCTTTTCCCCTTCGTGGATGTCGATCGCGCGGCGAACATTGCCGTCGAGACTCGAGTTGAAGAGGCGGCTCGGATCGTTCAGCGAGGCGCCCTTGGCGAAGGTCAGCTTGACGACCTTCTTGTAGGACTCGCCGGTGCAGATGATGCCGTGGTGCGACCACACCGGGACGCCCCGCCACTTCCACTCCTCGACGGCTTCCGGATCCGCTTCTTTGATCAGCTTCCGCATTCTGCTCAGCATCTCGCCACGCCAGTCGCCGAGGTCGGCGATTCTCCTCGAGATGAGTTCGGATGCCGACTGGTCCTGTCTCGCGACCGGCTTCTTCATGCTCGCACCTCGTTCGGATCCACGTGGGGATTCCACGACGACCGTCGTTGAACATTCCATGTGAGATATATAGCCTTAGTAGAATATTCCTGTCAAGCCATATTAACAATCGAAAAAAATGGGGACGAGCCCGGGCGGCTCGTCCCCTTGATCGGTCGCGGTTAGAACCTGAGGATCGCGCCGAGCTGGATCGTGCGCGGGTTCAGCACCACGGATGGCTGATTGTAGGCGGCCGTCCCGTAATTGAGGCCGAGGACGGCGGTCACCGGCGCCCGGTTCAACACGTTGAAGATGTCGAGCTTTGGCTGAATCGTGACCTTGTCGAACTTGAACGACTTGATCACGTTGATGTCCAGCTGGTTGATGCGGTCGCCGTATTCGGTCATCGGCGCCACCAGAGGAATCGAGAGTGACGCCACGGTCAGGCCCGGATCGATCTTCGCACCGACGACGCAGCCGGCGGCGGCGGAGTTGCCGGGACAGGTGGTATAGACCGAGCTGGATGTCACCAGCAGCACCGTGCTGGCACCATTCGGCGCGAGCAGCTGCGCCGCGGTTGGTGCGCCGCTCGGACCGGACACTCCGGTCAACGCGCCGACCGACGAGGTGCCGTAGAGATATCCGGGCAGACTCTGGAACGCCACGCTGACCGTGATGCCGTAAGACAGCGGCACCGAGCCGGCGATCTTGAACTGAGTCCGGAACGGCAGCCCGTTCTTGCTCTGATCGCAGTAGAGCAGAAGGTTCGGATTCCAATTGTCGTCGCAGGAATTCGAGAGCATCCGCTCGCTCATGCCGCCGCCGAACAGCGTGATGTGATGCGGCAGCCGCATGTTGAAGTTGTACTCGAAGCCATTGTATTTGTCGGTGCGGTCGGGCGCGTTGGTGTCCACGAGATTGGTCGTGATCTGGGACGCCTTGGCCGCGCTCACGTTGTAGTAGGTGATCGGCGATCCGTCGATTGGGCTGAACACCGTGAACGGCGTGAAGTCGGAGAAGCCGACGCCGGTGTTGGTCCGCCGCCACATGTTGTGGTATTGCCGGTTGTACCACCCGGCCGTTACCGACACGCCGCTCATGATCTCGTGCTGCACGCTGAGCGTGGTTTCGATGTTGTACATCCGCTTGATGTCAGGATCGAACGTCGGCAGGCTGGCGAGGCCGAAATTCTTCGGCAGCTGGCCGGCGAGGTTCATTTCGCAGCCTGGTTGCAAGTAGACGCAGCCAATCGCGCCCTGCGGCACGCCGTCGTTGTTCAGGTCGGTCCACGCGACGTTGACCGTCTGCAGCGCCAGCGGGTTGTAGCGGTTCGAGAAGCCGGTCGTGCCTGCCTGCTCGTAACGGCCGATGCTGAACTTGAGCGCGGTCTTCTGATTGCCGAACAGGTCGTAGACCACGCCGCCGCGCGGCGCGATGCTGGTCCAGCTCGGCATGTCGATCGGGGCGACGTTGCGGACCGAAGTCACGAAGCGGCCGACACCGGAACTCTCCTGCGGGACGCCCGAGGCGAAGTATTCCCAGCGTGCACCATAGTTGATGGTCAGGCGGTTGAGGGTCCAGGAATCCTGGCCGTAGATGCCGAGGTCGGCCTTCAGGTTGTCCTGGAAATTGACCGGCGTGTTGAGGATGGTCGCGGTGCTGGCCTTGCCGTTCAGGAAGTTGGCGCGCAAATCGCCGTTGGCGCTGCGGAACTGCACGTACCGGCCCCACGTGTCCTGCATACCGACCTTGATGTTGTGCGTGCCGGTGACGTACGACACGGCACCCATGGCGGCGAAGCGGTCGGGATACATGCCCTGATTGGTCGCGCCCGTACCCCACTGCGTGCCCAGCGCCGTGTCGTTCTTGTTGATGGTGGTGTACCAGGCAGGCGAAAACGGTGTCTGCGCCAGGCCGGACTGATACAGCGTGTTGTAGCGCTCGTAATTGGTCGAGGCGCCAGCCTCGATGTAGATCTTGTTGGTGGCCGTGGACGAGAACTTGACCGAGCCGGTGGTATAGATCGGCGACGTCCAGACGATGCCAGCCTCTTTGGGATCGAAGCCGGCGGTCATCGCCGAGCCGCGGTTCTTGAGCAGCCGATCATTGTAGAAGGCGAATTTGTTCTTCGGGCTCAGCTGCCAGGTCACGCGCGCCTGAACGCTGCGGATGCTCTGCGGATCAACGCCCTGCTCAGCACTTGGGAGTGCCGCAGATGTGGGTGTCTCCGTGCCAGCGGTGCCGTAGAAGGTATTCGCCGGAAGCGTGTTCAGGACGAAATTGCGGGCTGATGCGAAGAACCACACGGTGTCCTTCTTGATCGGACCGCCGACGGCGCCTTCGATGTTGTACAGCTTTTCGATGCCGTCACTGGTCTTGAGGCCGCGGTTGATCAGATCGGTCCCGACGTTGTTGCTCTGGAAACTCTGGTTCTGAAAGCCCAGGAAGACATTGCCGCTGATGGTGTTGCCGCCGTCGCGGGGGACCATGTTCAGACGAACGCCGCCACCAGACACGTCGGCGGACGCGCCGCTGGTGGTGTAAACCATTTCCTGACTCATCGAGCTGTTGAAGTAGCTCTGCACCGCGCCGTCCACGTCGATGCCGTTGACCAGCAGGCCGTCGACTTGCACGGTCGTCTGCGAGGAGCCGGCCCCATGCGCCGACATGTAAGTCTGCTGCATGGCCTTCGAGCCGCCGATGTCCGGCTGGTTCAGGCTGACGCCGGTGACCAGCTGGCCCATGCCCTGAATGGTGCGGCCGGTCGGGATGGCGTCGAGTGATTCGCGAGTCAGCACCTGCGACTTGGTCGTGCTCTGCACGTCCACGATCGGCGAGGCGCCGGTGACGGTCAGCGTTTCTTCGAGGCTGCCGACCTTCATCTCGGCGTTCACGGTCATGGTGAAATTGGAGGGCAGCTCGAGTCCCTGCCGCTCCAGCGGCGCGAAGCCCTGGAGCGTGAAGGTGAGGACGTAGTTGCCGGGCCGCAGGTCCACCAGCCGGTAGCCTCCGGTCTCGTCGGTGGTCACGGAGCGTGTTTTCTCAATCAGCGCGGGGCTGGATGCTTCGACGGTCACACCCGGCAGAACAGCTCCGGACGCGTCTTTCACGACACCGGTGAGAGTGCTCTGCGCGTGGGCCGCAGCCGGCCAGAGAGCGCAAAGCGCGAAGATCCACGCGACGACCCGTATTTGGCTCAGCTTCATACCCAACTCCTTTGCGAGTCAGCGATCGAAACGGCGCAAATCTACCCTTGTCCGGTTCGTTTACATAGTCTTTTCTTACAATTTAGTCCGGTGATATGAAATTGACGCAAATGAGGTCGGCCGTCGTCTTTCCTGCGCGTCGAGAACCGACCGCATTCAGGCTCTCCCCGGCAGGACGTTCTCTTGTGCGGCTATGCCAATTCGCATAGCCTGTCTGAAGACTCCCTGAGATTCGGCCGCTCACTATCAGCTTGCCCGTCTACGGCACGTCGGTGCCTCCGAGCAGGAGAGGACCCATGAGGACTTGGACCAGCCGACTCTGGACGACCCCGGCGCTCGCCTTACTCGGATGCGTCCTCGTCCCGCCCGCCGTACCCATCCATGCTGCTCAGCGGCCGGCGCCGGCTGCGGCCCAGGACCCGCTCGCCCGGATGAACGAGGCCGTGGACGCGCTGACCAGAAAAGTCTGGCCCAGCGTCGTGCAGATTCAGGTCAGCAGCTACGGCGCACAGGAAGGGCCCCGCGGCGAGACCAGCGCCGTCGTCGGACGTCAGCGGTCGGTCGGTTCGGGATTCGTGATCGATCCCGAGGGCTACATCATGACGAACGCACACGTCGTGAACGATGCGCAGCGCGTTCAGATCGTGCTGCCGGCCGACAACGCGGACGGGACGCTCGCGACGGCGCTGTCGGGTCGATCGTATCTGGTGAACGCGCGCATCGTTGGCGTCGCCCCCGAGCTGGATCTGGCGCTGCTGAAAGTGGACGGCCAGAAGCTGCAGGCCCTGCCGCTCGCGACCTATACCCAGGTGCGCCAGGGCGAAACAGTGTTCGCGTTCGGCAGCCCGATTGGGCTGCGCAACAGCCTGTCGCACGGCCTGGTGTCGGCGGTAGCCAGACAGATCGATCAGGATTCGCCGCTGATCTATATCCAGACCGACGCGCCGATCAACCCGGGCAACTCCGGCGGCCCGCTCGTCAACATCCGCGGGGAAGTCGTTGGCATCAACACGTTCATCCTGTCCCAGTCCGGCGGAAACGAAGGCCTGGGGTTCGCGGTTCCGAGCGCGACGGTAAGGACCGTCTTCCGTCAGCTGAAGGAGTTCGGCCATCTGCGGCGGCAGGAAATCGGCGTCAGCCTGCAGACGATTACGCCGAGCATGGCTACCTCACTCAACCTCGTGAGAAATTACGGCGTCATCGTGTCTGATGTCTTTCCCGGCGGGCCGGCCGAGAAGGCCGGGGTGAAGGTCGGTGACGTGCTGGTGTCGATGGACGGTCAGCCCGCCGATAACCTGCCGAGCGTCAGCTACAGTCTCCGTCTCCGGGAATCCACCGACAACATCCGGCTGGTTGTGATCAGGGGCGGGGCTGAGCAGACGTTGAGTGTGGCGACGGTCGAGGAACGCAGCGGCCTCGACGGCGTTTCGGCGACCGCGGATCCAGAGAAGGGCCTGGTGCCGAGGCTCGGGATCCTCGGCGTCGAAATCGACGAACGTATCGCCGCCGTCGCCACCGGCCTGAGGGATCCTTTCGGCATCATCGTCGTCGCTCGCGCGGAGGGCGCAACGAGCGAGGTGCCGCTGCAGCCGCGCGACGTCATTCGCAGCGTCAACAACCGGATGACGGTCACCCTGCTCGCGCTGAAGGACGCTCTCGGCGCCCTGCCACCGGGATCGCCCGTCACCTTGCAGGTTCAGCGCGAGGGCCGGCTGATGTATCTGTCCTTTACTCTCGAATGAAGCGGTTGCTCTGCTCACGGGCCTTCGAACCGTGCCTTTCCGCTCACCGCGCGCCGATAGCCGCCGCGAACATCGCGGCCTGACCAGCTGTCAGACGAAGTAATCCCGATTTCACTGACCTATCTGTTTGGGAATACCGAGCGCGCCACGCGCTCGAGTCGCTGTCGCCTGTTCAGGGACCGGGCGGCTAAGGAGATCGAGGTGAAATTCGCACGAATCGTATTCGTCACGGCCGGCGCCTGGGGCTTCCTCGTGCTCACGCCGATGTTCTTCCTGCTCGAAACGATCGGGCGCCTGCGCGCAGCGCCGATCACGCACCCGGAGTTCTTCTACGGATTCCTGGCAGTGGCGATGGTGTGGCAATCCGCATTCATCGTCATCGGGTCGGACCCGGTACGGCTGCGCACGATGATGATCCCGAGCGCGTTGGAGAAATTCGGTTACGTCCTCACGATGGCGGTGCTCTTCGCGCAGCGGCGCATCGCTGCGCTGGACACAGTGGTGATCGCACCGGACTTGCTGATCGGAATTCTGTTCGTCGTCGCGTTCGTGAAAACGCCGCGGGTCAATTCTTCACAAGTTTTCGAATCGTTGAACCGGTGACGAGGTCTCCGATCCGCCCAGGCAACGTTTCGGCGGCGTAGATGTTACCCTGCGCGTCCACGGTCAGGCCCTCGGCGAGGGTGAGGCCTTCGATGGTCTGCCTGATCGATCCGTCCTTCGCGCTGCCGATGAAAATCGTCTTCTTGTCCTGCCAGTCGGTGACATACAGCGTGTCGTCAGGCTTGATGAACAATCCGCTCGCCTCGCCGAATTGCTTCCATTCTTCGAGGAACGTTCCGTCCTGATCGAACAACTGAATTCGCTTGTTGGAGCGATCGGCCACCAGCAGCCGTCCGCGTGAGTCGAAGACGAGCGAATGCGGCAGGTTGAACTCGCCAGGAGCGCTGCCCTTTTTGCCCCACGTCTTCACGAACTTGCCGTCGGCGGTGAACTTGACGATGCGGCTGTTGACGTGGCCATCCGAGACGAAGATGTCGCCGTTCGGGGCAATCGCGACGTCAGTGACGCCGTTGAACTGGTTCGGTCCGTCGCCCGATACGCCTTTGGTCCCGAGGCTCAGCAGAACCTTGCTGCCGTCGGCGCTGAGCTTGTAGACCATCTGGCCGTTGCCGTCCGCAGCGCGGCCGTCCGTGATCCACAGATTGCCGCCACGATCGAAGCGGATGCCGTGCGGCCAGACGAACATGTGATCGCCCCAGGTCTTCAGCACGCGGCCGGCCGCGTTCAACTCGATGACCGGCGGCTCGCTGCGCGTAAACACGAAGACCGTTCCCTTCGGGTCGATCGCGACGTTGGGAACCTCTCCCCATTTCAGCGGAGGAGTGAGCTGGCCCCAGCCGGGCACGGCGCTGTACGCCGATGCTGCCGCAGCATGTCCTTGAATAAACATTGCCGAGAGCAGGGATGAACCGAAGACGAGAACGCTGACGGCGAGGTGATGCTTCTGAGGCATTGGTGTCCGCTCCTCCTGCGTAGCCTACTGCCAAAAAGGCCACCGGTGTCGATACGAAACCCTTAGCCGAACGTAAACGCGAAGGCCTGAACGCCGGGATCGAGAAAACGAATCTCGAAGGTGTGGTCCCGGATCGGGCCCTGCTGTCGGATCAGCTGGTAGAGACGCTGACCGGTAACGGTACCGTTTCCATTCGCATCGACGTCACTCCCATGGCTGCCGCCTGGCGCAGCGCCGTCGATCGTGACCCGGAACCGCACTGGCTTGCCGTCGCGACCAGGTCCGAGCACGAGATGCAGGTCGCGGGCGTGGAAGCGATAGACGATGCCGGCGTCCTTCGAGGCGGACTCAGCCTGTTCTTCGCGGATGGTCCAGTCGCCCCCCAGTCCCCATTCATTCAATTTCGGCGATCCCGGTTGGTAAACATGGGGCAGCGCGAGCACCGCGCCACCGGGCGAGACGAAGTGTTCGGCGCGCCCGTAGCCAAGGTAGGTCTCGGGCGACAACGCATCGGTCATGTCCGGCGCCGCCTCAGCTCCGGTCGCGTTGACCGCCACCAGGTCCGCGGCGACGTTGGCGTTTCCGCTCTCCGCCAGCAATCGCTGAATGACGCGCTCCGAACCGTCGTAGTCGCCTTCGCCGAAGTGATGATGCCGAATCTGGCCGCTCGCATCGATGAAGTAGTGCGCCGGCCAGTACTCGTTCTTGAACGCGCGCCAGATCGCGTAGTTGTTGTCGATCGCGACGGGATAGTCGACCTTGAGGTCCGTTACCGCCTTGCGTACGTTCGCGACATTTTTCTCGAACGCGAACTCCGGCGCGTGGACGCCAATGACGACGAGTCCTTGATCCTTGTATTTGTTCGCCCAGGCACGCACGTACGGGATCGACCGCAGGCAATTGATGCAGGAGTAGGTCCAGAAATCGACCACCACCACTTTTCCACGCAACGCCTTCGTCGTCAGTGGCGGCGAGTTCAGCCACTCGACCGCGCCTGACAGCGACGGGAACGAACCCTCGATCGGCAAGTCTTCAGGACTCGCCGGCTTGCCCGTCGTCATCGTCGTGGGCTTGGCGCTCGTCATCGCGCCGCCGTCGGTCGCCGCCCGGGACGCGGTCGCGGGCGCAGTCACGGACGCGGCGTGAAAGCGATCGAGCAGACGCTGTTCGATCGACGATGTTCCGGACAAGGAGACGCGGGTGAGGAAACCGGTGTCGAGTCCGAGTGCAATCGCCGCGACGGCCGCGAGCACCGCGACACCAGCCGCCCGGCGAATCCACTCGCTGACGCCGAGCGACTGCTTCAGCGCGGCGAATACACGTCCGCCAACGAGGAGCGCCAGTCCGAGCGACGTCGCCGATCCGGCGGCATACGCCAGCAACAGGGACGATGTTCGCGCGTTGGCGCCGTTCAATGCCGCCCCGGTCAGAATCAGGCCCAGCACGGGACCGGCACACGGCGCCCATAACAGACCCGTTGCGGCGCCGAGGAGTAGCGACGATCTGATGCTGGATCGCGAGGTCGCGTCACCGCGATCAACCGCTCCTGCGAGACGCCCGCCCAGGGCGACCAAAGGCTGTGTCAGCCGCGCGGCGAGTGAGGGAACCAGCAGTGTGACGCCGAAGACTGCCAGCAGCACCAGCGCCAGGTCTCGTCCGAACTGATTCGCGCTGACCGCCCAGCCGCCGCCGACCGCCGCGAGCGTGGCAATCAGCGTGAAGGTGGCGGCCATGCCGGCCAGCAGCGGCAGCCCGCTACGCGCAAACGGCCGGTCAGCTCGTGCGAACACGAACGGCAGCACCGGCAGGATACAGGGGCTGACGATGGTCAGGACACCGGCAGCGTAGACGAGCAGCAGCAGGACCACGCGGCGGGTCTTACGTGGACGTCGGCTTGAACTTCATCGCCACGGTGTTCATCGGGGCGTTCCTTCTTGCGGCTACGTTGGCCAGAACTGGCTCAGCTCTCGCGCGACCGCGTTCACCGCGGCTTCTTCGGCCGGTCCGAAGGCCGCCCGCCGGTGGCTGTCGATATCGATCTGTCCGAGGATCTGGGGGCTCTACCAGTTCGCCCTGGCCCTCGGTCAGCAGGAAGTGGTGACCGAAATCCCGGTGACGTTGCCCGCCGCGCCCCTTCAACTCGGCGTGCATTGATCGCGGTTACGTTCCGTTCTTCTTGTAACCGGAGTTGGTCACGACGACCTGGATTTTCTTGGCTGCCACGACCAGCACGCTCTTTTGCGGATAGCTGGTGCCGTCCTCCAGATTCGCGAACGTCACGTTCAAGGTCACGTCGTCGTCTTTTGGTTTCTCGACGTAGGAGCTGACCTGAACGTTGCGCATCGTGTTGGCGGTCGAGTCGAGGCCGATGGCGAGCGAATCGCCCGCCTTCTGGTAGTTCTTCACGGTCATCGTGGTGACGCCTGCACTTGGCTGCACCGACAGATTGCCGGCCGCGCCCGCAGCCTGAATCTTCTGCGGATCCGGCGGGACGTAGGCCTGGACCAACGCCGCCACCTGCTCCATGTATTCCTTGGTCTCTTCGACCTTGTTCTGCACGACTTTCTGCTTCAGGCGTCCACCTCCGCGTCCACCTGATGCAGGCGCGGCTTGCGGAGGCGCCGCGCCGGGCATCGGCGTCTTCTGCACCTTGCCGTCCGCACCGTAAGAGCATTGCTTCTGTTCGGTCTTCTTGACCTCGCCCTTCAGGCTCGTCTGCGTCGTCTCGATCCAGGAATACTGCTTGAGCGCCGCCTGATTCTTCGCCAGCGATTCCTTGATCGCAGCGATGCGCTCTGCCGCCGGCGGGGTCTGGCCGAAGGTTACGGCCGCGGCCCACACGCAACAACAGCCCGCCAGGATCGCGCGGGTGACGTGGAGGCGCCGACTCGTCGATGTGGTGGCACGCGCTTTCATGATTTCTCCCTCAACGTCTTGGCCTCTGCGGCGTTGATAACCCTTGATGATTGCCAGATCAGTGGCTGATCTGGGTATGCAATTTCGGTAAGAGGACGGCTCAGGCGGTTGTGTTCGGTCGTTGGGAGGCGCCTACTTGGCCGTCGCGCGCTCCGGTTTGACCCCGGCGGCGCGGATGTTCACGAACTTCGAGAGCGTGTCGAACCAGAACGGCGCGCCGAGCGACAAGGCGAGGCCGGTCGCGAACAAGCCGAAGATCTTGTACAGGGTGAACCAGAACCATGCGGTGTAGTCACTCGGACAGCCGGTGGTGGTGGCTTTGATGGTCGATGTGGCAGTGGCCGCCGCGCCGGCCGCATCGTGTGACTGGCACGCCGGCCATCCGATCGGCAGTGGACGGAGGTCGTTATTGGCCTTGGCGAGGGCGGCGCCGACGTCGCTGAAGGAGGACGTGGGTGGGTTGGTCGCGTCGATTCCGGCTTTGGCGGTCGCGTCAGCCGACTGCACGATCGCCGCGCGCAGCGCACCGTCCGACCACAGTGCCCGGCCCACCGCCAAACTGTCGGCGTTGACGATCACCGCGAGCAGGCAGCCGACGAGGATAGCGATGAATTGCAGGTTGCGTTTATAAGCGCCGCTCAGCCGGTCCATCGAATCGTCGAACCACCGCGCCACGCTCGTGCGGAAATGTTCGAAGTCACCCTGAGCAGAAATGAGCGAGGCGTGCAGCGCGCTCTTCAGCTTCGTGTCCGGCAGTGTGGCGATCGCCGTCTCCAGTTCCGCCAGTCCCGGACGTGGCTGCGCGGTCGTCGGCTGGATCAGGGTTCCAAACAGCGCCAGGACGAACGTCTGCGTCGACAGGTACGACAGGAGATCGCTCTCGCTGGCGGGAGCTGCCGCGCCAAGGGCGATTGAAGCCTGTGTCGTTGTGTCCGCGGCTGGTGGCGTGGACGGAGCCGAAGACGTCATCAACGGTGTCGCCCGCTTGACCGCGCTTATGGCGCTCGCCACCAATCCCTGCTTGTAGAAGGCCGCGCGAACATTGGGGTCGTCGAGCATCTCGCGCAACGCGCTGGCGAGGGACTTCGACCGAAGACTCAGCTGCGACGAGATGAACTCGTTGATCACCGTGCACACCAGGCTCAGCAGCAGGTACATGAGCACGAGCCCAATGGCGACGTCTAACGCGGCACTCTGAAACACGATGGTCCTCCGCGGCCTGCCGACCCCGATTGCTCGATCCGTCTGGGGGCCGGAACTCTATCGGACATTCCCCACACCCGCAAGCTGGGATTGATGCCAGTGATGCCCTCGACTCTTCACGGCGCTGTCACCGTCTCGTCAAAGATGGCGTATAAGGTTTCCATATGCCTACACGCCTTCGAATCATGAGCGTCCTCGCCGGGCTGTTCGTGGCCGTCACCACGACCGTGATCGCTCAACGTCCGACGACTGCTTCAACCTCCAGCGCCCCGGCGGACGTTACTGCGCGCATCGTCGCGGCGTCGCAGGCGCTGTTGAGCGCGCTCGACGATGCTGGCCGGGCGAAGGTTCAGTTTCCGTTCGATGGCCCTCAGAAGACGAGGTGGTCCAACCTTCCGAGCCCGATGTTCAGGCGCGAGGGTCTTCGCCTCGCGGACGTCACGCCGGCGCAGCGCACTGCCGTCATGACGCTTCTGTCGGTTGCGCTCAGCCGTGACGGATATCGCAAAGTCACAGACATCATGCGAGGTGACGAGGCGCTGCGAAAAACAGAAAGCTCCAGTGGACGAGGCGGCGGCCGTGGGCCTGGGGGACGCGGCGGTCCGGGAGGCCCTGGCGGTAGCGGCGGAGCGCCCGCGTTCGGAGAGAACGAGTACTACCTGGCATTTGTCGGAACGCCGTCGGCGACGGCTCCATGGATGCTGCAGTTCGGCGGACATCATCTGGCGATCAACCTGACCCTCGCCGGAAGCCAGGCGACCATGGCGCCGAGTCTCCCTGCGGCGCAGCCGGCGACATACACGTTCGAAGGACAGACGATTCGTCCGCTGGGACGAGAGAACGACAAAGGCTTTGCACTGATTAACGCGCTCGACGACAAGCAGCGTGGCCAGGCGATCCTCGGCTACCGCGTCTCGGATCTGGTGCTCGGACCCGGCCGGGATGGAAGGATGATTCAACCCGAAGGGATTCGCGCCTCCGCGCTTTCCACGGCGCAGCAAGCGATGCTGTGGGATCTGGTACGGGAGTGGAGCGGCATCATGAACGAGGCGTTTGCCGAGCCACGAATGACCGAGTTGCGGACGCATCTCAACGACACGTATTTCGCCTGGAGCGGACCGACGACCAACGGCAGCGCGGCGTACTTTCGAATTCAGGGACCGACGCTGGTCATCGAATACGCTCCGCAGGAAAGCGTCGATCACATCCACACCATTTATCGCGATCCGACCAACGACTACGGGGTGAAATTTGCGCGGCGGTAGGACCGCGGCTCTCGTGTTCGCGGTGACAAGCGCGCTCGCCGCCGGCACCACCGCATCGGCCCATCGACGAGACGAGCATCTGATGGCGGCACGGCTCGCGGTTGAACCGGGGCGCGTGAACCTCGAACTCGACCTGACGCCGGGCATCGCCGTCGCGGAGGCGACGATTGCGGACATTGACCGCGATCGTGACGGCGTGTTGTCGCTGAAAGAAAAGCGCGCATACGCTGCGCGTGTGTTCGACGCAGTCGTCGTTGAACTCGACGGCCGGCCGCTCCATCTGCAGACGGTGGAGTCCACGTTCCCGGGATTGGACGAAGTGCGGCGCGGCGAGGGGACGATTCAGCTGCAGTCGTCTGCGCGGGTGCCCGTCCTGAGCACGGGAAGCCACCGTCTTGCGTTCCGAAACATGTATGCGGAGGACGCGAGCGTCTACCTCGCCAATGCCCTCGTTCCGGTCAGCGATCGCATCGTCATCACGGCACTGCGGCGAGACACGACGCAGCGCGATCTGACGATCGAATACGACCTGCGACCCGGGCTTGTCACATCGTCGCCGGCGTGGCTGCTCGGCGGCGGCGCGGCTCTGTCGATTCTCGCGGCGCTCATTTCGTTTCCTCGACGACCAGCGTCCACGGTCGCGAGGTGACGATGTGCAGGTAGTAGCTGCCGGCGCGAACGTTGCCGAGGTCGTCGGTCTGCCTGCCTTTGCAGTCGATGCACTGTGTTCGCCGCAACTCATTGGCTGTGACCGGCGAGCCCTTGGGATACATCTTCGACAGGAATGGCACAGGTCCCGAGCTGTTTGGCTGGACGGTGAACAGGAACCGCAGCTTGCCGCCGTTGGTCGTGAACGACGGCGTATCGGCCGGCTTGTCGCCGGTTCCGCTGAAGCTCGCAATCTGGGTCCAGTTGTCCGCGCCGGCGGCGGCGATCGGAATCAAGGCAGAACCCAAAAACAATACGGCGAAGGCGGCGGAGCGGAGAGCCATGCGATTCATGGCGGGATATTACAGCGGCTGGCTACTTTTCGCCGGTTTCGGCGTCGATGACCCACGCCACACGAAAGAAATACGCCGCGAGGAGCCCCGCGCACACAGCGATGATCAGCGCCTCGCCGATCGGGCTCGTCAGGTCCCCCTGCCACTCGGTCAGCATGGCGCCGAGCGGTCCCATCATCACGCCCATCCCGTGCTGGAGCGACCGCGTGTAACCGAGTGCATTCGCGTCGTCGAGCACAATGTCCGCGCTTCGCACCTGGATCCAGTACCAAGCCGCCGCAATGGCGAAGCCCGACGCCAGGACGAGCCAGCCGGTCGCGCGCAATCGATCGGATCGCTTGGAGGACGAAAACCGGGCGAGCACGCCCAATCTTAGATCTTGATTGCCCGGAGTAGACCGATGAAGTAACCCGGGCCTTTCAGAGCCGCGTCCCTCGCGACCCGGAAAGGGTCGCGCCACGCCGAGTGCCCGCGCACAGTGCCTGACGTTATGGTCCGGGAACGACTTCGACTTCCGTCGAGACGCGGCGGACGCCTCTCACCGCGTCAGCGACCTGAACACTCGAGGTTCGCTTCCCGCGATTTCGCCTTTCCCGAGAGCAGCACGACGGCCTTGTTCACCGAAGCCACTTTGATACCGCTGTCGTTGACGCGTCGGTTCGCTTTGAACGCAGCTTCGACGGCCGCCTTGACTTGATCGTCTGACCGCTCGACGACGGCGCGCTCACTCTTGGGACAACCTGCAGGAGGTTCTTGACTTCCTTGACGCCGTCGACGGTGTCGACATTGAGATCGGAGGTGCTGACACCTTCGGTCGTCATCAACGACACTTTCGTCTTCATCGTCACCCAGGAGTCGGGCGTGTCCGCGGCCTTCGCCACGCCGACGGCCGAGATGAAGGCGATCGCCGCCACTACGGCGAGTTGCGCCAGTCGTCTATTCATTGCTGCCTCCCGTTGTTTGTTGGGTTGACGCCATTCCGGTATCGATGGCATCGGCGAGCCGCTGCACGTTGGTGCGATTCCGCAGCGCTTCGATGCGCGGGTCGATCTGCGCGATGTCGATGCCGGCGCGTTCAGCCATCAGGCACTGCACCCTGAGGATGGCTGTAAGCTCCTGCTCCGCGAGCAGGTTGACCTGGAGATCAAGATGCGCGCGCTTGTCGGCCTGCTGAGTCATGTGCGCCTGCGCCATCAGCACGAAGCCGGTCAGCACGATGGCCTCGAGCGACACGGCAAGGGTCAACAGATTGAATGGGTAGCGATCGAACCGGAATCCGCCGATGGTATTTCCGCCGATCCAGACCACGAACCACAGCACGTGCGCGACGATGAAGGTGGGACTGCCGGCGACGTCGCTGACAGCGTCGGTGACGCGCTCGATGTACGAACGGCTGTCGCGCGTCGCGCGTTCGACCTCCATGACGGCCTCGACGTTTTTCCGCTCGGCCGCTTCCTGAGTCGCCCGCGATCCGGCATTCGGGGTCGCGTCATTCGCTGTCGACGTCGCCGTGCGCCTCCGCGGCTGGGGCCGAGGCCGTGGCGCGTGCGCTGCCGCCCGTGTCATCACTGAGGTGACTTATCAACAACAATGCCGCCTGCTCGACCGCCGCAGGTCCGACAGATGCCAGAGCAAAAATGTCTGATGGGCTTGTGGCCCAGCGGCGTGGGTAATCGGTTGCCTGAGTTTGCCCCGAGGCGGTTTCGGAAGGGCCATCTGATGACGAATACGTGCCAATTGTTCAGCAATCTCGCCCGTCAGGCTTGGCCCTGCAATTGCGATTGTGACGGATCGCATGGCGGCGACGCGGGCGACAGGGTGTGGCCCGCGATCGGCGGCAAGGGAGTGCTTGTGATAACCGTTCTCGTTGTCCTTCTCGTGCTGATGTTGATCGGCTCGGTTCCAACCTGGCCGCACAGCCAGAACTGGGGCTACGCGCCCAGCGGCACGCTCGGTCTCGTGCTGGTGGTCTTGGTCGTCCTCTTGCTGACCGGCCGCCTCTAAGCCAGTGAAGTTGATCGTTCAGCCCGACGCCGGCCTGGCGCCCGTGATTGCCGCCATCCGAGACGCAAAGAAGACCATCGACGTGTTGATCTTCAGGCTCGATCTCCAGGAGGTAACGCGCAGCCTCGAAAGTGCCGCCGCCCGCGGTGTCGTGGTTCGCGCGCTGATTGCGCACACCAACAAAGGCGGTGCGAAGAGCCTGCGTAAGCTGGAAATGCGACTGCTGGAGAACGGGGTCATGGTGTCCCGCACTTCGGACGATCTGGTGCGGTATCACGCCAAGATGCTCGTCGTGGACGGCAAGACGCTCCACGTCTACGGGTTCAACTTCACCGGGCTCGACATCGCGAAGAGTCGGAGCTTCGGCGCCACCACAAGAAATCACAAACTCGTGCAGGAAGCGGTCAAGTTGTTCGAAGCCGACTGCACGCGACAACCTTACTCGAGCGGCTGCGATCGCTTCGTCGTCAGCCCGCAGAACGCACGCGATCGGCTGGGCTCGTTCATCAAAAGCGCCCGCAAGCAGATTCTGATTTACGACCCCGAGGTCAGCGATCCGGCGATGCTCCGGCTGCTCGCCGAGCGCGCGCAGAAGGGCATCGACGTCCGGATCATCGGCAAGGTCGGCGGCAAGAAATCGTCACTGACGTGGGAGCGCTACCCGGGACGACGTCTGCATGTGCGCGCAATCATCCGGGACGGTCACAAGGCGTTCTTCGGCAGTCAGAGCCTCCGGCGTCTGGAGCTCGACACGCGACGAGAGGTCGGAGTGATCGTCACGGACCCGCCGGTCGTCAAGCAGATGCAGAACGTCTTCGAAGAGGATTGGGCGCTGACCGATTCGGGACGTCGCGCGGCAAAGGCACACGACAAGCGCGATGGCGACTCAGCCGCGGAGGCTCACTAGACTCAGCTCTGAGTCGCAGCGGTTGGCGTTGAACATGCAAAGTTCACGCAAAGAGGTCAGGCATCAGATGGCACAACCAGCACTTTCCACATCAACCGGTCGCTTCCAGGGATCCGTAGACGTCTCGGGACACACTGAGGCTCACTCGTCCGGCGTCACATGGAGCGCGGTATTCGGCGGCGCATTCGTGACGATGGCGCTGTCGCTGGCGCTTCTCGCGCTGGGCACCGGCATTGGACTGTCGGCGATCTCCCCGTGGTCGAACACCGGCGCGTCCGCTTCGGCGGTCGGCTGGGGCGCCATCGGTTGGTTCGTCGCTGTTCAGATCGTGGCGTCCGCCATCGGCGGATACCTGGCTGGACGGCTGCGCACGAAATGGGTGAGCCTGCACACGCACGAGGTGTACTTTCGCGACACCGCGCACGGGTTCCTGGTGTGGGCGGTGGCGCTGGTGATTACGGCCGCATTCCTGACCTCGGCCGCGACGTCACTGATCAACGGAGCGGCGCGATCCACCGTCACGGCGGCGAATGAGGGCGCGCAGGCATCGCCGCGAGGCGCGGCCGGGGCGAGCGGCTATCTGGCCGACACGCTGCTGCGGACGCCAACCTCGAACGCCGATCCCAGTGCGGCGGCGACTCGTTCAGAGGTCGGGACCATTTTCGCGGAGGACCTTGCTCAGGGCAGCATGCCCGCCGCCGACCGCGTGTATTTGTCGCAAGTCGTCGCTGCGAAGACTGGCGTCAGCCAGGCGGAAGCGGAGAAGCGCGTCGACGAGGCCTATAGCCGGGGACTCGAGAATGCGGACCTCGCTCGAAAATCTCTCGCGCACTCGATGTACTGGATGTTCCTGGCGCTGCTGGTCGGCGCGTTCAGTGCAAGCTTTGCCGCCACGGTCGGCGGCAGGCAGCGCGACAGCGTGGCTACTGTTTAACAATCGTTGCTTGAACGGAGTCTGAAGAATGCGCTCAATCCTGTTGCTGTTACTCGGCGTGCCGATTCCGTTCATCATTCTGATCGGGCTCTTCAGTCACTTCTAGCCGTTGTCTGGAGGCGAAATGACGAACGCTTCGAACGAGCCGATCGTGGAAGTGCCGCAGACCCCGAAGGCATTCGCGTGCCCGAAATGTCAGTTCGAATATCCGGAAGAGGACGTCGAACACAATCCGAGCACCGACCGGTGGTTCATCTGTCCGTCCTGCAAACACCGCTGGAACGTGTCGCCGATCGCCGATAGCAACTAGCAATCCAAATCGAAGTCCGTGCCCTCCGGGTTGGGCTCTGGTCGGGGATACGAGGTACAGTAAGGGCCCGATCACCGCCCACGGCATCACTCACGCTTTCATGGGCGGCGCCGCAGCGACGACCTGATGGAGGACTGATGCCTGTCACGATGCACCACGAGGGCGGGAACGTCCATCGAGTGGAGATCCGCGGAACGCTGCGGAAGGCCGAACTCGATCGATGCATGGACGAATTGACTCACCACATAAAACAAACCGGATCGGTGAGGCTGTTGTTCCTGCTGGAGCAATTCGACGGATGGGGCCAGGGCGACTGGGGCGACCTGACGTTCTACGTAACGCACGGCGACGCCATCGAACGCATTGCCATCGTCGGTGATCCTCGCTGGCGGAGTGAGGCGATGATGTTCGCGTCAGCGGACCTGCGAAAAGGGCCGGTCGAGTTCTTCGAGCCGGATGCAGTGACCGCGGCCCGCGCGTGGCTGGTGGCCTGACGTAGGGTGTTCTGGGCGCGGTCCGCTCGTCGCTATCTCCTTGCCAATCACATCGGCTGAGTGACAGTCTTGCATCCCCAAGCCGAAGGAGATGCAGACATGAGTGCCGCATACGACGTGATCATCGTAGGAGCGCGCTGCGCAGGTTCGCCGACGGCGATGCTTCTGGCCCGGAAGGGATACCGGGTGCTGGTGGTCGATCGGGCGACATTCCCCAGCGATACGGTCTCTTCGCACGTCCTGCACCCGCTCGGTGCCGCCGCTCTCTCGCGATGGGGGCTGCTCGATCGTCTCGTGGCGACGGGATGCCCGCCGATCCGCACCTACACGTTCGACTTCGGTCCCTTCACGCTCGCCGGGTCGCCGGGCACTGCAGACGCACCCGTTGCGTACTGCGCCAGACGGACGGTGCTCGACAAGTTGCTGGTTGACGCGGCGGCCGAGGCCGGGGCGGAGATTCGCGAGGCCTTCACGGTGGACGAGCTCTCGATCGAAGACGGTCGCGTCGTCGGCATCAAGGGTCACTCGAGCGGTGGTGGGCCGGTGACGGAGCGGGCCAGACTCGTGGTGGGAGCGGATGGTCGCTATTCCGCAGTGGCGAACACGGTTCGACCCGACCAGTACAACGAGCGACCGGAGCTGCTGGCGGGCTACTACAGCTATTGGAGCGGCCTGCCGATGAACGGTCGGTTCGAAACCTACATCCGCCCCCGGCGCGGATTCGCGGCGGCTCCGACCCACGACGACTTGACGCTCACCGTCGGCGGCTGGCCGTTTGCGGAATTTGAATCGAACAAAAAGGACGTCCAGGGCAATTTCCTGAAAATGTTCGACCTTGCTCCTGAATTCGCTGAACGCGTCCGCGGTGCAAAACAGGTCGCTGCGTTTTCGGGTGCGGCCGTGCCGAATTTCTTCCGGAAGCCGTACGGTCCTGGCTGGGCACTGGTCGGGGATGCGGGGTACAGCAAGGACCCGATTACCGCGCAGGGCATCACCGACGCCTTTCGCGACGCCGAGCTGTGTGCCGCTGCATTGGATCAGGCATTCAGCAGTGCTCGTCCGTTCGACGACGCGATGAGCGACTACCAGCGTGCCCGCGACAAGCAGGTACAGCCGATGTACGAATTCACGTGCCAGCTGGCAACGCTGGAACCGCCTTCCCCCGAGCAGCAGCATTTGTTTGCTGCGATCCATGGCAACAAGAGCGCCATGGACGGCTTTGCCCGCATGAATGCGGGCACGATCTCGCCCGCCGAGTTCTTCTCGCCGGAAAACATCGGTGCGATCATGAGCGCTGCGGCAGAGACGACGTGAACGACGCGTGGTGGATCCATGACTCCAGCCGTCATCGGGAAGGTAGCCGCGTCGCGATCATCGGGTCGGCGATGATCCGATTGACGTCCAAGTGATCCTTGACAGCGGTCGCGCTTCCCGCCACACTCCTGCTCCAGACGGCAGATTCTCCGATGGAGGGCAGCGATGGCCTGGATCGATCTTCCTCTGAGCCGTATCAAATTCGGTCTGCTCGAACCCTCGCCAGCCACCGCGACTGTCAGCGTCGCCGCCGCAGACCTGCTGCTGTTTCGCTACAAGCGCATCGGCACCGACACGGTGACCGTGGACTTCCGCATCAAGAAGGCATTTTTTCAGCCGAACACGGCAGGCGCCTCGGGGATCACGATGGAGTTGAAGGTGCCCTTCAGCAGCATCTATTTTCCCGCACTCGGCGTTCCCAGTTCGTTCTTCGACACCGGTCAGACCTACTCGAACGATTGCATCATCGCGCTGGACCCGGGCGGCATTCCGCACGTCGCCGGTTGCGTGGCGGTCCTGAACGACAAGACTCAACGAGTCATTCTGCTAATCCGCAACGCGTCGGGCGACAGCATCGACGCCAGCCACGTCGGCGTGCTCGGCTTCTTCGGCCAGATCACATTTGAGATCAGGGCCAAGCGCCGGAGCATCGGCCGGTAGTCGCGGCGTCCGGGGTCATCGATCCTCGGGCGTGCGCTTCTCCATCTGGAACATCGAGTCCACGGTGGTGTAGTCCTTATAGCCGAGGCGCGCAATCGGCCGCAGCTTGAGGATATCCACACGCCCGTCCGCCGTCAGCGCATCGTCTTCGATGTGGACGGCGATGACGCGGCCGATGACCACCGAGTGATTCGACGACGGCGTGCGGCCGGGAAGAGCGATGACCTGGTGCAGCCGGCACTCGAAGTGCACTGGTGAGCCTTTGACCCTCGGCGGCCGGACCAGACGCGATGGCAGCGGCTCGAGGCCCACCGCCGCCATTTCGTCCACGCCCCGGTCGACAATGCGCGCCGTTTCGTTCATCTGATCCCGCTGCGCCCACGTCGTCATGTTGTAGACGAACTCGCCGGTGGCTTCGACGTTGGCCACCGAGTCTTTCCGGTCGCCGTCTGACTCGTGAAGGCCGGCGGAAAAGAGCACGAACGGAGGATCGTAACTGAGCATATTGAAGAAGCTGAAGGGCGCCAGGTTGACGGTGCCCGCGGCGTCCATTGTCGTAATCCAGCCGATCGGACGCGGTACGACGCAGGCTTTTAGCGGGTTGTAACGCAAGCCGTGATCGTTCTTGTCGGTTTCGTAGTACATGGTGATGTCCGTTGTGTGCAGCGACGAGCCGCCTCAGGCCGGCGTTTCTCGAGACGCCGAGACGATCGCGCCACTCAGCGGCGGAAATGTCACCGCCTGCGGATCGAACATCTGCTCTGGAATGAACAGGCCCGGCACCAGTGCGCAAATCGCGTACGAAATCCCCAGCAGCGCAATCCCGAGCCCGATTGAATGGGTGTCGGCGGCGACGCCGATGAGGACTGGCGACAGCATCGATCCAACGCGCCCCAGGTTGTACGATGTTGCCACCGCCGTCCCTCGGACACCTGCGGGGAAGCTCTCGCTCAAATAAGTCGCGTTGATCGCGTAGGGCGCACCGTACAAGAAGCCGAAGATCAACAGCAGGTACGCTACATTCGCCGGAGCCGCGACGTACACCAGGATCGGCAGGTAAATCGCCGTCAGGACGCCCGACGCGATCCACATCGCGCGCCGGCCGAAGATATCGCCGAGGTAGCCGGTGATGATCTTGCCCATAACCGTCATGGTGTAAGTACCTGCGACGTACCAGCCCATACTCTGGATGTTGACGCCGAGATCCTTTACGAGATAACTGGGCAGCCACGTATTTGCGCCGTAGTAGCCAAACTGCAACGTAATCGCGGCGAGCGTCCAGAGCAGGAAATTACGCCGCGTCCGACGATCCGCCCACAACACACCAAGCGTGCTCGCGCCTGTGGTGGCCGGCTTCATGCTTCGTCGCGTCGCGATCCAACTCGGAGGATCAGGCGCGCGCCACAGTAACGCCAGCGCCACACCTCCGGGAACAACCGCGCAGGCGAAGAGTGGCCGCCATCCCATTCGCGGCAGCATGTAGGCGGAAAGCAGGGCTGCGACTACGTATCCGACCGACCAGCCCGCCTGCAGTGTGCCGAGCACGGTGCTTCTGATTCTGGTCGGGACGTATTCGGCGGCGAGCAGGGTACCGATGCTGTACAACGAACCGATCCCGAATCCTGAGACGAAGCGCATGACTGCAATCTGCCAGTAGGTCTGGCAGAGCGCGATGACGCCGGTCAGCGCTGAGAAGACGAGAACGGCCCACCAGACGACGCGCACGCGTCCGATGCGATCGGCGAGCCAGCCGGCCAATATGCCGCCGATCCCCATGCCGAGCAGGGTATAGGTGCTCAGCGCACCGGCGCTGACGCTGGACAACCGTAATTCCTTGGTGATGCTGGGGAGCGCCAGCGCGAGCATCTGCAGGTCCATCCCGTCGATGACGAGCGCGATGAACACCCCGGTCAGGACGAGGATTCCGGTGCCGTCTAGCGAGTCTGAGTCGGCCACGGGCGAAATGATACGCGGTTTGGCGAGATCGGTTGTTCGAGACGGCTGCTATGCCCGGGCTGCGAGCTCGGTGAGGGTGCGACGAACCACAGCGCTCGTGAGCGGGTTGGCGGTATGCTCTGATCGCAAATCGTGTTGTTGACGATCCGGCGCCCGGCGCGGATCCACCGCCAGGAGGATGGTATGCGTAGACTGCAGACAATTTCGGGCACTTTCGTCGTGGCGTTGGTGTGCGTGACCGGCGCCGCCGGTGCACAGACGCCGGCCGCGGCGCCGCCTGCCGGCGGCGTCTCGGTCGCGGTCGCCTCGCCGACCTACGCGTCCATTCCTCTCGAAATCGCAGTCAATCGCCCCGCCGCCGAGGTGTGGAAACGCATCGGCAAGTTCTGCGACATCGGCGAGTGGCTGCAGGTTCCGTGCACGATCACGTCCGGCAAGGACGGAGAGTTCGGCGCCGTCCGATCTGTCGCGGGAGAGGTGCTGGTCGGGAAAACCGAGCTGTCGTACACCTACACGCAGACTGTGCGGAACGATCGGCCGTACAACCTCTACCACGGCACGCTCGAAGCGCGGCCGGTGACGGCGACGACATCCAAGATCGTCTACACCCTCTTTTTCGACAACTCGATGCTGGCCGACGAAGCGGCGCGTCAAGCGGATCGTGGACGACGGGTCGCGACGTTCACGAAGGCGCTCGAGAATATGAAAACCCTGGCCGAAGGCGGAACGCTGCCGCCGCCTCCAGCGCGCGGCCGCGGCGCTCAGGCGCCAGACGGTCCGCGACCATAGCCGATCGAAGGTATTTCCATGCATAGACCATTGAATTTCGTCATCGGTGCGGCGTTGATCGCGTCGCCGCTCCTGGCCTCGAATGCGGTGCTCGCGCGTCAGGCGCCGGCGCCGCAACCGGCCGGCCGCGAAGGTGCGCCGCCGGCTGCGAGAGGCGGGCAAGGCAGAGGTCCGGCCGGGCCGTCGGGCCCGGGACGAAGCAACAACCCGTTTCCGGATCCGATCCCGGCTACTGACGGCGTCATCAAGGTCAACTTCGTCGAGTTCGCGACCGTTCCCAACGCCGGCGCCGACGCACCGCGAATGAACCTGCTGCTCGACGAGCCCGGCACCCACCGCATGTTCGTCAACACCATGCAGGGGATGCTGTACTCGGTCAGTTACGACGGCAAGACGGTCAAGCCCTACCTGAATATCAGCGATCCGCAGTGGGA
This sequence comes from Vicinamibacterales bacterium, assembly GCA_036497895.1. Classification (GTDB taxonomy): domain Bacteria; phylum Acidobacteriota; class Vicinamibacteria; order Vicinamibacterales; family CAVVIG01; genus CAVQFC01. The sequence goes on along the minus strand of DASXIR010000397.1, from coordinate 7,460 downwards.
CAATCCGGTGCAGTTCGCCGGCACCGAGCGCGGCTTCCAGAGCTTCGCATTCCACCCGCAGTTCGCCCAGACCGGCACGCCCGGGTACGGCAAGTTCTACACCTGGGCGGACACCACCAACATGACGCCGCAGGCCGACTTCGTCCCGCTCGGGGCGGGGCATACGCACGACGAAATCCTGCTGGAGTGGACGGCGAAGGATCCGATGGCGGACGCGTACGACGGCGGCGCGCCACGCGAGTTGTTTCGCGTCGCGCATCCGTTCGCGAACCACAACGGCGGAGAAATTGCCTTCAACCCACTGGCGCGTCGCGGCACACCCGAGTTCGGACTGCTCTATATCGGCTCCGCGGATGGCGGCAGCGGCGGCGACCCGTACAATCACGCCCAGAACCTGAAGTCCGTGTTCGGCAAGATCCTGCGGATCGATCCGCTCGGTCACAACAGTCCGAACGGTCACTACGGGATTCCGGCGAACAACCCGTTCGCGAAGAATTCCGCCGCGCTCGGCGAAATCTATTCGTACGGCCATCGCAATCCACAGCGCTTCTCATGGGATCCGAAGAACGGCAACATGTTCGAGGCCGAGATCGGACAGAACGTGAACGAGGAGATCAACCAGGTCGTCGCCGGCGGCAACTACGGCTGGAACATCTGGGAAGGGAGCTTCAAATACTTCGGCCGCGAGGTCAGTATCGAAGGCCAGCGCCAAGGCGAGAAGATGATCTTCCCGATCGTCGAGTTCGACCACACCGATCCGCTGTTTGCTTCAAGCCGCCTCGCCGCTACTGGCATCTACGTCTATCGGGAGACCGCGATCAAGCAACTGACCGGGATGCTGTTGTTTGGCGACAACCCGAGCGGTGAAGTCTTCTATCTCAATGCGGACAAGCTGCCGAACGGTGGTCAGGCCTTCCACCGCGTGCTGTTCAACGACAAAGGCGAGACCAAAACGTTCCTGCAGCTGGTCAAGGATAAAAGCGCCGGCTCGACGCGTTCGGTCACTCGGGCCGACCTGCGGATGGGTGTCGGACCCAAAGGCCAGCTGTTCTTGATGGACAAGTACGACGGCACCATCCGTCTGCTGGTGCCGTAACCAATCGCGCGGCGGTTTCATGTGGATAATGGGCCGAGCAAGCTCGGCCCGACCACCGTTCCCTCTAGCGCAAGCAGGCGCGCTTTCACCTCGAGCCCTCCGGCGAAACCCGTGAGGGCGCCGGTGGCGCCGATCACGCGATGACACGGCGCAACAATCGACAACGGATTCCTTCCGTTGGCCGCGCCGACCGCGCGCACCGCGCGGGGCCGCCCGATTTGCTGCGCGATCTGTCCGTACGATCGAGTCTCCCCGAAGGGAATGGTCAGCAGCGCCTGCCACACGTCGCGTTGAAACGTCGTTCCCGATGGATTCAGCTTCAACGAGAACATCGTCCTCCGTCCTGAGAAGTACTCGTGCAGCTGACGTTCGGTTTCAACCAGGACCGGATGGCGCGGGTCTTCAGCCTCGATGTCCAACCGCACCCGACCTGGACGGTCGCGCTCCCAGAGGATCGCGGCCAGACCTTCGTCGGTCGCCACGAGTACAAGTTTGCCGACAGGCGAGTCCATGATCTTCGACACCTGACGCTTCCGTGTTTCGCGATTGGCCTTGGTCATTTGTCGCTCCCTTGCTGTGCGTCATCGTGCCTGCGCACGCCTTCGTGCACTCGACGCTGATCTGAATATAGGCCTCGGCGACCTCCAGTGCTGGCCGTTTTCGGACATCGGAACCTGCGGAACGTGAGGTCCGCGACCGTCCGCGGACTATGGTGTCCGAAAATGGCTAGCTGGTTGCGGCCGTCCGCCATATCGTAGACACATGGATCAGGAGAACCGTCGTTTCTTCAAGGCGCTCTCGGCACACGATGTGCGCTTCGATGGCATTTTCTTCGTCGCCGTCACATCCACCCGCATTTATTGCCGGCCCATCTGTCCAGCGAAGACACCGAGGGAAGCCAACTGCCGCTTTTTCGGCACGCCTCAGGAAGCGGAGCAGGCGGGCTTCCGTCCCTGCCTGCGTTGCCGGCCGGAACTGGCGCCAGGCAGCGCGCCGATAGACGATGCGCAGCGGATTGCGCAGCTGATCGTGCAGCGCCTCGAGGACGGGACGCTCGGTGAAAAAGCCGGGCTGGAGCAGATCGCCGGGCAGTTCGAACTGAGCTCCAGGCAGATTCGCCGAATCGTCCAGAAGGAACTCGGCGTGCCGCCGATTCAGCTGCTGCTAACGCGGCGCTTGCTGCTCGCCAAACAGCTCCTCACCGAAACGTCGCTCCCGATCACGGAGGTCGCGTTTGCGAGCGGCTTCTCGAGCCTGCGTCGCTTCAACGATGCGTTCAGCAACCGGTACCGCATGCCCCCGACCCGTCTCCGCAAGAAGGCGACCGAAGGCGCAGCGGCAATCGCGGAGAATCAGACCTCCACATTGCAGCTTTCGTATCGGCCGCCGTACGACTGGAAAGGTATCCTCGCGTTCCTGGCGGCACGCGCCCTCAAAGGCGTCGAGTCGGTCACCGCTGATTCTTACGCCCGTACCGTGCGATTGGGAGAAGCAAAGGGCTGGATCCGCGTGACGCAGTCACCAAAGAAGCACGCGGTGATGGTGGAGTTCACGCACACGCTGACACCGGTGCTCCCGGCGCTGCTCGCGCGGATCAAAGCCCTGTTCGATCTTGACGCCAGGCCCGATCTGATTGCGACCCAGCTGAAGAAGGACCCGCGTCTGGCGGCAGCGGTAACCGCCAATCCCGGCATGCGAGTGCCCGGCGCGTTCAACGGATTCGAGATCGGCGTGCGCGCGATTCTCGGTCAGCAGGTGACGGTGAAAGCCGCGACGACGATCGCCTGCCGGTTCGTGGAGGCTTTTGGCGAACCGATCGCGACACCGTTCGTGGAGCTGCACCGCCTCACGCCGACCGCGGCCCGGGTCGCCGCGGCCAAAGTGGACGCGATCGCGCGGCACGGCATCATCGCCGCACGTGCCCGCAGCATCATCGCGCTGGCAGACGCGCAGCGCTCGCCGGGCCTTTGTCTCGATGGCGGCACGCATCAGAACCCGGACGCCTCGATCAAGCGTCTGACTGAGTTGCCGGGCATAGGCGAGTGGACCGCGCACTATATCGCAATGCGGGCGCTTCGCTGGCCGGACGCCTTTCCGAAGGAGGACATCGCCGTGCGCAACAATCTCGGCGGCGTGACGGCGAGCGAAGCCGAAGCACTCTCGCACGCGTGGCGTCCGTGGCGAAGCTACGCCGTCATGCATGTGTGGCGCATGGCCACACCGCGCATGGCGATCGCGGTCTGATCCTGCGGCGAGACCGCTCCAACCAGCCTCATCAATGGGCGACGGCTGACGAGCGCTACAATCTGATTCAAACGGTTGCCCATGGCACACAACTTCGGCTCGCTCGCATTTACGCCCGTCATCAAGGCGCTGCAGGAACAGCACGGCAGCCGTCGCACCTATGCGAAGCGCGAAGGCGAGTCTCCTTCGTCACCGGACCGGCTCAGCCCTGACGAAACCGCGTTTATCAGCGAGCGCGACAGCGTGTACATGGCGAGTGTCGGTTCGAGCGGTTGGCCCTATATCCAGCACCGCGGCGGCCCGAAAGGGTTTCTCAAGGTGATCGACGATCGCACGATCGCGTTCGCCGACTACTCCGGCAACAAGCAGTACATCAGTACGGGCAACCTGACCACTGACAACAGACTGGCGCTGATTCTGCTGGACTATCCGCAGCAGGCGCGTCTGAAGATTCTGGGCCGTGCTGAGATCATCGACGGCGAAGCCGCGGCGCCGTGGATCACGCGCGTGCGCGATCCGCAGGACAAGACGCCGATCGAACGGGTGTTCGTCATTCACATCGAAGCCTTCGACTGGAACTGCCCGCAGCACATCACCCCACGCTACACGGCAGAAGAAATCCAGGGAGCGCTGGCGAACCTGGAGCAGCAGTTGCAACAGCTGAGACAGGAAAACGAGCGCCTACGGGACGAGCTCGCCAACAAGGAGACCGACAAATGAGCAGCTTCACGACCAAGGACGGCACGCAGATCTACTACAAAGACTGGGGCACCGGGCAGCCGTTCGTCTTCAGTCACGGCTGGCCGCTCAGTGCGGACGCGTGGAGTGATCAGATGCTGTTTCTGGGCGCGCACGGTTTCCGCTGCATTGCCCACGACCGCCGCGGGCATGGCCGATCGAGCCAGCCCTGGAACGGCAACGACATGGACACCTACGCCGACGACCTCGCCGGCCTGGTCGAAAAGCTCGACCTGAAAAACGCGATTCACGTCGGGCACTCGACCGGCGGAGGTGAAGTCGCGCGCTACATCGGCCGTCACGGAACCGGGCGCGTCGCCAAGGCCGTCCTCGTCAGTGCGATCCCGCCGCTGATGTTGAAGACCGCCTCGAATCCAGGTGGTTTGCCGATCGACGTTTTTGACGGGCTGCGTGCCAGCGTGCAGGCCGACCGCTCGCAGTTTTATAAGGACCTCAGCGGTCCGTTCTTCGGGGCCAATCGGCCCGGCTCGAAAGTGTCGCAGGGACTGCGGGACGACTTCTGGCTTCAGAGCATGATGGCTGGAATCAAGAACGCCTACGACTGCATCAAGGTGTTTTCGGAGACGGACCAGACCGACGACCTCAAGAAATTCGACGTCCCGACGCTGATCATTCATGGAGACGATGACCAGATCGTGCCGATCGGCGCATCGGCGATGCTGTCGTCCAAGATCGTCAAGAACGCGACGCTCAAGATCTACAAAGGGGCGCCGCATGGGTTGCCATCGACGCTCAAGGACCAACTCAACGCCGATCTGCTGGCGTTCGCTCGCAGCTGAGACTGCTACTCGGAGGCCGTCAGTTCTTCTACCGCTGGTTTATTTCAACCGGCGGATGTCCCTGGTGATTGAGTCCAGCCACGCGGCTTCGCGCTCGAGTGCTTTGGCCACGCGGGCGATTTCGCCAGGCAGACTCTCGTACTGCCCCTGTTCGATCGCCTCTCTGACGCCCGGCAACGTCTTCACGCCGTAGCCAGTGTAATAACCGGGCGCGTAAAGGAGATGCTTGAACCAGTCGCGGTGGAGCAGTCCGGCGGCGTCGAGCAGCTGTTGTTCAGACTTCGCGATCCTGACGTCGATTTCCGTCAGCGCAGCCGGCGGCAGGTTCTTTTTCACGGCCGCAGCCCGCGCTTCGTCGAAGAGCGCCGCCTGTCTCGCCATCACCTCGATCGCGCGAGAGATCGGCGTCAGCTCGATGGCCGGCGGCATCGGCTCGACCCTGGGTGCAATCATCGGGTGCCGCTGGTCGTTGACGTCGGCGAACAAGCCGTCGGCGATCTCGCGATTGCGCTCGGCAATGTCCTCGCGCTTCTTCTTCACGAGCAGCTGCAGTTCCTCGTCGTAGGTTCGTACTGTGTCAACCAGGTTGCCGTACTGAAACGGCAGGAGATCGGCGTCGGCCAGCCGGATGATCGCCGTGCCGCCGGTCTGCGCCAGTGTTCGCCCGTAGGCAAAGTCGGTGTCGAGGAAGTGCGTGTAGAAATAGAAATCGTCGTAGATCGAGTGATAGATGCCGCTCTCGTCCTCGCCGCCGTAACCGATATTCAGCGTCGGGATGCCGAGATGCTGGAGGAACGGCGTGAAGTCGGAGCCCGATCCGAGGGCGCCGATGCGCCAGTCCGCCCGGCTGCGTACCTTGTCCTTCTCGTCCGGCTTCGCTTCGTCGATCGCCTTCGCCTGTTTCCGCTTCCAGACGGTGAGTTTGGTTTCGGGATCCTGGATGTCTCGCGCCACGTCGTTGATGAAGTGCTCGAGCGTGTGCGAGCCTTCGGCCTGGAGAAATCCGCGCCCGCTATCGTCTGAATTGATGTAGACCACCGCGTGCTGCTGCAGTTCGGCATCGTGTGCTTCCGCCCATTCGGTGGAGCCGAGCAGGGCGGGCTCTTCACCGTCCCACGCGCAGTAGACGATGGTCCGCTTCGGGGACCAGCCCTGTTTGTGCAGTTCCCCAAGCGCGCGCGCTTCTTCGAGCACCGCCGACATGCCGCTGACCGGATCTTCCGCACCGTTGACCCAGGCGTCGTGATGGTTGCCGCGAATCACCCACTGGTCGGGAAACGTCGATCCTTTCATGCGCGCGATCACGTCGTAGAGCGGCTTCTGATCCCAGTTGAACGCGAGCTTCAGGTGGGCGCGGGCCGCCGGACCGAAGTGATAAGTGATCGGCAGGCCCCCGCGCCAGTCAGCGGGCACGACCGCGCCGGTCAATGACGCCAGCAGCGGCTGTGCATCACCGTACGAGATCGGCATCACCGGAATCTTCGTCAGCGTCGTCGCATCTTTGAGCGCCAGCCGCTTTGCTCCCGGCGTCGCGCCAACACCCGGCGTGAGCGGATCGCCGGGATACGTCGGCATGTCCATGACGCTGCCGCGTTGCGCGCCGTCAGACGGACGCATCGGGCCTTTCGGGAACACCTCGCCGCCGCCGAAGCCATCGTCTTTCGGATCGGAATAGATCAGGCAGCCGATCGCGCCGTGTTCGGCGGCGACTTTCGGTTTGATCCCGCGCCATGACTCGCCGTAGCGCGCCATGACGATCGCGCCCTTTACCGAGATGCCATAGCGCTCGAGCACCGCGTAGTCCTCGGGACGCCCGTAGTTCACGTAGACCAGTGGCCCGGTGACGTCGCCGTCGATCGAGTAGGCGTTGTAGACCGGCAGCTGTTCGCTTTTTTGATCGGAGGTCGGGTCGACGGCCAGCGCCGATTCTTCGAGCCTGGCGGTGAAGCGGGTGGGCTCGAGTAGTTCGAGCACGCGCTCCTTCGGCGTGGGAAAGAGCACGCTGAAGGTTTCGATCTCCGCGTCCCAGCCGAACTCCTTGAAGCGCGCGAGCAGCCACTCCGCGTTGTCCTTGTCGTACGGCGAGCCGACGTGGTGAGGCCGGGCGCTCATGCGCTCCATCGACGCCCGGATGTTCGCGGCCTGCGGTAGCTCCCGGAACCGGGCATCCCAACTCGCCGCCGGCTGCGCGCGTGGCGTCGCGACCAGCACCGAGAGGATTCCGATCGCGAGCAGAACAGCGGGGCGTCGAGTCATGGGCAGCTCCTGTGCCCCGATTCTAGTTGAGCGCCGCAGGGAATCCTAAGCGGGTCGCCACTCTTGCTGACAGGATTGGGTAAAGACGTCGGGCTACCGGAACTGCATAGCACTGTCTTGGTGCCATCTCTTATACTTCGATCATTCTGTTTCGTCCTGCCGGGGAGGTTACGTTGCGCCTGTGGTACCTGACGTTCGTTGGACTATTCCTGGCGGCCGTCGCGCCGGTCGTCGCGCAGGCGCCTCAAGGTGCCGGAGCGCCAGAGACGTTCAGCGCGAACGCCCGCGCCGAAAATGCTGCCGGTGTCGCGGTCTCGGCGCCGATT
>DASXIR010000396.1:0-10099 GCA_036497895.1 Vicinamibacterales bacterium | reverse complement strand
ACGCAGGTGACGCGAGTACTTCAGCCGTAGGATACGATACCGCCACATCCCATGAGCTACACACGCGTCCTTGCTGGTTCAATTCTCGCCATCATCACGATGGCACCGCTCGCCGCGCAGGATCGCACCGTCGATCTGCTGAGGCAACTGACCGACACGCCCGGTGCACCTGGATTCGAAGAACCCATTCGCAAAGTCATGGTCGACCAGATGAAGCCGTACGCGGCGTCGATCACATTCGACGGCCTCGGTTCGATCATCGCGACACAGGGGACGCAGGGTCCACGAGTGATGGTCGATGCCCACATGGACGAACTGGGCGGCATCGTGCGTCGCGTGACGCCGCGCGGACTGTTGACGATGCAGATGCTGGGCGGCTGGCTGGATCAGGCGCTGGTCGATCAGCGCTGGATCATCGTCGGGTCGAAGGGCCCGGTGCATGCCGTCACCGGGATCCGCGATGTGCACGTGGTCCCGCCCGACGAACGGACGCGGGTCTACTCGCGCGACAGTCTGTTTCTCGACGTTGGAGCCAAGGACGAAGCGGAAGTTGCGGCGATGGGCATCGGACCGGGCGACCAGGTTGTTCCGGACGCGCCATTCACGGTGATGAACGGCACCAACAACTATCTGGCGAAGGGCTGGGACGATCGCGTCGGGTGCGGCGTCGTGATCGAAGCGATGCGCCGCCTGGCGACGCTGCCGCATGCCAACCAGATCGTCTGGACCATCACCACCCAGGAAGAGATCGGCCTGCGTGGCGCACATACCGCCGCTGACGTGGTGAAGCCGGAACTGGCGATCGCAATCGAAGGCGGCATCACCGGCGACGTGTTTCCGGGCCGCCCCGAAGAAACGCAGGTGCGGCTCGGCGGCGGACCCGGCATGTTTCTCTACGATTCGTCGGCGCTGCCCAACCTGAAGGTGACGCAGCTCGTCAAACAGACTGCGAAGGACAAGAACGTCCCGCTGCAGCTCGACCTGGTTCAGGGCTACGGCGACGATTCGGCGGAACTGCAAAAGAGCAATGGCGGCGTGCCGACCGTCAACCTGGTGGTGCCGATCCGCTATACGCACTCGCACAACGGCATCATGAACCGGCGTGACTTCGATCAGATGGTCGATCTGCTGGTCGCGCTGCTGCAGAAACTGGACGCGTCAACGGTGGCGAAGATGCGGGACTTCACTCCGTAGAATCACGACCGGCGCGTTCGACGATAGCGACATTTCTCGCGTTGACTGGAGGGCGGCGAATGAAGGCGATCGTTCGACTGGGGTTGCTGGTCGCAATGTTGACGTTCGGTCCGGCCCTGTCAGCGTCGATGCCGATGCGGATCGCCCTGATGGTCGACACCAGCGCGGCCACCAGCTCCTCGATCACGTTGATTCGCGAGGGCGTGGTCGCCTTTCTCGATGCCCTGCCGCCCGAGCACGAAGTGCTGCTGGTCTCGACCGGGCGGCGAACGCAGGTGCGGGTGCCACCGACCACCGACCGGAAGAAACTGAAAGACAGCGCCAGGGGCCTCTCGAACGACAACGGACCGACGCCGCTCATCGACGGTTTGCTGGAGATAGACGGCCGCTTCCTGCGGAAGGCCACCGGCCAGTGGTGCGTCTTCGTGGTCATTACTGGCGACGGCTCCGAGAGCAGCACCGGTACCGACGAGCAGGCGTTCAATAGATGGCTGACGGAGGTTGCGAAGCGCGGCGTGTCGGCCAGCGCCATCGTGCTGAAAGCGTCCGGAACCGGACTGCCCGAGCTCGTGGCCTCGACCCTCGTCAAGGCAACTGGCGGCCACTACAACGTGATGAGCAACGGCAGCGGCCTGCCGGATGCCATGAAGCAGCTGGCCAACGAACTGGCGTACGACGCGGAGCGGAAGACGGCGAACTGAACCACCGATCTCCCTCCCTCAATCCGGCCCGAACGCACCTTTTCAGGACGCAAACCAGCCTGCCGACTCTCAACATTGCGCGGCTCGCGCATTCAGCCGGACCGTCATTGGACTCCCGTTCCGCTTGAGCACGGGCCCCGACTCGGACAGAATCGTCATACTGAAGGGCGCGCGACATGAAAACGTCAACGTCTCACACGCTCCTGGTGATGCCGGACCACACGGCCAAGCCAATCATCGACGCCATCGACGCCGCGAAAAAGATCATTCGCGTCAAGATGTTCCTGTTCTCCGATCCTGACCTGGTGAAAGCCGTCATCCGCGCACAAGAGCGCGGTGTGGACGTGCGGGTCATGCTGAACCCGGCCCGGCGCAGCGGCGAGAGCGAAAACGCGCCGACCCACAAGAAGCTGAGCGACGCCGGGATCAACGTGCTCGACACCAACCCGGCATTCGACGTCACGCACGAGAAGTCGATGGTCGTGGACGAAGACGCAGCGTTCGTGCAATCGCTGAACTGGGAAACCAGGAACCTGACGGAAACGCGCGACTTCGCCGTGATCACGAGAGAACCGGGCGAGGTCGCGGAGGTGATCGCCTGCTTCGACGACGACTGGGCGCGCAAACCGTTCGAGGTCAACGACAAGACCCTGCTGATTTGGTGCCACGGCAACGGCCGGGAACGCATTGCCCAGTTCATCGACGACACCAAAGAGTCGTTATGGCTTCAGAACGAGCGGTATCAGGACCCGGTCATCATCGAGCGCCTGGTTCGCGCGGCGACGCGCGGGGTGAAGATTCACCTGATGGCGCGTCCGCCGCACAAGATCAAGAAAGAGAAATTACTCGAGGCGGTGGGCGGACTGCGGATACTCGCCGACGTCGGTGTCAAAGTGCACAAGCTTCAGCACCTGAAGCTGCACGGCAAGATGCTGCTCGGGGACAAGACCCGCGCCATCGTCGGCTCGATCAACCTGGCGCCGGGCAGCTTCGATTCGAGGCGCGAACTCGCGATCGAGACAAATCAGCCAGCGGTCGTCGAACCGCTCAGCAAGATGTCCCACCACGACTGGAAGCACTCCAACCTGCTCGATCTCTCCGACAAGGGACTGGCGGCCGAGATGGAGAGTCACGACATCGACGTCAGTGAGACGCTGGCATTGAATACCAGGACGAGGCGCAAGAAGAAGTAACTGCGCGACGAGCAAATAAGAATCAGGGGCGTGGCAGCTGGATGTCCCCCGCTGCCCCTAACGTCATCGTGGCTCCCGACGCATAATCAGCACTCGACAACAGCACCGACCAGGTTCCGCTGGACGGGTTGAAGACCGCCACGTCCGTTTGTCCGTCCCCGTCGAAGTCGCCCACCACCGGCACATCGTCGCCGCCGCCCAGTGAGTAGCGGAGCTTCGACGCAAAGCTGCTGGACGAGGTCTCGATCAACCAGGCGCCAGTGGACGGACGATAGACCGCGATATCGGTCTTGCCGTCACCATCGTAGTCACCCGGCACCGGTATGTCCGAGCTTGTGCCCCAGGTAGACGTCAACGACGTCGTGTAGTTCGAGCTCGATGTCAGGATGTTCCACTGACCCGTGGACGGCGTATAGAGCCCGATGTCGGTCTTGCCATCGCCGTCGAAGTCGCCTGTCACCGGAACATCCCCGGTTCCACCGACCGTGACCGTCATGGTCTGGCTGTAGTTGGAACTCGATGTGAGAATCGTCCAGGTGCCGGTCGACGCGGCGAACACCGCGATGTCGGTCTTGCCATCGCCATCGTAGTCGCCGGGCGCGGCGGTGGCCGACGGTCCGCCCAGCACATGCGTGATCGCCGACTTGAAGCTGCTCGACGAGGTCAGGATCGACCAGCCGCCAGTCGCGGGCCGATAGACGGCAATGTCGGTCTTACCATCGCCATCGTAGTCGCCGGGCACCGGTACGTCTGTACTCGCGCCCAGGGTCATGGTGACGCTCGACGCGTAGCTGGTGCTCGACTGCAGAATCGCCCACGTTCCAGTCGATGGCCGATAGACGGCCACGTCGGCCTTGCCGTCGCCGTCGTAGTCGGTCGCACGCGTCTGGTCGGTGACCGCCACGGCGTCGGCTGTCGCCGCATCAGCGCTCGCTGCAGTGGTGGCAGTGGTGATCACGCTGTTGTGGGTACCGCGAACCGAGAAGTAAACGCCATTGCTTGCCACGCCGGCCACCGTCACGACCACGTTGCCCGACCGGGCGTTGCTCGGCACGGTGGTGACGATCCGCGTGCTTGACCAGCTCGATGTCGTAGCGGTTCTGCCGTTGAAGCTGACCGTGCTCGTTCCCATGCTGCTCCCAAAGCCGCTGCCGCTGATCGTGACCGACGTCCCAATCCGTGCACGGGTCGGTGACAGCGACGTGATCTTCGGCGCGACGGCAGGAGCGGCAACGGTGAACGTTACGCCGTTACTCGCCACCCCGCCCACGGTTACCATCACGGCTCCGGTGGTCGCCCCCGTGGGGACACTCGCAACGATGCTGGTCGCAGACCAGCTCGTGGGTGTCGCATTCGTGCCATTGAATCTCACGGTGTTCGTACCTTGCGTGGCGCCGAAGTTCGCACCGGTGATGGTGACGTTGGAACCGATGGCTCCGCTCGTCGGCGACAACGACGTGATCGTGGGCGCCGACGTCGAGACCGTGAACGTCACGCCGTTGCTCGACACGCCGCCGGCTGACACCGTCACCGCCCCCGTCGTCGTTCCGTTCGGGACATTGGTGACAATGCTCGTCGCTGACCAGCTTATCGGAGTCGCCGCGATGCCATTGAATTTCACCGTGCTGGTGCCCTGCGTCGTCCCGAAGTTCGCACCGGCGATTGTCACAGCCGCACCGATCGCGCCGCTCGTGGGCGACAAAGATGTGATCGTCGGCGCGGTCGTTGTCACCGTGAACGTCGCGCTGTTGCTGGCGGCACCGCCGACCGTCACGACCACGGATCCGCTGGTCGCACCGGCCGGAACGTTCGCGACGATGCTGGTGGCCGACCAACTCGTGGGCGTAGCACTCGTCTTGTTGAACGTCACTGTGCTGGTGCCTTGAGTCGCGCCGAAGTTGGTGCCGGTGATCGTCACCGCTGTCCCAACAGCGCCGGTGATCGGCGACAAGGATGTAATGGTCGGGGTTGACGAAGTAACCGCCGCTGTTGTGAATGAGACTTCGGTTGATGCTGGACTTAGCAATCCCGCGGTGTTGTAGGCCTGTACCACAAAGTAGTAAGTAGTGCTGGCCTGTAGCGTTGTTATCGACGCGGTGGTCACGTTCCCGACGTCGAGAATGGTGGAGTATGTTCCGCTCTGCACACCATAAGAAAGCTTATAACCTGCGATGTTGGATTCCGGGTTGGCATTCCACGTCGCTGTTGCGGTCGCAGCTTCGAGTGTCGGGACGCTGAATGAGAAAACACCCAGCAGTAAGAAAGCAATTGCCGCTGGCGACAGACGTAGCCGCGACGCAGACGATGCGGTGTTTGTGTTTGTCATGGGCGCAGTTTGGACTCGCCCGACTAATGGCAAGCGACGCGCCGACACCCGATTGAAAGGAAAGAGTTGCTATTCGCCTAACGTAGCAGTGAGTTACGTGCGTGGACCGATATGGAAGAGCCCACCTGTCAAATGTATCAATCGGTGTTGATCGTGTAGACAGAGTTACATGCCGCGATCGAAACGAACTGGACCATATCCATCGCCGCGAAAGTGTTGAGTATCTTTTTGAAACTGTTACTTCCTTGCGATCGATTGATGACGCGGCAATCAACGTCGTCGTGAGAACGCCGCGAGTCAGGTCGCGGCGCTCTCACACCTGACGTGTCTAACTAGGCGGGAAGGTGCGCGGTGATCCACGCGCTGACATCAGCCATCACGACTTCCTTACCGATATCGTTGAGTGGATCGTGGAAGTAGCCCTCGTAAAACTTCAATGTCTTGTCCTTCGACCCGGCCGTGTCGAAAAAGAGCTGGCTCCCACTCGGCTTCGTCGCCTTGTCGGCGGTGCCGTGGAGAATCAGCACCGGCAGCGTGATGAGCGGGAATTCCTTCTTCAGCCGTTCGTCGGCGATGACCATCGCCGCCACGGTCTGCGTCGGCTGCGTCTCGTGTGCGATCAGTGGATCGTCATTCATCGTCGCCACGACCTTCGGGTCGCGAGAGAAGTCGGCGTTCTTCAACGGCAACACGTGCGCGTGGGGGAACAGGTGACTGAGTCCCTTCAGTGCGGCCAGTGCGAAGTCCGGCGCCGGCACTTGAAAGGCGAAGCTCTCGCAGACCAGCCCGCTCAGCTCGGCCTGATGATCGATGGCGTACGTGCAGGCCACGACACCGCCGGCACTATGGCCGAGCATGAACGTGGGCACGTTCGGCTCCCGCGATTTCGCCAGCGCCATTAAGGCGGTGACGTCGCCGACGTAGTCCGAGAACTGCTGAACGTAGAACCGCTCGCCGTCCGACTTCCCGCGCCCACGCAAATCGATCGCGTATACGGCGAACCCGCCGGCGACGAGCTGCTCCGCCACCCATCCGTAATATCCGCTGTGGGAATTGAAGCCCGGAACGATGACGACGAGGCCGCGAGCCACGCCCTGCGGCCGCCAAGACCGGAAGCAAATGTTGAGATCCCCGCTCTTGAACGAACCTTCCCCGCTGGACGATGGCGCCATGGCAGTGTCTCCTCGTAACGAAAGATGAATGTGATGTGATGATGGCAGGTCGGCGATCGATTCTACCCTGTCGGCCGTGTCCGACAGGGTAGCTCGATGGTGTAACAATCAGCGCAGAGCGGGAGTGGTGGGGCCGACGCGGGCGGCGGCCGGCGCAATCACGCGGTGACGCGTCGAACCGCGAGCGAGAGAACCAGTCGCGAGATACCGCTGAAGAAGATGCTGATGCCGACCAGTGTACCGATCACCCAAGTGGCGCTCGAGGGCCAGGTGCTCCAGATCATGCACGCGAGCACGAGCGTGACGAGTCCGTCGAACAGCAGCCAGACGGTTCCTGGCGCTCCGCGTACCTGGAGCCACATGGTGAACTCGATCACCGCCTCGACCAGAAGATACGCGGCCACGATCAAAGTCAGCGACGCGAGGCTGGCCAGCGGCCGGGCCAGGATGTAAAAGCCGATGGCGCCGTAAGCGAGCCCGAGCAGAATTTCCCAGACCACACTGCGCGCGGTGTGGCTGCGCCAGGCGAGCGCCACGTGCAGAATACCGCCCACCACCAGCATCCAACCAAGGACCGTGGCGACCGCGACGCCTGCCACCAGCGGGAGACCGATCGCCAGTACACCAGCTCCAATCATCAAGACACTGACGACGACCGACCAGGTCGCCGCCTTGCGCACGTCAGTCGTGATATCGCCCGTCATAGCCGACCTCTTTCTCAAATACGGTCGCGGCCCTGCGACAGGACGAACTGTAACCGATCGACCATGGCCGGGAAATAAGGTTTATCTGCCAGCTCGGCTGCGCGCTCCCTGCGCGGCCAGAATGCGCTCGTAGGCCTGTTCTTGCAGATCCCTGCCGACTGTGTCCAACAGGCGGGCGATCGACGACTCCGCGGCCCCATAACGACTGACGAAGGTGATCTCGGACACGCCGTGGACGGTCTTGGTGGAAACCACATCCGCGACGTGCCGCAGCAACGGTCGCAAGGCAGGATTGCCCATCAAGCCATGGGCGACGAATCGCCGGTAGCCCCGGCCCTCCGCCGTCCTGATCAGTGTCGCGGCCAGCGCAAGGCCGATGCCTTGACGCTGCCAGGCGTCGGCCACGACCAATCCCAGTTCGGCCTGGTCGTCGTCGGCGACGCACAGGTTGCCGAGCGCGATGACGTCGCCGTCCCCGGCACCGCCGAGCTCGGCGACCAACGCCAGACGCCGCGGGCTGTTGGAGCCGGCGAGCACGCGCAACAGCGCGTCCGGCACAACCGGCATCGGCGACAGAAAGCGCTGATAGCGCGTGCGCAGACTGAGGCGCGCGCACAGCTCACGGACGGGCCCGTATTCGCCCGGCTGCAGCTCTCGTAAGCGCACCAGTCGCCCGTCCGGTAATCTGAGTTGACTCTCTTCTACGGTGCTGACCTGCATGATCCACTCTTCAGCTGACGCCCGATCGCAGCGGCCGGACACAATGACCGGCCGATCGGGACTGCATTACCAGCGCGCTGACTCTCCGAGGAGACCGAGCGCGGTCTTCGCGACAATCTCGTGCGCGATGGCGCCGTTCGCCGGGTGAAAGCCGCCGCACCGCACGTCGCGATACAGGCGCTCGAGCACGCTCTTCTTGAACATGCCGGTGCCGCCCGACACGTCCATCGCGAGATCGACAACGCGCTTGGCGCCTTCGACCGCGCGATACTTCGCGGACACCAGCTTGGCTGGCCAGCTGCCGCCGTAGTCGGTGCCCTTCGACCAGGCGTCGGCAATGTTGCCGATCTGCGCGTTGACGGCGTCGAGCTCCATGTCCATCTCGGCAACCGTGTGTTGCACCATCGGATTCCACGCCATCGAGCGGCCGCCCATGGCGACCGATGTCTTCTCGCGCACACTCGCTACTGCGAGATCCCGCGCGCGCTGCGCGATTGCCGTGTAGATGTGAGCAAAGGTCGGCTCGGCCCACGCGAAGATGCCGAGGACAAAAAGGTCCGCACCGGCAAAGCCGGCGGGCACGACACGAACGACGTAGCGATCGGGCACGAAGGCGCCGCGCAGTACCGTGTCGTCGCTGCGTGTGGCCCGCATGCCGAGCGTGTCCCAGGTCTCGACGATCTGGACACCGTCGGTGTCGCGCGGCATGAATGCGTGGACGACTTTCGGGTTGACCGGATCGCTGAGGTCCATCGCATGAATGCCGAGACGCGTCCACACCGGCGTCAGCGATCCGAAGATCTTATGTCCGGTGAAGCGATAGCCGCCGTCGACCCGTTCTGCGGTGGATGAGGACGCGAGCACGGGCAGATCGTTGCCGCGCTCGCCGTGGCCGGCGGCGAAGACCTCGCCGGCAGCAGCCTCCTTCAACAGCCAGTCCAGGGTGTGATCGCCGGCCCGGTTCAAGTCGGCGGCGATGCCGGTCCAGTAGAGGTGCATGTTGACGGCGACCGCGGTGGCCGGCGCCCAGTACGCCAGTCGCGCCTGTTCGCGGCACAGCTCCGCCAGAGTCAGTCCGGCTCCGCCGAATGCCCGCGGCACGCACGACAGCAGGTAGCCGGCGGCTTTCAGTTCGTCGAAGTCTTCCTGAAAGAACCGGTTCTCGCGGTCGTAACCGGCGGCACGCGCGCCGCAGCGTTCAAGCAGTTCGGATGTCAGGAGAGACGAGGTGCGATCGATGACGTTGCTCACGGTAAACGAGCCTCCGATCTTGTAGGTCGCAGGCTCCGAAAGCTTTCACCAGCTCTTGACGATTCCGAGGTTCCCGCCCCAGGTCGTCAGCGGACCACTCATTTCGCTGTCGAAGGTGGCGAAGAGACGCAGGTTCCGGGCGACCGTGCCGGCGACGGTCAGCCCTGCCAGACCGCTGTTGTGCTGCTGGCGGGGCGCGGCGAGGTTGAAGCCGCCGCCGAAGTCGCCGGCGAACTGCATGTGGATGTCGCCGACCTCGCTGAACTCGTGCGACCACCAGGTCCGTCCCTCGATCGTGAAGGCGGTGCCGGTGCTGCTGAAGGCTTTCGCGAGGCGGACACCGGCCATCGAACGAGTCGACTCGACCACCCGCGACGGAACCTGCAGACTCAGGAATCCGGCGCCCTGTTCGGTGGTGGCGTCGAGCACGAGGCGGCCGTACTGCGCGCCCACCTGCGGCGAGAGCATCAGGCCCTTCCCGAAGTCGAAGGCATAGCCGTAATCGAGCTGCGACGTCAGCGTCTGACCGGGATAGGTCGAGCTCGCGGTCCACGACTGCACGCCGTCGGTGAGCGAACGCGACACCTGATTGCGCTGCGTGCCGAAGTTGACGGCGCCATCCAGGTACGAATGATTCTTCTTCACCCGTCCGTAGCCGCCGAACTGCAGCATCCGCGTCTTGGTCTCGTCGTTGGTACCGTTCATGTCGATCTCGGGGTTGGCCTGTCCGCCGCTGACCCCGAGCGTCACGGTGTCGCGGACGGTGGTGTCCACGCCGACCACAAGACCGACCATCGGCGCGTTGGCGCCGTGTTCGACGCCAAGCCCTTTGTAAACC
>DASXIR010000395.1:0-20591 GCA_036497895.1 Vicinamibacterales bacterium | reverse complement strand
TAGGTCTGCTTCTGGGCCTCGCTGCCGAACTTGAGGATGTGCGACGAACAGAGGCCGTTGTGTGCCGCCACCGACAGCGACACCGCCGGATCGACGCGCGCGATCTCCTCCATGCAGATGCAGTAGTCGATCGCCGACATCGCCGCGCCACCGTACTGTTCCGGCATCTGAATGCCGAGCAGGCCGAGCGACGCCAGCTTGGGCATCAGTTCGATCGGGAAATGCTGATCGCGATCCCATTCGCGGACGTGAGGCCGAATCTCGGTTTCAGCGAACTCGCGGACGGTGCGTCGGAGCAGTTCCTGCTCCTCGGTGGGACGGAAATCCATGAACACTCAACTTTAGCACGCGCGGAACGATCGACCGGTCAGCCCCTGCTCACCGTGGCCCAGACCAGCACGTACTTCTTTCGTCCCGCCTTCTGCACCCAGGCGAGCCGCGACCCGTCGGTCGTCCATGCCGGCAGCAGCGCGTCCTTCGCTCCGGCAACGGTCTGCTTGTGATGCCCGCGGTCGAGCAGGATCAGATGGCCATCGAGCGTCGTGTAGGCAATGGTGGCGCTGGCGGCCGGACCCCAGCTGAACATCAACCCCGGAACCGGCCGCTGATTGACGAACTCGCTGATCGCTTCGTCGAAGACCATGAGGCGGATCACATTCTGTTTCTGCGACTCGGTCGCGGCGTTGAGGTTCATATTCGCCGCGTCGCCGCCCTTTCCGACATCGTCGGGTCGCCCGCTGCCTGTACCGATCTTCACCCCCTCGGCTTTCTGTTGGACATCGATCATGATCGACCCCAGTCCTGGCGCCGAACGATCCGACTTGTACGCCCAGTAAGCCTGCGCCCAGTCGGGCTCCGCAGGAATCGGTTCCACCGGGCCGCCGTCGGCGGCGACCATGTAATGCCGGATTTTTTCCGATCCGGGATCGCCATCGACCGTCTGGATGTAGAGCTTGGTGGCATCGGGCGACCAGCCGATCTGACGCAGGTCGCCTTTCAGTTTGCCGAGATCGAGTTCGACGATGGATTTCTGGCTGGTGACTGTAAGGGTCGTGACGTCAATGGGGCCGGTGAGCGGAGTCTGGGCGGACGAGATCGACAGCGCCGACGCGAGCACCAGGAATGACAGCATCGCGACTCTCCTTCTGCGCCGACCAGTTGGTGTGCGGCGCGTGGTTTTGCACGAACCAGCCGTACAACAGACCCGAATAGTTCTGCCATCGCATCTGGTGTCGCTCGTAGAACGGCGCCAGCGCTCGCTGCAGCGCCGGCAAACGGTAGAACGGTACGCCGGCGAAGTAGTGATGCTCGAGGTGATAGTTCGAGTTGAGAAACGCGAAATCCCAGAACCAGTGGCCGCGCATCAGCGTGCCCCACTTGGCCGGGTCGCTCGGATCGATGTCGTAGTGCTGGCCGAGGCGGTTGAGCGTGAACGCGATGGGGAACACGAAGAACACCGGCACGATGTAGGCGCGGAGCGCTGCTGCAGTGCCGAACAGCGTCCAGATGGCCGCGAGGACCGCGAGGTGCGCCGCGATCGACACTTTTCGTTCGAACGCGATCCGCCGCTGGAGGTCATCGGGATAGGTCGCGCTCTCCTTCCGCGCAGCCCGGAAATAAATCGGGAACAGCGCCGGCGAGCAATAGAGCAGCTTGAACCAGCGTGCGTTTCTCTTTGGCGACAGATGGTGACGCTTGGGATCGTCCTCGTCCGAACCGAGCTCGGCATGATGGTCGAGGTGCCAGCGGGTGAACTGGCTCGCCGAAATGCCACTCGGAATGGCGTAAAGCCAGCCGAGCGCGCGCTCCGCAGCAGGACGGCGATGCGCGAAAACGGTGTGGTGCACGACCTCGTGCAGCAGTACCGTGAAGTTGAAGACTGTGAACCCCTGCACCAGCGCGAGCGGAATCCAGATCAGCGGCTGCGGAAACAGAATCAGGGCCCAGGTCGTTAGCGTCAGGATCGCGAACTGCCGCGCCGCGACCCAGCCGTGGCGGGCCGGACTCTTCACGTGCAGCGCGCGCATCAGATCGAGCGGCAAGGCGTCGCTGAGCTCGCTGCGAAGCGCTGTCGCGTGCTGACTGTAATAGTGCTGTTTCATGAAGACGCCGGGCCGCCTTGTACTCCCGCGGCGGCCGTCTTATTATGGCATTCAGGAGGCGTCATGACACGGGTTGGCCGCCTGGTCCTTTCAGGGGTATTGCTGCTGCTGGCGGCATCAACGGCACGCGCCGACATCACCGCGTTTCTCGGCGCCAATACGACGCCGTCGAACCGGCCGGTCTTCGGCGCGGCCATCGGGGCAGGGTTCGTGGTGATCGCGTTCGAGTTCGAGTATTCCTCGACAGGCTCCGACGTGAGCACCGGCGCGCCCGACCTGAAAACGGGCATGGGGAACATCCTGCTGCAAACGCCGGGCGCGTTTTACGGGGTCCAGCCGTACTTCACCACCGGTACCGGCATCTACCACGAGGTGCTGGGGCTGCACACGGACACGGGCGTCGGCTTCAACACCGGCGGCGGCGCGAAGATTTCCCTGATCGGGCCGCTGAAA
Organism: Vicinamibacterales bacterium; assembly: GCA_036497895.1. Taxonomy (GTDB): domain Bacteria; phylum Acidobacteriota; class Vicinamibacteria; order Vicinamibacterales; family CAVVIG01; genus CAVQFC01. The sequence continues at coordinate 18,036 of DASXIR010000395.1, read as the reverse complement.
CTCCGCGTCGACTATCGGGTGATCAAACTGGGAGGCGGTGCGCTGTACTCGCCAGCGCACCGCATCTACGCAGGACTGAATCTGTCGTTCTGATCGGACTACTTCCCGAGGTCGGAAACCAGCGAGAGGTTCACGAAATTCTGACCCGACGCGTAAGCGGCGGCGTATTTCGTGTAGAGCGCCTGCACTTCCTGAGGAAACGCTTCAGAAAGAATCGTGGACACTGTGTAATCGGCGTCCTTGACGGCCGGATCGATCAGGAACACGTAGAGCACGTTGCCACCCGCTGCAGGGTCGGGCGATTTATAGACTTTCCAGGTCGCGGCCTGCCCCTTGCGTTCGGGTTTCGCGCTCTTCTGCAGCGCTTCCTTGAGCTTCCCGATCACTTCCTCGAAATCTGCGGTTTTGTCCGGCTTGATGAAGTTCAAGACCATACCGGCGCCAGACGCGAACACGCGTGGCGCGGGCGCCGCAGCCGCCTGGGCGGCGGGTGCCGCCTGAGCGAACACACTGGTCGCCGACATCAGAACGACGGCCAATCCAAATCCAATCCTGCGAAGCATCGGGCCTCCTCCTGCGAAAGACCGGTACTTTAGCGTACTTGCCTTATACAAACACGGTCATCACTTCGTGGGCGATGAGCATTCCCTGCCGGGTCAGCACCAGCCGATCGGGATCGCGCCTGAGAACGCCGGCCTCGAAGAACGGCGACAGGGCCGTCCCGAAGCGCTGCCAGAGGTCGACGCCGTAACGCGCCTCGACGGCCGGCACGTCGATGCCATCGACCAGGCGGAGCCCGGTGAAGAGCGCGTCGCCCAGCCGTTCCTCGGTCGTCAACCGCCTGACCTCGATCGCGGGTGACACGCCGCGTCCGACGCAGTCGATGTAGTCGCTCGTGGAAGAGACGTTTTTGTAGCGGACGCCGGCCCGCGTCGAGTGGGCGCCGCAGCCGAAGCCGAGCCATTCCCCGTCGGTCCAGTATTTCAGGTTGTGGCGTGAGCGACGCCCGGCGCGCGCGACGTTCGAAATCTCGTATTGATCGAGCCCCGCCCCTTCGAGCCGTGCCATTGCCTCCAGATACATCGCCGCCACGTCATCGTCGGGCGCCTGGGACCAGCGAGCGCGCGCCATGTCTTCCTTCAGCGGCGCGTTCGGGTAGACCTCCAGCATGTAGAGAGACAAGTGGTCCGGCCCGAGCGCAATAGCCGAGTCCACCGACTCCAGCCACTGGTCAACCTGTTGTTCGGGCAGCCACATCATGAGGTCGAGGCTGATGTTGTCGAAGCCGGCGGCGCGCGCTTCGGCGAACGCGGTGCGCGCGCGGTCGGCGGAGTGCAGGCGCGAGAGCCGGCGCAACTCGTCTTCGCGAAACGACTGGACGCCGAAGCTGAGCCGGTTCACGCCCGCACGACGGTAGTCGGCAAGCCGCGACTCGGTCACCGACTCGGGATTCGCCTCGAGCGTGACTTCGCGATCGGCCGCGACGTCGAATGCCGACGCGCACGCGTCAACGATGCGCGCGACCTCGGCGGGCTCGAGCAGCGATGGTGTGCCGCCGCCAAAGAAGATGGTGTCGGCCTTTGCGGCATCCGATTGCGCTCCTGCGGCCGTGATTTCGGCGACCAGCGCATCGACGTAGCGCAACTTCAGGCCGGCATCGAACAGCCCGCGGTTGAAATTGCAGTAGTTGCAGATTGCCGAACAGAAGGGGACGTGGACGTACAAGCCCAACATGGCTGATGGCTGATGGCTAAGGGTTGAATGGCTAAGGGTTGATGGCTATGGTCGATGGCCCAATTTTCCCATCAGCCATCAGCCATTAGCCATTAGCCATTAGCCATTTCAAGATCCCGCCCGTCCCCCCGGCCATTTGAGGTCGGCGCGGCTGTCCCGGCCCGCGGGCTCGCGGAGTTGCGCGCGGGCCTGCCGGCCGGTGCGCGACGGCAGCGAGGCCGTCTTCTTCCGCATCTTCCACAGGGTGATGAGGTCGTCGACGCCACCGTTGACCGGCAACTCGCGATAGTCAGCCCCGTCCATCTGAACGAACTCGCACATCTCATGCAGGCGCGAGCGCATCCGGTGGCCGATTCGAAACAGCAGCGAGTTCGGCTCGGTATCGTCGGGAATGTCCTGATAGTTCGACGTGAAAATCGTCAGCCGGCGCTCGTTGTAGCGGGTATTGACGATCAAGTTCATCGTCTCCTCCACCCACTCCGACGTTTTCTCGGCGCCGAGGTCATCGAGCACCAGCAGCTCGGCGGTCATGACCGGCCGCAGGATTTCGAGCTCGGTCGTGCGGATCGATGGATCGTAGGTGCTGCGGATCACCCGGAGCAGGTCGCGGGTGTCATAGAACAGCCCGCGCGCACCGCAGGTCTGGATGATCTGCTTCAGAACCGCGACCGCAAGATGAGTCTTGCCGACGCCGGGCTGTCCTTCAAGCAGCAGGCCCCGCGCCGCAACCGGAAACGACTCCGCCACCCGTCGCGCTTTCGCAACCGCCTGCTCGAGCGATTCGTTGTAGGCGGCGAAGTTCGCCAGCGTGCAGTGAAGATAGCGCTTCGGGAGGTTGGCATCGGCGAGTCGATGCTGCCCGATCTGTTCGCGCCAGCAGTCGCAGCGCACCACCCGTCGAACCCCCTGTGCGTCGACAGGCTTCCAGCCGGTATCGTCGCAGAGCGGGCAGGGCATTGGCAGATTCTATCAGGTCCAATGCTCGCGTTCGCGATCGGTGACGAAGGTTTTTATGTTTTGACTTTTGTCTTTGGATTGGGATCGACGACGGCCGGCGGATTCGCACGCACGAGATCGGTCGGTGACGACTTGACGAGCGCGGTCGAGAGACGCTGTTCCCAATCGTCGACGCCGCGCACCATCTCGCGCTTGACGTATTCCATGAACTCGTTGACCTCGTGCTGCATCGCCTCGATCTTGCGTCGCATGTTGAGGATGATTTCGACGCCAGCGAGGTTGACGCCGAGGTCGCGGGTCAGCGAGAGGATGGTCTCGAGCTGCTCGAGGTCTTCCTCCGAGTAGAGCCGGGTGTTGCCGTCGGTGCGCGACGGCTTCAGCAGGCCTTCGCGCTCGTACAAGCGCAGCGTCTGCGGGTGGATGTTGTACTTCTGCGCAACCGCGCTGATCATGAAGAACGCTTTGCCCGGCTTCTTCATGGGCGGCTTCGCCCGCCTGGGACGTCTTCGCCCGTGTCGCCTTCACGTCCCCGGTCCTGAATCAGCGATTGTCGGACATCGGCATCGTTGATCCGCCCGAACTCCCTCAACAGCTCCTTCGACCGCTCGTCGAGCAGCGGCGGCAGTACCAGATGCACTTCGACGACCAGATCGCCACGTTGACCGTCACGCGGCGACGGCGCACCGTGCTCGCGGATCCGGAATCGCTGTCCCGATTGCGTGCCGGGCGGCACCCGCAGCCGCGCGACCCCATCCGGCGACGGGACATCGATCTTGGCGCCGAGCGCGGCTTCATGGACCGCGATCGGAATGGTCAGGTGCAGGTCGTCGCCGTCCCGCCGGAACAGCGGGTGCGGCTGCACCTTCAAGGTCAGATAGAGATCGCCGGGCTCTCCGCCGAAGCGGCCCGCGTGCCCTTTTTCCGGTATCCGGATGCGCGCGCCGTCGCCGAGGCCGGGCGGCACGCTGACCGAGATCGCCTCGATCCGCACCTCGAACTGCTGGCCGCCGCACGCCTGGCACTGGGTCTGACGCTGCCGGCCCGATCCGCCGCACTGCTCGCACGGCTTCGAGAACACCATGTGGCCGCGCACCGACTTCACCGTCCCGGCGCCGTGGCAGGCGACACACCGCGTTTCGTCGATGTTCTGGAGTCCGGTGCCGCGGCAGACGCGGCAGTGTTCCTGCCGGGTGACGGTCAGGGCGCGCTGCCCGCCACGCAGCGCCTCGTCGAATGCAAGCGTGATCGACTGATGCAGGTCGGCGCCGCGCTCGGACTCGCCGGTGTCCGTCCGTGCCTGGCGAGGCTGCAGCACGTCGGCGAACAAATCGCCGAACGTCGGCGCGTCGTTGCCGTGCACGCTGATCGTGAAGTCGAATCCTTCGAATCCGAACGTCTGACCGGCTACGCCCTCCACCGCATGGCCCGTGGCGTCGTAACGCTGCCGGCGGGCCGGGTCGCTGAGCGTCTCGTAGGCCTCAGCGATCTGGCGGAACTGCGCCGCCGCCATCCGGTCACCAGGATTGATGTCCGGATGGAAGCGCCGGGCGAGCCGCTTGTACGCGCGCTTGACGTCGGTCAGCGTCGCGCCACGATCCACGCCGAGGACGATGTAAAGGTCCATCTCCCGCCTGGACTACTTACCCTCGTCGACGACTTCAGCATCGATGACGTCGCTCTTCTTCTCGCCGGCTGCACCGCCGTGATCGCCTGACGCCGGCCCGCTGTCGCCGCCGGCCGGACCGCCGGCCGCGGCACCGGATGCCTGCTGCTTGTAGAGCGCTTCCGCCGCTTTGTGCTGGGCCGCCGTGAGCTGATCGAGCGCTGCCTGAATCGCGGCGGCGTCAGTGCCGGCGTTCGCGGTCTTCACGGCCTCCATGGCCGCTTCGATCGCCTGCTTGTCGGCTGCCGCCAGCTTGTCGCCGGTGTCCTTGATCAGGCGCTCGGCGCCGTACACCGCCTGATCGGCGCGGTTCCGCGTCTCGATCTCTTCCTTGCGCCGCTTGTCATCGTCGGCGTGCGATTCGGCTTCCTTCATCATCCGATCGACCTCGTCCTTCGACAGGCCGCTCGACGACGTAATGGTGATCTTCTGTTCTTTCCCGGTTCCGAGATCCTTGGCCGAGACGTTGACGATGCCGTTGGCGTCGATGTCGAACGTGACCTCGATCTGCGGTACGCCGCGCGGCGCCGGCGGCAGGCCGACCAGGTGGAACTTGCCGAGTGTCCGGTTGTCCCTGGCCAGCGAGCGTTCGCCCTGAAGCACGTGCACTTCGACGCTGGTCTGGCTGTCCGAGGCGGTCGAGAAAATCTCGCTCTTGCGGGTCGGGATCGTGGTGTTGCGGGGAATCAGCGTCGTCATCACGCCACCCATGGTCTCGATGCCGAGCGAGAGCGGCGTGACGTCGAGCAGCAGCAGATCCTTCACGTCGCCCGCCAGCACGCCGGCCTGGACGGCCGCGCCGATGGCGACAACTTCGTCCGGGTTGACGCCCTTGTGCGGTTCGCGGCCGAACAGGTCCTTGACGATCTGCTGAACTTTCGGAATGCGGGTCGATCCGCCGACCAGCACGACCTCGTCGATCTTCGACAGGTCGATGCCGGCGTCGGCGAGCGCCTGCTTGGTCGGGCCGACGGTTTTCTGCAGCAGGTCGTCCACCAGCTGCTCGAATTTGGCGCGCGACAGCTTCAACTGCAGGTGCTTGGGACCGGTCGCGTCAGCGGTGATGAAGGGCAGGTTGATATCGGTCTCCATCACGGTGGAGAGTTCCATCTTCGCCTTCTCCGCCGCCTCGCGCAGGCGCTGCAGCGCCATCCGGTCCTTGGCGAGATCGATGCCTTCCGTCTTCTTGAACTCGGTGGTGATCCAGTCGATGATCCGCTGATCGAGGTTGTCGCCACCCAGGTGGGTGTCGCCGTTGGTCGCCTTCACTTCGACAACGCCCTCGCCCACTTCGAGGATCGAAATGTCGAAGGTGCCGCCGCCGAAGTCGTACACGGCGATGGTTTCGTCCTTCTTCTTGTCGAGGCCGTAGGCCAGCGCCGCCGCGGTCGGTTCGTTCACGATCCGCATCACCTCGAGGCCGGCAATCTGACCGGCGTCCTTGGTGGACTGGCGCTGGGCGTCGTTGAAGTAGGCCGGAACCGTGATCACGGCCTTGGTGACCGGCTGTCCGAGATATTCCTCGGCCGCCTGTTTCAACTTCTGCAGGATCATCGCGGAAATCTCCGGCGGCGGATATTCCTTGCCGAGCGCCTCGACGCGTGCGTCGCCGTTGCTGGCGCGAACGACGTGATACGGCACCATCTTCATTTCTTCATTGACCTCGTCGAACTTCCGGCCCATGAAGCGCTTGATGGAGAACACCGTGTTTTCCGGGTTGGTGACGGCCTGCCGTTTGGCGACCTGTCCGACCAGCCGTTCTCCGGTTTTCGCGAACGCCACCACCGACGGGGTCAGGCGTCCACCTTCCGGGTTCGTAATCACCACCGGCTCTCCGCCTTCCATGACGGCGACGACCGAGTTAGTGGTTCCGAGATCAATTCCAATGATTTTGCTCATCCGTTACCCCTTGCGCGGCCTGCGGTTGCGAGGCCTGACATCCATCCAACTATAAAAATTGAGTCTTCCATTGTCAATCATTGACACGCTAAAATGCTGTCGCGTTCATGCCACACGTCGTCGTCAAGGTCGCGCGCAGCGCCATCATCGTCGCCCTGTTTCTCGTGGTGGCGATGCTCGGGATCCTGAGCGGGGTGCTCTTCGCATACGCCGGCGACCTGCCGCAGGTCACCGCGCTCGACAACTACTCGCCGAGCACCATCACGCGCATTTACGCCGAGACCGGACAGGTGATCGGCGAGTTCGCAACGCAGCGGCGGGTGGTGGTCGGATACGACGACATCAATCCGCTGCTCCGCCAGGCGATCATCGCCACGGAAGACGCGGAGTTCGACCGGCATTTCGGCGTCAACGTCTGGCGCATCCTGGTCGCCGCGATCACCGACGTCGTCGAACGCCGTCGCGCGCAGGGCGCGAGCACGCTGACCCAGCAGCTGGCGCGCAACCTCAAAGAGCAGTTCGGCCTGACCAACGAGAAATCGTTCGAACGAAAAATCCGCGAGGTGATTCTCGCGGTCCAGATCGAGAAGCGGTACACGAAGAAAGAGATCTTCACGATCTACTGCAACCAGATGTACCTGGGTCACGGCGCCTACGGCGTCGAGGCCGCGTCGCGGCTCTACTTCGCCAAATCGAACAAGCAGCTGACGCTCGAGGAGGCGGCGCTGATTGCCGGGATCTTCCAGACCCCCGAACGTCAGAGTCCGTTTGTGGACATCAAGCGCGCAACGTCCCGCCGCAATGTCGTGCTGCAGCGGATGGCGGACGAGAAATACATCACCCAGGCTCGCGCCGACGCCGCCAAGCAGACGCCGATCGTGACCTACGGCCAGCCGAGCCAGCCGCCTGGCATCGCTCCGTTCTTCGTCGAGGAGGTGCGCAAACACCTCGAGCGCCAGTACGGCGCGAAGGTGCTCTACGAAAACGGCCTGGCGGTCCGGACCACGCTCGACTATCGGCTGCAGGGCATCGCCGACACCACCATCGAGCAGGGGCTGCGCGCGTACGACAAGCGGCATGGCTGGAGAAAACCGAAGCGCAACGTCCTGACCGAAGGCCACACCATCGAGGGATTCAAAGACGAACGCTGGGGCCGTCCGATCGCGATCGGCGACGTGATACCGGCGGTGGTCGTCGCCGCACCGAAGACCGGTCCGGCGCGGCTGCGAGTCGGCCGCTACCATGCCGACCTGTCCGCCGACGGTTTCAAGTGGACGCGAAAAACGTCGACCGCCGACCTGTTCACACCCGGCGACATCATCGAAATTGCCGTCACCAAGGTGGACGAGCCGACGCTGGCGTTGACCGGGACGCTCGAGCAGTCGCCGCAGATCGAAGCGGCGCTGATGGCGATCGATAACCACACCGGCGAGATCAAGGCGATGGTCGGCGGCTGGAGTTTTGCGCGCAGCAAGTTCAACCGTGCCGTGCAGGCGTACCGGCAGCTCGGGTCCACCTTCAAACCGATCGTCTACACGACCGCGATCGATCGCGGGTTCACGCCGACCTCGATCATCGTGGACGCGCCAGTGACCTATCCGGCCGGCAACGGGCAGATCTACAGCCCGCACAATTACGACCACAAGTTCGAGGGCCCGATCACGCTGCGGTGGGCGCTCGAGGACTCGCGCAACATCCCCGCGATCAAGATGATGGACACGCTCGGGCCGAAGACGGTGCTCGATTATGCGAAGCGGTTCGGTCTGGAGGAAGACTTCCCGCCCTACCTGCCGATCGCGCTCGGTGCGGGCGACGCCACCCTGCTCGAGATTACCAGCGCCTACACGTCGTTTCCGAACCAAGGCGTGCGCATGAAGCCGTTCTCGGTCGTGTCGGTCAAGGATCGCGACGGAAACCTGCTCGAAGAAAATCGCGGCGAGCCGAGCGATGTGATCCGAGCCGACACCGCGTACGTGATGATGAACATGCTGAAGGGCGTCCTGACGCGCGGCACCGGCATTCGAGGTGCCAAGCTGGCGTCGGAATGGCCGATCGCCGGCAAGACCGGCACGGTGGACGACAACACCGACGCCTGGTTCGTCGGCTTCGACCCCGACATCACCGTTGGCATCTGGGTCGGCAACGACGACAAGCGGAAGTCTCTGGGCGCTGCCGAGCAGGGATCGTTCCTGGCGCTGCCGATGTGGATGAACTTCATGCGCGCCTACATCGACGGCCGAACCGACAAAGAGGATCCGCCCGAATTCGAGGCGCCCGGCAACATCGTATTTCTGCCGGTGGATCACTCGAATGGCACGGTGATCGCAGCCGATACGCCTGGGGCCGTACACGAAGCCTTCATCTCCGGCACCCAGCCCGGCGCCGGCGCCGCCACGTTCGGGCGTCAGCCGTAGACTGCTCCCGCGTCAGCGGCCTCCGAACGCGGGAGCCGATGACGCGCCAGCGATCGCGCTTGGAAATTCAGCTCATGACTGGAATCGCGGCAGCATCGCACGCAGCGCGCGCATCTCGCCATGCCTGAAGAAGCCGCTGGCCATCAGTGATGCCGGCAAGGCGGCGAGCACCACGAACTTCACGGCGAGCCCGACCGCCGACATCGGAATCATCCCGCTCGAGGCGATCCAGCGATCGACGATGAACAACGCCAGCACAATCGCGCCGATGTGTGCGATGCGGCGCCACTCGAACGGCACCGGAAACACGCGGTTCGCCTGCCACGCCCCGAGCGCCGCCATCAGCGCGTACGCCGCCGGCGTCGCCCACGCGACGCTGACCATTCCCCACCGCGGTGCGGCGACGATGCAGATGCCGAGGTTGAGTATGGCGCCGGCGCCGGCAATCCAGGCCAGCACGTGCGTCAGTCGCTCGATGTACAAGCCGGCAGTGACGACCGCGTAGATGCCGCTGAACACATAGCCGAGCAGGATCACCGGCACGATCGGCAGCCCGCGCCAATACTCCGGCTTTACATAGTGATAGACCGCCGGCATCTGCACCAGGACCGGCAGCAGCACCGAAATGCCCAGAAACGCCGCGGCGCACACGAGCATCAGCGCGGTCAGCACCCGCGAGTAGAGCGCCGGCGCGCCCGGCTGTCGTGCATGCTGCAGCGAGAACGGGACCCACGCCAGGCGAAACATCTGCACGACCAGCAACATCGCCACACCGAGCTTGTAGTTGAAGCTGTAGATTCCAACCACGTCCTTTGCGGTCATCTGGTAGACGAGCTCGGCGATCCGATCCGGCAGGTAGTTCAGGGTGATGCGGTCGCCGTTCTCGACCAGCATGACCGCGAGTGTCGCGGGCATGACCGGGAGCGCATACGCCCACAACGGGCGCCACTCGCCACCGCGCAGCAGCGTGGGACGCACCAGGCGCGAGATGTCGACGAGAAAAAGCACCAGCAGGCACAGATTCGCGGCGAGGTTGGCGAAGAAGATCGCCGACACACCCCAATGCAGCTGCCCGATCAACACGACGTTGAGCGCGATGCTGATTCCCACGAACAGGACCCGCAGAATCGCGTAACGCATCGATTGGTTCGACATCCGTAAATGCGCGAACGGCACCGCCAGCAACGCGTCGGTGTAGACAATCGCCAGCATGTAGCGGAACGAGACCGGATCGAGCCGCGTCAGCGGCGCCAGCCATGGCGTCGCCATGACGGCGAGCGTCGCCAGCAGACCGCCGGCGATCGCGACGACGGCGAACGACATGGTGAAGACACGCTGCCGCTCGACCAACGGCGCGTCCTTCACCGATGCCGCATTACGCATATAAGCGACGTCCATGCCGAGATAGAGCGCAATGGAGATGATCGGGATGTACGAATAGACGACGCTCTGAACGCCGTTCTGTGCGGGATCGAATTGATGCGCGTAGTACGGCTGAAGCAGATAGCTGAGCAGGCGTCCGACAATCGAGCTGAGGCCGTAGACCAACGTCTCCGATCCGAGCCGCTTGAGCCTCGGAGCGAAGTCGAGCGGCCGCGCCTCAGTCATCGTCATCGTCCGCAGACGGCTGGCCGAGCGTGCCGTTCGCCTTCTGCATCAGATAGGCTTTGATGAACACGTCGATGTCACCATCGAGCACGCGGTTGACGTCCCCGACAGTTTCCTTCGTCCGGTGATCCTTGGCCATCTGATAGGGATGCAGCACGTAGCTGCGGATCTGGCTGCCGAAGCCGATCTCCTTCTTCACGCCGCTGATCGAATCCAGCTTGGCCTGGTTCTCTTTCGTCTTGATGTCGTAGAGCCTAGCCTTCAGCACCCGCATCGCCGAGTCTTTGTTGCGGTGCTGGGAGCGTTCGTTCTGGCAGGACACCACCAGGCCGGTCGGCAGATGGGTGATGCGAATCGCGGAGTCGGTGACGTTGACATGCTGACCGCCGGCGCCGCTCGACCGGAACGTGTCGATGCGGATGTCCTTGTCGTCGATCACGATGTCCACGTCCTCTGGCAGCTCCGGCCACACGTAGAGCGACGCGAACGAGGTGTGACGCCTGGCAGCCTGGTCGAACGGCGAAATCCTCACCAGGCGATGCACCCCGGCCTCCGCCGCCAGCAGGCCGTAGGCGTACTCGCCGCTGACCATCACGGTGACGCTCTTCACCCCGGCCTCTTCGCCAGGCTGGTAGTCGAGAATCTCCCGCTTGAAGCCACGGCGCTCGGTCCAGCGCATGTACATGCGCAGCAGCATCTCGGCCCAGTCCTGGGATTCGGTGCCGCCGGCGCCAGGGTGAATGGTGATGATCGCGTTCTTGCGGTCGTGCTCGCCGCCGAGCATCTTCTTGATTTCGCCCGCCTGCACGGCCACATCGAGGCTGTCGAGCCCCTGCTCGAACTCGGCATCGACAGATTCGCCTGCTTCGGAAAACTCCAGCAGCACCGACAGATCGTCAGTCTGCTTGCGCAGCGACGCGATCAGGTCGCGGTCCTGCTCCAGGCGTCGGCGGCGCTGCTGGACTTTCTGCGCTTCGGCCGGGTCTTTCCAGAAATTGGGATCGAGCGCGCGTTGATCGAGGCGGGTCAGTTCGTCGTCAGGATTGGCCTGCTCAAAGATAGCTCCGCAAGTCGCCGGCGCGCTTGCTGAGATCATCGTAGCGTCGCTTCAATTCTTCGACTGTAGCCATGCCGTCATTGTACACGTCGTCTTGCGGCGACGAGGAGGGCGGCCGTCAGCAGCGCCGATCCGTACGTGAGCACGTCGCCGTGTCGCGCGTAAAAGGTGGTGGTCCTCACGAACCTGACGTCGCCAACCACCACCGCCGGCTCGTTGATCGCCGTGCGCGCCAGCACGCGTCCGTAGGGGTCCACGATACCGCTGATGCCGGTGTTGGCGGAACGGACCATGTAGCGTCCCTCCTCGATCGCCCGCATCGACGCCTGTTCGAAGTGCTGGTACGGTGCCGACGTTGCGCCGAACCAGGCATCGTTGGTGATCGTGGTCAACAACTCGCTCCCGGCCTCGACGAACGTGCGGACCAGTGCGGGGTACACCACTTCGTAGCAAATCGACACGCTGACCGGGTGACCGCGGACTGGCAGCAGTTCGGCACTGGTGCCCGGCGAAAACGTCCCGACCTGTTCGGTCAACGGCGCGGCGAAAAAGAGCAGCTTCTGGAGTGGCACGTACTCGCCGAATGGCACCAGGTGGATCTTGCGATACACGCCGGCGACGATGCCGTCCGGGCCGACCAGAAACGCGGAGTTGAACCACTTATTGGGCCGGCCACGCTCGACCTGATCGCTGCCGACAAGAATCGCGGCGTGCGCCTCCCTGGCGACCTCGCGGACACGATTCGCTGCGTCGTGGTCTTCTTCGAAGATGAACGGGGTAGACGATTCGGGCCAGAGCACGAACGCGGCGCCCTTTGCAATCGCCTGCCGCGTCTTGTCGATGTAGTCCTGGAAGATCTCCGTCGAGCGCTGCAGGCTCATCTTCTCGCCCTGATCGACGTTGCCCTGCACCATACCGACGCGGATGGTGTCGCCGCTCGCGGTGAGCGTATTGGTGGCCAGGCGTTCACTGCCCCAGGCGGCGACGCCGACCACGAGGACGATGGTCAGCACCAGCGGGCGCGCCCGAGTGTAGGTCGCGGTTGTGGGCGCGGCTGTGGCGAACGCCGCCAAAGCGGTGCTGGTCGTCGTCACCAGCATGGAAACGCCGTAGACACCTGCCAGGCTCGCGAACTGTGCGATTGGAAGCACCGTCGCCTGACTGTAACCGAGCAGCACCCACGGAAAGCCGGTGATGATGTAGGTCCGACCGAGCTCCGTCGCAGCCCAGACGAATGGCACAGCGAGAAACGCGCGGCGACCGTAAGCCACCGCGAGCCTGCGCACGACCAGCGCGAACACCGCGGGAAACAACGCCAGATACGCGATCAGCGCGGCGTTGACCAGCATCGCGATCGGGGTCGCGAGGCCGCCGTAGAGCGCCATCACCCGCGTAATCCAGTAGAGCGTGCCGGTGAAGTAGATCCCGCCGGCCAGGAGACCAAGGAAGAACGCGCGACGGAGCGGCGCGCCTTTCAGCGCGATCAACAACGGCGCAAGTGCGACCCAGGCGAAAGCGGGATGTCCGAATTTTGGAAAGCTGAGGGCGAGGAGGACGCCCGAGCCCGCGGCTAGCGCGTAACCCAGGGCTTGAACTGCTCTTCTTTTTGCAGCCGCTCGGCGATCGACTCGGCTTCGCGCCTGGTACCGTACTTGCCGACGCGGACGCGATACACCGAGGGAGTGCCGTTCGCGGGCGACAGCACGTATGCCGTGTAACCCTTCGAATTGAGACGCTTGGCGATCGCTTCAGCCTCGGTGCGAACGTTCAGGGCGGCGATCTGGACGGCAAAACCACTTTGCGTCGGTTCGGGCGCGAGATCGGTATGCGCGGCTTCCTTGGGCGTGTCCTTCGACTTCGCCGCAGGCGCCGGAGGTGGCGTGGCAACTGTCGTCGCGGCGGGCTTCGTCGTCGCGACCGGCGCTGGCTTCTCGGCGACCGGTGCCACACTCGCCGAGGACTTGTCGTGCTCGGGCTTCAATTTGTCGACCGGCGGATTCTTCGCGCCGAGCGACGGGTAGGAGAGGATTTCGGCGTCCGCTGCGGGTGATGGCGGAGGGGCCTTGGTCGGATCCGAACCAGCGATGGTCGCGATCGGCTTGGCATCCGACGCTGGCGCAGGAGCCGCCTCCTCCACCGATGACACTCCCGGCTCGGCGCCGATGCTTCGCTCGGCCCGTACGCCGCGCCCTACGAGGACGCCGCAAAGAAAAATCACCACGGACACGACCGTGGCGGCCATGAACAGAAAAACCAGCTGTTTGCCGTTCAGCTGAATTTCGCGAAAGCTGTCGTCTTGGACGGCGTGGGCCACAACTGTCGTGATTTTAGCACGTTAGCGGCCTTCAAGCTTGGCGATCAACAGCCGAGCCTCCGCCGAGGTCGGGTCGAGCGCCAGGGCGCGGTCTGCCTCGTTGTGCGCTGCGTCGAAATCCTTGGCCTGGCGGTACGCCTCGCCGAGCACCGCGTGGCCCTCGGCGGTCTCGGCGCTCCACAGCGAGATCTTGAGCGTGTCGATGGCGTCGTGTTCGCGCCCGGTCCGCAGATAGATCCGGCCGAGCAGAAGCTGCGCCTCCGCCAGATAGGGCGAGAGATACAACGCGTGATTCAATTCGACCGCCGCCTCCCGATCGTTCTCCTGCTGATAGAGGCGCCGGGCACGATCGAGGTAGAAGGTGGCGAGTTCGGCCTGATCGCGCTGCCCGGTCTCGGCAAGCCGCTCGCTGACGCGCGCCTCGCGCGGCAATTCGACATCATCCTTGATGCGTTCGAGATCTTTCGGCACCTGATCGCCGCCCGGTCGCTTGCTCGGTTCATAGGCGGACGAAAGGCGCCTCGCCAGCTCGCGTTCGCGGTTGGCCTCGACGGTGCTGCCGGCCGAGGCCAGCGAGGCAGCCAGGACGAAATGCGCGTCGCCGTCGGCCGGGTTGCGGCGCAAGGCTTCGCGCAGCCAGTAGGTCGCGGCTGACGCATCGCGCGCCTGCCAGTAGGCGTAACCCAGATTGAAGAGATAGTCCGGATCGTCAGCGTCGAGTTCGTGCGCCTTGGTGAAGTAGTAGGTCGGCAGACCAGCCGCGGGCGACCCGCTCCGGCGCATTTGGACCACACCGAGGTTGTTCAGCACCGCCGCGTCGGACCGGGTGTCCGCGAGTGTCTTGAACGACTTGAACGCCTCGTCGTACTTCTCCAGGTCCAGCTGCGATAGCCCGGCGAGAAAGGTCGCGCGCCGGGCCACCGGGGAGTCGGGGGGAACGGCAGCGATCGCCGCCAGCGCTTCCTCGTGATCGCCCTGCTCGGCGTAGACATCCCACAGCGCCAGCCGCGCGCGGTCGAAGGTCGGCTGCCGCTTGAGTGCCGAGTTCAGGTACGTGATCGCGGTGTCGGGCGTGTCGGCGAGCAGGCCCTTGATGAAATCCTCGAACGCGGCCAGCGGCGGATGCTGACGCTCGATCTCCTCGGTGGACCGGGTCGAAGGGCGCGCGATGCGGCGCGCGATCCGCTCGAAGGTCGCGAACAACTGCGGCAGCGGTCCCCGCTCGGTGACGTCAGCGACCACGCGGCCGGTGTCGAGCGCGATCGCCCGGGCACGCACGACCAGATCGTCACCTTCCATCTGCAGGGTGCCGATCACGACTTGCCCGGCGCCGACCAGTTGGCCGATGCGGATCACCGTCGCATCAGTCAACGCGGCGGCTGGAGGCACCTGCAAACGCTCGAACGCCGCCTGCCGTTCCGGGCGCCCGATGGCGTTGGCCTCGAGTCCCGTGAGGTCGTCGGACAGCAGGACGGCTGCGGCTTCGCCGAGCCAGAAGATACGACCTTCGCGCTTGACGTTGTCGAACGGCACCACCAGGATTCGCGGCAGCGGTTGCGCGGCGGCGGAAGAAACACCGGCCAGGACCGCGAACGCCAGCACCACCCAGCGCGTCACGCGACCTCCAGCGTCTCCACCGGCTCGTCGCTGAGGATCGCGACTTTCAGCTCGCACGTCCGCTCACCGGTACCGCGGCACGTTGCCACGCTGGCGCGCGCTCCGACGCCGAAGGCCAGCAGCAGCTTGGTGAACGCCGCCACATAGAATCCGCACAGCGGATAGGCGACCGGATCGCGCACGGTGCAGAAAATCGACGCGCGGATATCCACCGTGGCGGTGCCTTTGCGCAGGCGCCAGACCGCGCGGCTGCCGCTGTAGCTGCTGTGCACCAGTCCCTTCGAGAGCCTGAGCAGCACGCGGGTTCTCAACCAGACCGGCAGCGCCTTGACGAGCGAACGCTGAAACGGCGACATCGACGCGACCGTCCATTCGGCCGCGTATTCGCCGGCGCGGGTCGTAATCAGGTTGTAGGCGTCGCCTTCCTGGCGCAGGAAACTGAGCACGGCGTAGAGTGGCGCGAGACCGATCGTTCCCTCGCGCAGTCCTTCGGCGTTGAGCCAGTTTTCGTAGAAGCCGAGGCGGGTCGGCAGAATGTCTGCGATGCCCTGATGCAGGCTGGCGACAAGGACGCGTCCAATCCCGGCTGCTCGCATGTCGGTTAAGATGACTCTACGCTATGAAGCAGAGTGCTGCGATTCTTGCCGGCGGAGCGGCCCGCCGCTTCGACGGCCGCGACAAGAGCGCACTGGTCGTGGACGGCCGGACGATTCTCGATCGCCAGGTGACGGAGCTCGCGTCGATCGTGGACGATGTGCTGCTGGTCGGCGGCCAGGCGACGCATCCGGCGGCGCGGCACATCGACGATCTCGTGCCCGGCTGCGGACCGCTCGGTGGCCTGCACGCGGCCCTCACCGCGACGGACGGCGGCAGCGTTGTCCTCGTCGCCTGCGACATGCCCTATGTCACTGCGCCGTTCATCGCGTACCTGCTCTCCCTCGGGAACACTGCCGACATCGTCATTCCGCAGACCGAACGCGGCTATCATCCATTGTGCGCGGTCTATTCCCGCAACTGCCTTGAGGCAGTCACGGCGCGGCTGGCGGAGCGGCGATTGAAGATGACGGAACTGCTCGCGGACGTGCGGGTTCATTGCGTGTCGGCTGAGGAGGTTGGACGGTTCGGCAACTGCCACCGTCTGCTGGCCAATGTGAACACGCCTGGCGAGTACGCTGGCCTCGAGACACTGCAGAGTCACGAACCGTAATCGTATCACGAGCTTAGCGCGGGCTCCCGAGGCTCGCCACCCAACCCGCACATGATCCTGAGTCTCGAGCAACAAATCCACGACGCCATTGCCGCGACCATTCGGCAGCATTTCGGGCTGACCGAGGTTCCGCCATTCGCGGTGGAAATTCCCCCGAGCCGGGCCATGGGCGATTTCGCCGTGCCGGTTGCCTTTCAACTGGCGCGAGCACTGCGTAAGGCGCCCAGGGCAATCGCTCAAGATCTTACGCAGGCGATCGGGACGCTGCCTGGCGTGGCGCGGATCGAGGCCGCGCCAAACGGCTACCTGAATCTGTTTCTCGATCGCTCTGCGTTCTTCCTGCCGCGCCTGCGCCAGTTGATCGCGCCGGTCGCCGTCGCCAGCGACAAAACCATCGTCGAGCACACCGCCATCAACCCGAACAAGGCGGCGCACATCGGTCATCTGCGCAACGCGGCGCTCGGCGATACGCTCGCGCGAGTGCTGCGGTTCAGGGGCATTCCAGTCGAGGTGCAGAACTACATCGACGACACCGGCGTTCAGGTCGCGGACGTCATCGTCGGCTTCCGCGAACTCGAGCGTCGCACGCTCGACGAGATCGCGAAGATCGCAGACACGACCCGATTCGACTACTACTGCTGGGACCTCTACTCGAGGGTCACCGAGTGGTATGACCAGGACAAAGCGCACCTCGCGGCGCGGGCGGCGGTGTCACACGACCTCGAACACGGCGGCAATGAGACTGCCGCGATCGGGACCTTGATCGTCGAGCGGATCGTCGCCGCGCATCTGCGGACGATGGCCCGCCTGAACATCGGTTACGACCTGCTCACCTACGAGGGCGACATCATCCGGCTGCAGTTCTGGGCCCGCACGTTCCAGATTCTCAAAGACCAGGGATCGATGTTCCTGCAGACCGAGGGCAAACTGGCCGGGTGCTGGGTCATGCGCATCGACGAGACCGGAGGAGTTGCCGACGCAACGGCAGCGGACGCGGAGACGGCTTCGTCAAGCGGCGGCGACGAGGCCGAGGAGGCGCGCGAAAAGGTCATCGTCCGATCGAACGGCATCGTGACCTACGTCGGCAAGGACATCGCCAACCAGTTCTGGAAATTCGGCCTGCTCGGACTCGACTTCCGGTATCACGCACGCGACTGGCAGGCCGGCGGCAGGCCCTTGTGGTCGACGACATCAGGCGAAGGCGATCGGGACGCGCCCCCGTTCGGGCACGCGCAGAAAATCTTCAACGTCATCGACTCGCGGCAGATGTACCTGCAGGCTCTCCTGAGCCAGGCGCTGCGTACGCTGGGTCATCCGCGCGAAGCCGAAAACTCGGTGCACTTCTCCTACGAGATGGTGGCGCTGTCTCACGCGACGGCGCGCGAACTCGGCTACGGGTCACTCAGCGAGGCGTCGACCAAACCGTTCGTCGAGGTCTCGGGCCGAAAGGGACTCGGCGTCAAGATCGATGACCTGCTCGATCTGCTGATCGATAAAGCTACTGCGGAAGTCGCGAAACGTAATACGGGGTTTTCGAGCGACGACTGCCGCCGGGTCGGCAGCCAG
>DASXIR010000394.1:0-2809 GCA_036497895.1 Vicinamibacterales bacterium | reverse complement strand
AATATGATGGCCACGACCCGTGCCATGTTGAACCCTTGTTCTCCGCCCGGCGCGCCGCAGCCCACGATGAGGTCGTTGATGGTGTGCGGTCCCACTTGAGGGATCTGCTGCATCGCGGACGTGATGGCCGCGACGCACAGGTCGTCGGCGCGCTCACCGGCCAACGAGCCTTTGAAGGCGCGGCCTATTGGCGTACGTGCGGTGGCAACGATGACCGCTTCGGGCGCGCCGCTCAAAATCCCATGCCCTTTCCGACGATGTCCAGCATGATTTCGTTGGTGCCGCCGTAGATCCGCTGCACCCGCGCGTCACGCCACAACCGGGCGATTTCGTACTCGTTGATGTAGCCGTAGCCGCCGTGCAACTGCAAGCACCGGTCGACGATTCGCCATTGGGCCTCAGTGGACCACCACTTTGCGCCTGCGGCTTCGTCAGCCGTCAACTCTCCGGAGTTGACCGCCATGATGCATTTGTCGACGTAGGCCTGCATGACGTCGAGTTCGGTGTGCATCTGTGCGATGGCGTGACGGTTGACCTGGAACGTGCCGATCGGTTGGCCGAACGCCTTGCGATCGCGCGCATAGTGAGTGGATAAATCGATCGCGCGGCGAGCAGAAGCTGCGGCGTGGATGGCGATGGCGAGCCGCTCAGCTGGAAGGTTGCGCATCAGATGGTAAAAGCCGCGGTTCTCCTCGCCGATCAGATTCTCCGCTGGAACGCGAACATCCTCGAAGATGAGTTCGGCTGTGTCTGCGGACCTTTGGCCGATCTTGTCGAGTTTGCGGCCACGGCTGAATCCGTCGGCTCCGGACTCGATAGCCAGTAGGCTGATGCCCTTGTGCGGCTTGTCGGCGTCTGGGTTCGTTCGGCATGCGACGACCACCAGGTCGGCCAGTAGGCCGTTGGAGATGAACGTCTTTGCGCCGTTGACGATGTAATCGTCGCCGTCGCGCCGGGCCGATGTCTTGAGGTTGGCGAGGTCGGATCCGGCGCCGGGCTCCGACATCGCGATCGCAGTGATCAGCTCGCCGGATACGTAGCGAGGCAGCCAACGCTCCTTCTGCTCGTCTGTGGTGAGCTCGGCGAAGTAACCGGCCAGGATGTCGTTCTGAACACCCAGCCCGATGCCGACGGCCCCGGTCAGCCAGAACTCCTCATTGACGATGGCGTTGAGTCGGAAATCCTTGATTCCCGCGCCGCCGTACTCCTCGGGCATCTCCCAGCCGATCAGTCCCAGTTTGCCCGCCTCCAGCCATGCTTCGCGGTCGACGTAACCGCGCTCTTCCCACTCGCCGGCGTGCGGGACACACACGGTCTCGAAGTACGAGCGCGCGGTCGCGCGGAATTCGTCGTGTTCGGGCTCGAAGATGTCTCGGCGCACAGGGATCTCCATCTATCTGCCTCAGCGACAGCGACGACAGCCGCGACGCCCTCAAATCGCTTAATACTATAACTATTTATGTTTCTATGGACAAAGCAGCTGAACTCAGTTCGGTGACCAGTTCCCACACGGAGGACGTAGAGTCCAGCGCCATCTGCCCGAGATCGTGCTGCCATTGACGTTGAGTACCGAACTCCGAGCGCCATGCCAGAGCCCTGAGCGTGAAATGCCGAAGGCGATGATCAAGGGTGAAGCCGATGGCGCCGTGTGCTTGGTGGGCGTTGCGCGCCACTATGGTTGCGGCGCGCGCCGACTCGATCTTGGCGACGGAGATGGCGAACACCGCGTGCGGAGATGAGAACCCACGGAGGGTGGCGATCTCGATCGCGAACTCTGCGGCGGTCTTCGCCACGGACAGCGCGCCGGCCGCACTCGAGATCAATGTCTGGACGGCTTGAAACTTGGCGATCGGCCGGCCGAATTGCTCACGCTGCTGCACGTGATCGCGCGAGAGTTCGAGCGCGCGTGCCAACGCGCCGCAGGTTTGCACGGCCCGTCCCAGCGCGCCGCGCAAGCGGTATTCCCTGAGGCCGACGTCGACCGACCGATATCGACCGGATTCCAACGTGGCATCGACGCTCACGCGTCCGATCGGCTGGCCGGCGATATCGGTTGACTCCTCGACGGAGAACTGCTCGCGCGACAGCGCGGCGACGAATCCGTCACTGGCGACCACGAGCACGTCCGCGGCGTTCGCCCACGACACGAGGTCGAAAACGGCGACGAGTCGTCCACTCTGCAGTGGCTGGGTTGTCACCGCCGCCGTCATCGGGCCCTCGGGTATCGGAAGTTCCGCGGTACGAAGCAGCCAGGCGGCAAGCAGATCGTGCTCTACCAGCGGCACGGCTGCACTGTGGTATCCGGCGCTCTCGAGCACCACACCCAGCTCGTGAAGACCCGCGCCGCTGCCGCCCAACGATTCTGGCGTGGTGAGCAGGGTCAGGCCCGAGCCCGCCAACGTGTTCCACAGCGCAGGGTCATACGCCACGCGACGTTCCTGCGCGTCCAGCACCGGTTCCGCAGATGCCGCGAAGATGTCGTCGGCGAGCTGCCGCAGCGCCAACAACTCTGATGGTTGGTCGGTCACCGCCGTCATCGCAGCCCCAAACCACGGGCGACGACTCCGCTGAGTATCTCGTTTGTTCCACCCCGCAGTGTGAAACCGGGAGCGTGCAGAATGCCTTCGGCCAACAGCCGTGTCAGCGCATCACCGGACTCGACTGACGGCTGCACCGAGATGCCCGCGGCGGCCGCATCCACGACTGCGGATTCGTACCGCGTGCCGAGGTCCTTGACGACTGCGGCGGCCACGCCCACAGGCTGTCCGTCGGCAAGAGTGGCGGCTATCGAGGCCGAGAGCTGGCGAAG
>DASXIR010000393.1:0-3708 GCA_036497895.1 Vicinamibacterales bacterium | reverse complement strand
GCTGTCCGATCCAAACGCGCGGCGGCCGATCGTCAGCGCCTGCTGCAGCAGCGGCAGCGCCTGCGCCTGAAGACCCATGCGTGA
Source organism: Vicinamibacterales bacterium (assembly GCA_036497895.1). Taxonomy (GTDB): domain Bacteria; phylum Acidobacteriota; class Vicinamibacteria; order Vicinamibacterales; family CAVVIG01; genus CAVQFC01. Next base: position 3,624 of record DASXIR010000393.1, on the reverse strand, counting down.
GTAGGTCCGCCCGATGACGGTGAACATCTCGGCCTGGGTGTCGGGTTGATCGCCGAGTTCGCGGCCGATACGGTGCGCGCCGATGTCGAGCAGGCTCTGCATCGTCGGTTCCGTGGCGTCTGGCGTGCGATAGGGGTCGGCCTGCATCAGCAGGCCGGTCAACAGCCCGCTGAGTTTCGAGGCCTTCTCCGCCTGCACCCGCGCGCGATCGCGTTCGGTGGCGAGCCGCATGGTGTAAAAGCCACTGACGCCGACCAGCGCCACCAGCGCCACCGCCGCGGTGGTGAGGCCTCGCCAGTGCCGGCGGCCAAACTTCATTGCGCGGTAACTCACCGAGTCCGGCCGCGCGCTGATCGGCTGGTTGTCGAGATAGCGGCGCAGGTCGTCTGCGAATTCGCTGACCGACGCGTACCGCTCGGCCGGATTCTTCTTCAGCGCCTTGCCGATGATCGTCTCGAGGTCGCCGCGCAGCACGCGGCGCAGCCGCTCCGGAGTGGTCGCGCGCTTCGAGGCCAGTGCCGCCGCCTCAGCGGTGCCGGCACTCTGGAACGCGGTCGCCAACCGTAATGGCTCGGTTTCGGTCACTGCCTTCACGAAATCCGACGGCGACTTCAGCGCCGCACCGGCGGGATGCTGACCCGCGACCAGCTCGTACAAGAGCACGCCGAGCGCGTAGACATCCGTGGCGGTCGTGATCGCACCGCCGGCAATCTGCTCGGGCGCCGCGTATTTCGGCGTCATCGCGGATCCCGATTCCGGGGTCAACAGCGTCGCCAGCGCCGCATCCTCTTCGATCAGCTTGGCGATGCCGAAATCGAGCAGCTTGACCTCACCACTCGCGGTCACGAGGACGTTCGAGGGCTTGAGATCGCGGTGCACGATCAGGTTGGCGTGGGCGTGGGCGACGGCGGCCTGCACGTCGAGGAACAAACGGACGCGCGCGTCGACGCTGAGACGCTCTTCGTCGCAGAAGCGATCGATGTGCCGGCCGTCGATCCGCTCGAGCACGAGGTAGGGCTGACCCGCGTTGGAGACGCCGGCGTCGATCAGCCTGGCGATGTTGGGATGTGTGAGCCGCGCGAGGATCGTGCCCTCGCGCTTGAAGCGCTCTTCGCCGCCGCGGCCGACCAGCGCCGCGTTCAGCAGTTTCAGCGCCGCCTGCCCCTCGAAGCGGCCATCGCTGCGCGACGCCAGCCACACCGTGCCCATGCCGCCATGGCCGATTCGCGACACCAGCGTATAGGCGCCGATGGTGAGGCCGACCAGTGGCGCCTCCCGCGGTTGCGGCGGCGGCGGCGATTCGAGGAAGCGCTCGGCGGTGAGGCGGCGGTGCTCGTCGAGCAGCGAAGCGAGATCGGCAGCGGACTCCGGATCGTGCTCCTGCAACGCCGCCAGCCAGGCGTCCTGTTCCCCTGGCGGCAGTTCCAGGACCCGATCAAGGTGGCCGCTTGCCCGCTGCCAGCGGCGGCTGTCCATTGTCCGCATGCGTGCTCTCCGATCAGAGAGATCGGAAACGACTGTCAACAGACGACATCACAGCGCCGGAACCTCGTCCTGAAGGACATGGTGCAGGTAGATACGCGCCTTCTCCCAGTCGCGCTGCACCGTACGCTCGGACACGCTCGACATCGCGGCAATCTCGCCGAACGAGAACCCGCAAAAGAACTTGAGGTCGACGATGCGGGCCAGGCGCGGGTCGACGGTGGCGAGCTCGTCGAGCGCGTCGCTCAAGGGCCCTAACTGCGCGGCGTCGGGAATCGCTTCCGCCACGTCTGTACGAATCGATGTGATCTCGAACAGGCCGCCGCGTTTCTGGGCCTGCCGGCTGCGCGCGTAGTCGATGATGAGCCCGCGCATCACACGTGCGGCGTAGGCCATGAACCGGTTGCGGTCTGGAAACGCCGCGCCTTCCCTTCCCGAGATATCGAGATAGGCGTCGTGCAGCAGCGTGGTCGCACCCAGCGTCATGCCGGAGGCTCGCTTGGACAGCTCGCGTCGCGCCATCCGGTGCAACTCGTCGTACAGGACGGAGAAGAGCGCATCCGCTGCCGCGCGATCGCCGAGCTCGGCGGAGGCGAGAAGCGTCGTGATGTCGGAAATCACGGAGGGTTCATCGCAGTATAGCGCGCGCGCCGCCGCCTGCCCTATTGCCACCACCAGAGAGATCGTAAACGCCTGGTAAAACACGACACGCGAGGCCGTGTCGTGTTCCATCGATGGTTTTCGATATCTCAAGTGAGGGCATTCCGCCTCGAAGCAAGGATTCCTGACATGGCAAGCACGGCAATACTCGAAGCCCCGTCATCTCCTCCCGAAGTGCCTGAGGAGGCACGGGGACTCAGTCATCTCGCATTCGCCCGATTACTCGAATGGCTGGACGATGGCGTCGATTCGCACGGAGCGACATATCTCGAGATCCGTCGCCGGCTGACGGAGTACTTCGATCGTCGCGATCGTCCGTTTGCGGACGATCTGGCCGACGAAACGCTCAGCCGCGTCGGCAGGACGCTCGAACGGGACGGCGCCATTGCCATCACCCCGCAAGCGCGCTACTGCTACGTCGTCGCAAAATTTGTTCTGCTCGAAGACGTCCGGCGCGAACGGCGCCATCCGCACACGGTTGATTCGTCGAACATCGGCAGCGATTCCTGGACCGGGCGCGTCGGACCTCTGGTCGCACCGGACGAAGCCGCCGAGCGCGAAGCGCGTCTCGAGTGCCTGGACCGCTGCTTACAAGGACTCGGTCCGGAGCAGCGCGCGCTGATCGTCGACTACCACCGTGACGAGGGACGCGCCGGGATCGAGCGCCGGCGAGACCTGGCGAAGCGGATGGGCATTTCGATGAACGCGCTCGGCATTCGCGCCTGCCGGATCCGGGCGACGCTGGAAGCGCAGATGGCCGTGTGCTGCGCAAGCAGGTAAGGGACTTCCTTCGAGCGATGCGTTACTGTTGCTCGCCGTGTCCCAGCCTTCGCTCGTCGATCCCTTCTGGCTCTCAGACACGATGTACGGCGAGACCGTCGTATTCGGTCAGAAGGTCGATGGCCCCGCGGAGGCGCAACTACTCTTCACGCCGGACCGGGTGGCAAGAGTGAGCGATGCGGCGGGGACCACTGACTACCTCGAAGGGATTGATTACGCACTGAACGCCGGCACCCGGCGGATGTCGCTGACTCAAGCGTCACGCATCGGCACGATCAGCGAAGCGGAACTGGCGGCTGGCGAGGTCAACAGCATCCGCGAACGAACCGTCTGCGTCACCTACCATCACACATCTGATGCCAGCGCGTGGCGTCCATCAGTTGAGGGCGGTCCACTTCCGCTCGTATCCGCTCGACTGCGGCGAAAACAGGGCCTGACCATCTGCGTCCTGGGAGACAGCATCTCGGAGGGGTACGACTCCTCGGGATTTCATGGCGTTACGCCGCACGCTCCTGGTTACACGAAGCTGGTCGCCTCGACTCTCGAGGAGCAACATGGCGCGCGGGTCACGCTGGATAACCTGGCGGTCGCCGGTTCTACGGCGGCCGATGGCATCTGGCAGGCCGAGCGCGTTCGTGACGCGAACCCGGATCTCGTGATCGTCGCCTTCGGCATGAACGACGCGTGCTACGCAGAGGCGCC
>DASXIR010000392.1:0-4985 GCA_036497895.1 Vicinamibacterales bacterium | reverse complement strand
CACAACGACGAGAAGCTCCACAACCACGGCAGCGCCACCATCCAGCACGGCCGCGGATCGGTGCTGACGGTCGACCTGACCAATCGCTGCAACATGATGTGCGACCCCTGCTTCATGGACGCGAACCAGGTCGGGTTCGTCCACGAGCTGTCGTGGGAAGACATCAAGATGGTGCTGGACAACGCGATCAGCATCAAGCCGCGCCGGCAGATGTCAGTGCAGTTCTCCGGCGGCGAGCCGACGATTTCGCCCTACTTCCTCGACGCCGTTCGCTACGCCCGCAAGGTCGGCTATAACAGCGTTCAGGCGGCGACCAACGGCATCGAATTCGCCAAGCGTCCGGAGTTCGCGAAGGAAGCGGCGGAAGCCGGTCTCCGTTACGCGTATCTCCAGTTCGACGGCATCGGCAACGCGGCCAACGCGCACCGTCGCGTCGGCAACCTGTTCGACGTCAAGCTCCGCGCCATCGAGAACCTGCACAGCAATGGCGTTGACATCGTGCCGGTCGTGACCATCGTCAACGGCGTCAACAACGAGCAGGTCGGCCGGATCATCGAGTTCGCGCTCGACAATCCCAAGACCATCAACTTCCTGTCGTTCCAGCCGGTGTCGTTCACCGGCCGCGACGAGGAAGTGACGCCGGAGCGCCGCGCCGCGCAGCGCTACACGCTGTCGCACCTGGCCCACGACGTGAAGAACCAGACCGGCATCGGCGAGCCGGTCCGCGACTGGTTCCCGATTTCGTTCATGGGCAGCTTCACGGACTGGGCTGACGTGACCCACGGGGCCGAAAAGGAATTCGGTCAGCTCACCTGCGGCTGCCACCCGAACTGCGGCGTCGGCATGGCGATCATGATCGACAAGGAAACCAAGGAGGCGGTGCCGGTGACGGCATTCCTCAAGGCTGAGCGGTTCGCCAAGGACGTTCAGCAGGTCACCGACGCCGGCCGCAGCCGCTTCTGGTCCAACTTCGGCATGGCGCTCGCCGTCATCCGCAACTACGACTCGTTCAAGTCGCCGACCCACTTCAAGCTCACCGACCTGCTCAAGAAGTTCGACAAGACGTTCGGCGCGACCAAGTCGGCCGAAAAGGGCAAGTACGGCAAGGTCGAAGGCAATCGGACGATGGACGACATCGCCAAGCGGCGGGCGGATCGCTGGAACTTCCTGTTCATCGCGGGAATGTGGTTCCAGGATCTCTTCAACTACGACTTCCGCCGCACTGAGATGTGCATCATCCCGTATGCCACGCAGCAGGGTGAAATCTCCTTCTGCGCTTACAACACCGGCATCGGCTGGCGCAACATCATCGAGAAGATGCACATGACGGCGACCCTCACCAAGTGGTACGAGGAGCACGGCCGTCACGAAATCTTCGCCGGCAACAAGTCAGTGCCGCTCGACTCGACCGCGCATCGGCTGAAGCTGAACGAAGAAGCGGTCCGCGCCGGCGCTCAGACCGACATGGAAGACCTTGGCATCGCGAAGAACGCGCGCGAGGAAAAGCTGGCGGCGCAGAAGAACAAGACGAAGACGCCGGAGGAGCTGGCCAAGGAATCCGCGCACAACGCGGAGATGGCCAAGCTCTACGCCCAGCACGTGCTCAAGGAGCAGCCGACACTGCAGATTCAGGGTCTCGGCGGCAAGAAGAAGGCGTCGCAGCCGGCGGACGTGCTTCACAAGCCGATCGTGTAACGACAACGCGGAATTCAGATTGAGAAAGAAAAGGCCGGCGGGCAACCGCCGGCCTTTTTTCTTTTGACCTCACGTCGAAGGTCGCGACCTGCCATCCCGACTAAGGCAGCCTTGCAAGAATCTGGGCGGACGAAGAGGGAAACATTGCGATGAACGTCAGCAGGGCGTAGACGATCAGGGCCAGGGCCGCGCCGGAAGCAAGCACCACGCCGCTCGTGGTCGCCCCGAGGCTGATGTCCGATCCGCGTCTCATACCGCCTCCTTTGGGAGTGCCGTACGTCGCTCGATGGGCTCATGGTGCGCCCGACTCGTGAAGGAAGCAAGATCTTCTTGCTTCCTTACCTCTACTTTTTCTTTGGCGGGGCCGTGGTGGTCTTCGCGGGCTTTGGCGGCGGACCGGGACGATATTCGAGCTGCACGTTGCTGATCACAGCGATGGGACGACCGGGTTGCGTGTAGGTTGCGCTGCCGCCATCGACGCGGTCCACGGACAGTTTCTCACCCAGCAGGCTGACCGCGGCTTCTGCTTCGGGCACGGTGACCGTGATCGACTCCGTGCCGACGGGCGCCACCGCTTTCACGCCGCCCGGTCCGGCACCGCCGCCGACGCGATCCACCAGGTCGTTCGCGGTGCGGAATTCACTTTCAACGACCGCCCTGGTAATGAGCGTGTTGTCGAGCGTCAGCGCTCCAATGGTGGCCATGTAGCGGGCGTAGGCACGCTTGGCCTTGATCTGTTCTTCAGAATAGAGATGCAGGTTGTGCAGATCGAAAGTCAGCGTCGCTGGGCCCTTGTGCGGCGGGACGCGGATGACGACACCGCCCGCCGGATCGGTTCCGGCGAGCACCTCGCAAAACGCGATCTTGGTCTTGACCCCGAGGCCGAGCGGAGTCGGACAGGTCATGTCCGGTGCGACTTTCTTGAGCGCCGCCGGTGGCGGAGCCGGTGGAGCTTTCCTGGAGGGCGGTTTTGTTTGAGCGAACGTCGGCACCGCGATCGCCAGGACGATGAAGCCGGCTGAAGCGCTGCGCATGCGGACAGTATAGTACGGACTCAATAGTCCTTGGTACATCGTTCCTGGGTCTTGGTCCGTCCTTGGTTCTTGGTCCGTCCTTTGTCCTCCGGTCCGTCCCTGGTCCGTCGTCCGCGCCGGTGAGTGCACAAAGGACGAAGGACCACGGGACGGACCAAGAACAAAGAACCAAGCGCCAAGGACCTAGTGACTTATGACTGGACCGCTCTTCAGGTTCGCGTTCCAGAAATCTTCGACGCGGTGCCACGCGTCGCGGAGCACGTGCTCGCGCGTGAAGTAGTGGAACTCGCCTGGATAGGTCATGAACGACACGAGTTCGCCCTTTCCTTCCTTCATCAGTTTGTCGATCAGGCGGACCGAATGGAGATAAGGGACGTTCACGTCGGAGGTGCCGTGCAACACGAGCAGCGGACGTTCGAGCTTATCCATGTGGGAGAGGGGCGAGGCGTTCGCGTAGACCGATGGATTCTGCTCTGGCGTCCCGATGCGGCTCGCCGTCCACCCACCGTGGTACGGATCCTCGTAGTACATCGCGTAGTCGGCGACGCCGGCGACGTCCACCGCCGCGCGGAACATCTTCGGTTGATCGGTCACGGCGATCAACGTGAAGAAGCCGCCGTAGCTGAGGCCCCAGACGCCGACGCGATCCATGTCCACGTACGGCAGCGTCTTCAGATAGTTCGTCACCATCCACGCGTCCTTCGCGTCCTTGCCGCCGACGTCCATGTAGACGCCTTCGCGCCACGCCTTGCCGTAGCCGATGCTGCCGCGGTAGTCGGGCATGATCACCACATACCCCTTCTGCAGCAGATACTGGTGGAAGCTGTAATAGACCGCGTAGTTCCGCTGGACATGCCAGCCGTCGTAGCCCTGGTTCACGCCGTCGCCGTGAATCCAGACGATCGCCGGATGCTTCTTGGTGCGATCGAGTCCCTTCGGCACGAACAGCCACGCCGGGACGGTCTGACCGTCCGGGCCTTTGTAGCTGACCGACTCAGGCTCGACGAACGCCGACCGATCGATCGATGCAGGCATGGAGTCGGATAACCGCGTCGCGGATTGGGGAGCGAATTCCGCAGACGAGGGAACCGGCGCGACCCATAAGTCGGCGGAGTTGTGTGGATCGGTGTGCTGATAGACGAGCCGCGTGCCGTCGGGCGACCACTGCGGCGCGATGTTGGTCCCTCGGCCGCTGGTGACCGGCGCGATCCTCCAGTGAACCGGCGGTCCGCTCTTCTCTGCCAGCGTCGCCACATAAACCTGACGATCACCGTAGCGTCCCTCTTCGTTCGCGTCGAAGGCGATGCGCGTGCTGTCCGGAGCCCATTGCGGATGCCATGCCTCGAACTTTCCTTTCGTGATCTGCACGGCAGCGCCGCCGGCCGCGGGCATGACGTAGAGATGATCCCAACCGTCGCGGTCGCTCAGGAACAGGATCCACTTGCCGTCGGGTGACGGCTGGCCGCCGGCATTGGCATCGCCGGTAATGCTCCAGAATTTCTCCTCGACATCTTCGTGGAGTACCTTGGGCTCTCCACCGGCGAGATCACCGACATAGACAGTGCGCCGCTTGAAATCGGGTGACGTGCGATCGAAGACGAAGTGCGTCGCGTCGAGCCACCGTCGGCCACCGCCGCCGCCGAATCCGGCCCCGAGGGTCTTGAGCCCGGTGCCATCCGCGCCGATCACGGCCGTCTGGCCCTGCACGTTTTCACTGATGGTGTAGATGATCTTCGAGCCGGAGTACGCGGGCGTCTGCTCGTGACGAATGGTCCTCGCGCCGTCGGTGAAAACGATCGACTTCCCGTCTGGAGTCCAGCCCAAATTGCCAATCGCGCGGTTGTCGGCGCGGACGACCAGCGACTCCCTTCCATCAGCGAGCGAGCGGATCATCACTTGGCCGCCGGCGCCAGCACCTCCGCGCCCACCTCGCCCTGCCGGAGCCGCGCCGGGCACGGGCGCCGTCGCTGAACGGACGAACGCGACGCGGCTGCCGTCCGGCGATAAGACGATGCCGGACTCAGCTTGAGGAGTGGACCAGACGGGAGTCGGCGCGCCGCCGGTGAGGCCGACCTGCCAAAGATCGCCTTCACGCGAAAAATAGATCAGCCGGCTGTCGTGGCTCCAGAAGAACGCGGCACCCTGGCCGTCGGGGTAATTCGTGAGCGCGCGAGCGCTTCCGGCCGCCACCGACGGCCCGACATCTGCCACATAAATGTTGGCGATACCTGCCTTTTCAGACAAAAATGCAACGCG
>DASXIR010000391.1:0-7540 GCA_036497895.1 Vicinamibacterales bacterium | reverse complement strand
CTGCCGCCGGGATTTTGCGCCAGCCTGGTCGCCGACAACGTCGGCAAGGCGCGTCATCTCGTCGTCGCTCCCAATGGCGACCTGTTTGTGTCGCTGCAGGGCGGCCGTGGACAGGCGAGCGGCGTCATGGGGCTGCGCGATACCGACGGCGACGGCAAGATGGACAAGCGCGAGCAGTTCGGCGAAGGCAGCGCGACCGGCGTCGCACTGCGAAATGGCTACATCTACTTTGCGACCACCTCGTCGATCGTCCGCTACAAGTTGAACCCTGGCGAGCTCAAGCCGACGGGCGCACCTGAGGTGATCGCCGAAGGGTTGACCGATCGCCGTCAGCACGCCGACAAGGGTCTTGCCTTCGACGGCAAAGGCGGTGTTTACGTGAACATTGGCGCGCCGTCGAACGCCTGTCAGGTGCCCGATCGTCAGCCGAACGTGAAGGGCCAGGATCCGTGCCAGCTGCTCGACATCGCGGGCGGGGTGTGGCGTTTCGACGAGAACAAGCTCGGGCAGAAGCAGGCCGACGGTCGGCGGTACGCCACCGGCATGCGCCAGCTGCCTGGCCTCACGTGGCACGACGGGTCGCTGTGGGTGATGATGCACAACCGCGACGGCCTCGATACGCTGTGGCCGGGTCAGTTCACCGCGGAACAGAACGCGGAATGGCCGGCGGAGTATCTGCTGAAGGTGAGCGAAAACTCCAACTTCGGATGGCCGTACTGTTTCTTCAACAACTCCGAGGGACACCTCGTGACCAATCCGGAGTACGGCGGCGACGGCAAGAAAACCGATCGCTGCGCCGCGTTCACGCCGCCGACGGTGGCGTTTCCCGCGCACTGGGCGCCCAATGACCTGGTGTTCTACAGCGGCACGCAGTTCCCGGCGCACTACCGCAACGGCGTCTTCGTCGCTTTCCACGGTTCGTGGAACCGCGCGCCGCTGCCGATGGCCGGTTACAACATCACGTTCGTGCCGTTCACCGACGGCAAGCCGGGCAAATACGAGGTGTTCGCTGACGGATTCATGGGCAAGAAGCCGATCATGAATCCCGGCGACGCGGTGTCGCGGCCAGGTGGTCTCGCGGTTGGGCCGGATGGTTCGCTGTACATCGCCGAGGACGTTAAGGGAAAAATCTGGCGCGTCACCTACACCGGCAAGTGAGAGGTTTTATGAAGCGCATTTCGAGTGCATTGCTCGTTTTCCTGTCATCGGTTGGCGTGCTGTCGGCGCAGACGGCCAGGCGGTCGCTGTCGCTCGATGATCTCGGCCGGATCAAGGAGGTGCGCGATCCGCAGTGCGCGCCCGATGGCAAGTCGGTGGCTTTCGTCGTTTCGCAGACCGACGTGAAGGAAGACAAGGCCGGTGCGTCGCACGTCTGGACCGTCGGGCTCGACGGCGCCAACGAGCGGCAGATCACGTCGAGTCCTGACAGCGAGTCGGCGCCGCGCTTCAGTCCGGATGGGAAATACCTCTCGTTCACCTCGTCGAGGCCCGGCACGGCGAAGGGCAACCAGGTATGGCTGCTCGATCGGAGCGGCGGTGAAGCGTTTCAGCTGACGGAGGTCAAAGGCCGTCTGCAGGGTTACGAGTGGTCGCCCGACTCAAAACGTCTCGCGCTCGTTGTCGGCGACCCGGATCCGGATGCCGCTGACACGCCGGCGGCCGGCGCAGCGGGCACGGCCGAGGGCGGTGGACGCGGCAAGGCGCCGAAGCCGATCGTGATCGACCGGTACAAGTTCAAGCAGGACGTGCAGGGCTACCTGCTGTCCGGCCGCCACACCTACATTTATCTGTTCGATATCGCGTCGAAGAAATTCGATCGGTTGACCAGTGCGAAAGCGGACGAAGCGTCACCGTCGTGGTCGCCGGACGGCACCCGCATCGCCTTCATGAGCAACCGGCACGCGGATCCTGATCGCGATCCGTCCAGTCAGCTGTTCGTGGCCGACGCGACGCCCGGCTCGGCCGAGAAGGCGCTGACACCGCCGACCAGCAATGGTGGCCGGGGCCGGCCGGAGTGGAGCGCGAACGGCAAATGGATCGCCCTGCTCGAAGGCGACGACAAGAAGTACGGCGCCTACGGCATGGAGCACCTGGCGCTGGTCGCGGCGGAAGGATCCGGGACGCCGCTGCGCGTGAAGGCCACCGAGGATCTCGATCGTGGCGTCGGTTCCCCGCACTTCAGCGCCGACGGGAACTTCATCACCGTACTCGTCACCGACGATCAGTCGGTTTATCCGGCCCGGATCACACTGGCGACCAACAAGATCGAGCGGCTGATGACGGCGCCGGGAGTGGTCTCGAACGTGGCCACGGCCGGCGGTTGCCTGGCGACCTTGTCGGGCGGCGACGCCAAGGCGACGGAGGTTTATCGCGTCGACCCGGCGACCCAGGCCCTGACGCAGCTCTCGCACCAGAACGACCCGCTGTTTGCCGAACTGCAGTTCGGCGCGACCGCGACGGTCACCACGAAAAGCAAGGACGGCACCGAAGTCCACGGGCTGCTGACGACACCGCCCGGATATGTGGCGGGTACGAAGATCCCGATGCTGCTGCGGATTCACGGCGGCCCGAACGGACAGGATCAGCATCAATTCGCGTTCGAGCGGCAGTGGTTCGCCGCCAACGGCTTCGCTGTGCTGGCGGTGAACTATCGCGGCAGCGCCGGTCGCGGCGGAAAGTTCTCGAAATCCATCTGGTCCGACTGGGGGCATTACGAGGTTGACGACCTGCAGGCGATGGTCGATCAGGTCGTCAAGATGGGCGTCGCCGATCCGAACAAGCTCGGCGTCGGTGGCTGGAGCTACGGCGGCATCCTCACCGACTACATGATCGCGAGCGACAACCGGTTCAAGGCGGCGACCAGCGGCGCCGGCACCGCGTTCACCGTGTCGTTCTACGGCACCGACCAGTACATCATTCAGTACGACTACGAAATCGGTCCGCCGTGGGATCCAAAGGCGTGGGAGATTTACCAGAAACTCTCGTATCCCTTCCTGCACGCCGATCGGATCAAGACGCCGACGCTGTTTCTGGGCGGCGAGAAGGACTTCAACGTTCCGGTGCAGGGTGGACAGCAGATGTACCAGGCCCTGCGCAGCCTCGGCGTCGACACGCAGCTGATCATCTACCCGAACGAGTTCCACGGCATCACGCGCCCGAGCTACGTGCGCGATCGCTACGAGCGCTACCTGGCGTGGTACGAGAAATACATCAACGGCAAGTCGCCGGCGGCGGCGACCACGGCTCAGGAAAAATAGCGCGTCACTCCTGCACCGGGTTTTTCGCCGCGTCGAAGAGATCGACGGCAGACGTGTCCACCTTTGGGATTGTTCCTGTTCGGAATTAGGATTCCGAACGTGGACAAAATCCTCATCGTCACCGGCGGCGGCAGGGGTATCGGCGCGGCAACCGCGCAACTGGCAGCGGAGCGCGGTTTCGCGGTCTGTGTGAACTATCGTGCGAATCGCGACGCCGCCGACCGCGTGGTCGGCGGTATCGAGGCGGGAGGAGGCGCGGCCTTCGCACTGCAGGCCGATGTCGCCGTCGAGGCCGAGGTCGTGCGCATGTTCGAGACCGTGGACGCGCGTTTCGGGCGCCTCACCGCGCTGGTGAACAACGCTGGTGTCCTCGAACGGCAATCGCGCGTCGAGCACCTCGATGCCGCGCGCATCGATCGCGTGTTCGCGACCAACGTCCGCGGATCGTTTCTGTGCGCGCGGGAAGCAGTGCGGCGCATGTCGGCGAGCCACGGCGGTGGCGGTGGCGCGATCGTCAATGTGTCGTCGCGGGCGTCCCAACTCGGCGCGCCCGGTGAATATGTGGACTACGCAGCGTCCAAGGCGGCTCTCGATACTCTGACGATTGGCCTGGCGCGTGAAGTGGCGGGCGATGGGATTCGCGTGAACGGCGTGCGCGCCGGCATCATCTACACCGACATTCACGCCGACGGAGGGGAGCCCGGCCGCGTCGATCGTCTCGCTCCGCAACTGCCGATGCAGCGCGGCGGCGATCCGATCGAAGTGGCGCGGGCCATTCTGTGGTTGTTGTCGGACGAGGCGTCGTATTCGACAGGAACGTTCATCGACGTGGCCGGCGGCCGGTAGCCTTGTGCGTCGAAGCCGCCACAGAACACGCAGAACCCGCGTCTGCGCGTTCTGGGCTGGCTGCAGGAGTCAGCGCGTCCGCGGATAGAGGAACTGCCGTCCATCGGCTCCACCCGGGTACCACGCGACGATTGGCGGGACCGAGCCCCTCGAAACCTCGCCGAGGGTGATGAACGAGTCAGTCTTCATGCCGGCCGGTCGGTCGACGTGGTTGGTCATGCCGAGAAAGTAGGTGTGCTTCTGATCCTTGCTGCGGACCCGGACCACGTCGGCGCCGGATTGGGGGTTGAGAACGTCGAACACGTAGGTGCCGGTGCCGAGGGTCATGCCGGGCAGCCCGACAGGACCGCTGAACGTCAGTAGCGTGGTACGGTTGGCATCCGTCCAGGCGTGGGCCGAGGCGCCGCTGATCGCCAGCCCAAGAGCCAGCGCGAACGCGGTTGCGAGCGAAGTGCGTGTCGTCATGATCGTCTCCCTCTGTTTGGTGAGCCGCGTTATGCGGTTCACATCGGGAGACGGCCGCATGCTGGAATTTCCGAGCGCTGAGTAGATCCTCCGTCGCGCAGAACAGCCGCGCCGAGGGCCGTCTTCCTGGTTGTGATGCTCATCCAGCAACACTCGTCAATCGGCGTCGGTCAACGGATCGGCAGCTACCGCATCGACGCGCTTCTCGGCGCCGGCGGCATGGGCGTCGTCTATCGTGCGTGGGACGGTGCCCTGCAGCGAACCGTCGCCATCAAGGCGGTCGATCGCGCGCACTCTGACAGTGACGCGACGCGCTGGCTGCTGACAGAGGCACGCCTGTGCGCCGGACTGAACCATCCGTCCATCTGCTGTATTCACGAAGTCGGGCACATCGACGGCCAGCCGTTCATCGTGATGGAGCACGTTGACGGGTCGCCGCTCGCGTCGTTGATTCCGGCGGGCCGCGGCTTGCCGCTCGAACTTGCGCTGCAGTACGCCGTGCAGATCGTCGATGCGGTCGCGCACGCGCACGGCCACGGCGTCGTCCATCGCGACCTGAAGAGTTCGAACGTAATGATCTCGAGAGACGGCCGCGTGAAGCTGCTCGACTTCGGCCTCGCCGTCCGTTGCGCGACCGAGGGCGAAGCCACCCGCCTTGAAACGACCTGTCTTCACGACACGCCGTCAGGCGCGGGCACGATTCCCTACATGGCTCCGGAACTGCTCTGCGGACATTCCGCCGACGCGCGCTCGGACGTCTGGGCGCTCGGCGTGCTCATCTACGAACTGCTGTCCGGCAGCCGACCGTTCCGCGGTGCGACGCGCTACGAAGTGGGGGCGTCGATCCTGAGCGACCCGGCATTCCCCCTGCCCGAGGGGGTCCCGGCATGGCTGCAGGCAGTGGTGTCGCGAAGTCTTGTGAAGGACCCGGCCGGGCGCTACCAGACAGCGGCGGCACTCGCCAACGCTCTCAACGGAGGTTAAACCGCTGGGGGATCAGGCGTTGCGAAATGGATGAAGGTGGCCGTCTCAATAGTTGACGAACACGGGTTTCCGCCTTGTCAGCAGGTCACCGATCATGAATAATCCGCGCTCCGACACGCTGACGATTCGCCAGGGGACAACGTCCCAGGTGACTCCCGGCGTGACCGGATCGTCGTCACGACAGGCGACCACCGGCGGTCACGATGCGGCGTCGGCGGGCGAGCTCGTGAAAGACGAAAAGCTCTTCCTTGCGAACCTCCCAGTCATCAATGCGGTGATCGGCCAGGTGTGTCACCGGCAGCGCCTGACGGCGGCCGAGGCTGACGACTTTGCCTCCGAAGTCCACCTGCACTTCATCGAACGCAACTACGAACCGCTGCGGCGTTTCGAGGGCCGCAGCACCCTGCGCACCTACCTCATCGTTGTCATTCAGCGTCTGTGTCTGGATTATCGCAATCGGACGTGGGGACGCTGGCGGCCGTCGATCGAAGCCAAGCGCCAGGGTTCGATCGCGATCCTGGTCGAGCGCCTGATCGTTCGCGATGGCCGCAGCTTCGAGGAGGTCGTCGAGACGCTGCGCACCAATCATGGCCTTGAGATGGGCGCGGCGCTGCAGGCGCTGTGCGTGAAGCTGGCCAAGCGTGCGCCGGCGCGTCAGTTCGTGCCGGAGGTGGAGGCGGACGACATCCCGAGCCCAATGCCGCAGCCAGAGGACAACGTGCTGCGCGGTGAGCAGGAGTTCTTGGCCAAGCGAGTGCAGGCGGCGCTCGACCGCGTCCGCCAGACGCTGCCGCCGGAGGACGGGTTGATTCTGAAGATGCGGTTCGAAGATGCGGTGCCGGTTGCCGATATCGCGCGGGCGCTGCACCTGAACCAGAAGCGGCTGTATCGCAGCATCGAGATCCTGCTCGCGATGCTGCGCACGCGGCTCGAGGCCGAGGGCATTTCGCGCGAGGAGGTCAGTACGCTGTTTGCGGGCGGCGGGCAGATCGAAACGGACATTCACGAAGTCGAGTACCGCGCTGGTGGAGCCGGCACCTCTCATCCGGCAGAACGCGCGAGGGGATCGTGGCAGAAGTCATGAAACAGTCGGCAGGGCACTGCCCGGATCTGGAAACGATCGCGGCCTATCTGGATGGGCGGCTGACCGATCGCGAGAGGGTCGGTGTCACCGCGCACCTGGCGGACTGCGAGGACTGCTACGCGCTGTTCAGTGAAAGCGCGCGGGTGGTCGACGAACCGATCGACGTCCTCCCGTGGTACGTGCGGCTGAAGTTGGCGATCGAGGCGATGCGGCCGGTGGTCGTGGCCGGGTGGACCGGGACGGTGCTGGCGACCGCGGCCGCGCTCACGATGTTCGTGCAGACCGGACAGCTGGCTCGGTGGCGATCGCCTGACTCGAATCTGCAAGCGCTGGTCGCTGCGGTTGGGACCGATCGACCGATCGAAGCGAGGCTCAGCGGTTTCGCGTTTGCGCCGCTGCGCGGAACGGTTCGTTCCGGGGCGCCGTCCGCAGCCTCGTTGTCGCCAGAGGTTCGAATTGCGATCGCGCAGAGTGAAAAGGCTCTCGCCGGTATGGGCACGCCGGAAGCCTTGCACACGCTGGGCGTGGGGAGCCTGCTCCTCGGCGATCTGGATCGCGCCATTCCGACTCTGGAGCGAGCGGTCGACCAACCCGCGCCTGACGCACGATTCCTGAGCGACCTCTCGGCTGCATATCTTGCACGCGCCACACGAGACAACGGTCATCAGGATCTCACCAAGGCACTAGCCGCGGCCGATCGCGCTGTCGCGGCGAACGCCGGGCTATCCGACGCCTTGTTCAACCGGGCCCTCGCACTTGAGCGGCTGTCGCTGCCTGACGAGGCTCGCGCCGCGTGGTCGGACTACCTTCGGGTCGACGACCGTTCCGGCTGGGCCGACGAGGCCCGTATCCACCTGAACGCAGTTCAGTAGCCGGACCATGACAACAGCCCGCTTTCTGCGCG
>DASXIR010000390.1:0-8575 GCA_036497895.1 Vicinamibacterales bacterium | reverse complement strand
CCAGGCCGAGCTCGACAACCCGAACGACTGCGCGACCTTGGCCGTCGGCTGCCAGGTTGGCCTGACCCGCGACAGCCAGACCAACTACGACCTGCTGAACCTGTCGGCTTTCGTGCAGGACACGATCACGCACAACAAGCTCACGATGCAGCTGGGCATCCGCTACGACCAGAACCACGACACGGCGCTGGCCTCTGCTGTCCCGGCCAGCCCGATCGTACCGACGCTGCTGCCGGCGATCAACTTTCCCGGCGTCGATCCCGGCATCGTGTTCCACAACTTCTCGCCGCGCCTCGGCTTCACCTACGACCTGCAGGGCAACGGCAAGACGCTGGTTCGCGCGAACTACGCCTCTTACTGGGGCCAGGTCGGCACCGGCGCGATCGCCAGCCAGATCAACCCGGTCGCTGCAGTGACCGCACGCTACGCGTGGGTGGATGCCAACCACGACAAGATCGTGCAGGCGAATGAAATCTACGACAGCAAGAACAACCTGTTGCTCGGACCGAGCGGCAACGCCGCCAACTACCTGGCGATAGGTGCGAACAACACCTGGGATCCGGCGCATCCCGGGTCGCCGACTACGTCGAACACCATCGACCCGAACCTGAAGAACGATCGGACCGATGAAGTCATCGTGGGCGCGGACCGTGAGATTGGCGCCGGCTTCGCCGTCGGCGGCAACTACATCTACCGCAACTACACGAACTTCAACTGGTACCCAGTCAACGGCGTGGCGACCGACGGTTCGGGCTATTCGGCGGTCTCCTACACGGCGCCGGCGAGCACCTGCCCGACTGGTGCGAGCTGCCCGACGCTCACCTACTACCAGCCGAACGTCCAGCTCGGTGGCGTGACCACGTCGACGAACCAGACCAACTTCAGCCGCAACTTCAACGGCGTGGAAATGACCGCCCGCAAGCGGATGTCGCATCACTGGCTGATGAACTCGAGCTTCAGCTACAACAGCACCATCGTGAACTACGGCGTCGGCTCATATCAGGACCCGACCAACATCGCGGCCCGCAGCGGCTACCAGTACGACTACCTGACCTCCGGCAGCGGCGTCGGCAACGTCTACATCAACGCGAAGTACCTCTTCAAGTTGAGCGGCCTGGTCAACCTGCCGTGGGACATCAATGCGTCGGCGTTCTACAATGCGCGCCATGGCTATCCGTACGAACGGACCGTGACCAGCCCGAGCCGCGCCAACGGCGCCGGCACGGCCAATCTGCTGCTCGACAACGTCGGCGACAGCCGGCTGCCGAACTACCAGAACGTCGACCTGCACTTCGATCGCCCGGTCAAACTCGGCACCGTTCGCTTCGTGCCGAGTGCGGATCTCTTCAACCTGTTCAACTTCAACACCGTTCAGGCGCAGCGCGGCGCGCAGAACAGCTCGAACGCGAACTACATCCAGGCGATTCTGGCGCCGCGGGTGATTCGCTTCGGCGTTCGCTTCAACTTCTAGTCAGGGCATAGGGACGGCCTCTGGCCGCCCCTATGGCTTTTCCTTTGACGGGCGGGGCCGCTGGCTCCGCCCGTTTTTTTTGCTATCCTGCTCCCGGTACGGCGTGATCCCAGACAGCCTCGTCGAGGCGTTCACCAGCGCGGCGCTGAGTCCCGACCCGGATCTTGCGGTCGCGGCGCTGATGATCGCGCGCCTCGAACATCCCGCCCTCGACGCCGGCCCCTATCTCGATCAGCTGGACGCGTTCGGCGAGGAGGCGCGACGCCGCGTTCAGGACGCGCCGATCGTCGCCGGCGCGGCGCCGCCCGGTGTCGATCCGGAGCGCTACGCACGCGTGATGGCGCTCAACGATTACCTGTTCGGCGACCTGCGCTTCGTCGGCAACGACGTCGCCTACTCGGATCCGCGCAACAGCTGTCTGAACGACGTGCTCGATCGGCGTACCGGCATTCCGATCACGCTGGCGCTGCTGTACATGGAGGTCGCGAGGCGGGCGAACCTTGCGGTGGAGGGCGTGAATTTTCCCGGCCACTTCCTGTTGCGGAGCCCGGCCGGACGCGCCGAGTCTCCTGCGCGGGACCTGATCATCGACGCGTATCACGGCGGGGCGCTGCTCTCCCACGCCCAGCTGCGAGTACAGGCCGGCGCGGCTGCGGAGGACGAGGATCCGGTGATGTTCGAGCGTCGCCTGCTGGCCAGGGCGACCAAACCGCAGATCCTGATCCGGATGCTGCACAACCTGAAGCGGGTCTACGTCGGCATGCAATCGTTCCCGCAGGCGCGCAACGTCGCGGCGCTGCTGGTCGCGGTCGACCCGACGGCGATGCACGAACTGCGTGACCGAGGCTTGCTCGCGTATCACATGAACGACTTCTCGGCGGCGCTGCGCGATCTGCAGGCTTACCTCGAGCGATCGTCCGGCCGGCCGGTTGACGAAGACGACCGGGAGGATCACGCGCGGGTCTGGGAGCACGTGAAGACGCTTAGAAAACGGATCGCGTCGCTGAACTAGGCACGTTCCAACTCCAGCGCTCCACCGACTGTCGCGCGAGCTCTCTCGAATGTGGCCTGACGCTGCCAAATGTAGCGCGAGGCTTCAGCCGAGCGGCGTTCACCGCACGAGTACCCGCGGCGGGTGTCACGAGTCGCGCCCTTGCTCCCGCGGACGGCTCGCGTGGCAAACGCATCCTGCAGCGCTGATCTGACGATCCGCGCGTCGCCTAAATTGATCCGCACGACGTCTGACAATCAGTTGGACAGCCGGCTGGTCCGGTCGTCAGTGGCGAATCAGCGGCGCCACGCCAGGCAACGCTTGCGGATGCGTTTGCCGTCTCTCGTTGAGCACGCGAGGTCCGAGGTCGCTGCGGCCACGACCCGTGACACCCGCCGCCCTGCTGGGGGTCGGCGTGACGCTGGGGTCGGCGCAGGCCGACTCTGAGTGTGCCGACAGCGGTGCGAAGCAGGAAGTTGGGCGCAGCGATTCATCGCGGCGACTCTGTGCTTCGTGATCCGTGGCCCCGAAGCGAGCAACGGCGATGTTTGCGTGATTGACCGTCGTCGGCGTGACCCGATAGTCGCCGCGGCGCCGAAGGGTATGAGCGCAGGCCAACTTCCCGGCACGCGAAGTGGAGGCCTGCGACGACCCCAGCGTTACGCCGACTATCACCGCGGCACCTCGCTAGGACGTGCGACGCTTGCCCTCGGGGCAGTCTTTCACCAGCGGGCAGACCGTGCAATGAGGGTCGCTCTCGGTGCAGGTGGCGGCGCCGTGGTGTGAGAGGTACAGGAACGCGTGCCGGAACGTTTCGATGTCCGGCGCCAGCTCCTTCGTCATCGCGTGCTGCACCGACCGCGAGGTCTTGCGGAAGTCGCCGCCGGATTCGCCGTAACCGAGCCGAAGTCCGACGCGGTTCACCCGTGCGTCCACCGGGAGGATTTGATGATCCGCGGCAAACAGCAGCATCCGGTGCGCGCCGGTTTCACCCAGCTGCGGCAGCGGTTTCAGCGCGCGACGCGCCGCCGCCAGCGGTCCCCGAATGACGGCCGGCAGGTCGGGGCGGCGACGGAAGATCTCGACACCGGTCCGGAGTGCATCCAGGCGCTGCTCCAGATAGGGACCAGTGAGCGCCACGCTCTCCTCGAGTTTCTTCTGCGGCGCCCGCCACATCGCATCCGGCGTCAGCGCCGGAATCCGCTTCAGCGCCGCCATCGCCGCGTCCCGCTTGCGCGGCGTCGCATGCACTGACAGCACTTCCCAAACAAACAGAATGAACGGATCCCGGGGCAGCCGCGACAGCGCGCCGTAGAACGTTCGCAGCGTGTTGAGTTGATCCTCGAGCTTCGACACGCGAACACTCTACCAAACCTCGACGTCGATGTGAGGAGGTCAGCGAGTGCGCGCGATTTCGTCGTAGAAGATCGCCGACGAAATGATCCCGCCGTGGAAGTTGCCCACGTCCAGCTTTTCGTTCGGCGCGTGCGCGTTCTCGTCCGGCAGACCGACGCCGAACAGTACCGATGGCAATCCCAGCTCCTCCTGGAACGTCGAGACGACGGGGATCGAGCCGCCCTCGCGCGTGTAGACCGGCTTCTGACCGAAGCCTTTTTCGATGGCGCGGCCGGCGGCCTGGACGAACCGGTTGTCGTACGACGTCATCCACGGTTTGCCGCCGTGCATCCGCGTCACTTTCAGCTCCACGGTTTTCGGGGCCACGTCCTTGACGTGAGCCTCGAACAGCTCGGCGATCTTGTCCGGCATCTGGTTCGGCACCAGCCTCATGCTGACCTTGGCCATCGCCACGGCCGGCAACACGGTCTTGGCTCCTTCACCGGTGAAACCTGACAAGAGACCGTTGACCTCGAAGGTCGGGCGCGCCCACGTCCGCTCGAGCGTCGTGTAGCCGGTCTCGCCAAACACTTTCGGAATGCCGAAGTCCTTCTTGTACTGTTTCTCGTTGAACGGCAGCGAGGCCCACGCCTTCCGTTCTTCCTCCTGCAACGCCACCACGTCGTCGTAGAACCCGGGAATCTTGATGCGGCCGCCGCGGTCCTTCATCTGATTCAGCATCTGCGCGAGGACGAACGCCGGATTGGCGACGGCGCCGCCAAACGATCCCGAATGCAGATCGGTGCTGCTGCCCCGCAGATCGATTTGAAAGTAGACCAGGCCGCGCAGGCCGTAGCAAATCGACGGCACGCCGCGCGCGAACATCGGCGAGTCGGAGATGACGACCACATCGGCGGCCAGCTCGGATTTGTGGTCACGGATGAAGTTGTCGAGGTTGACGCTGCCGACTTCCTCCTCGCCCTCGAGGATGATCTTCATGTTCACCGGCAGCTTACCGGTCTGCTTCAGGTGAGCTTCGATGGCCTTGAAGTGCATGAAGACCTGGCCCTTGTCGTCGGCCGATCCACGGGCATAGATTTCCCCGTCGCGGATCGTGGCCTCGAACGGCGGCGTCTCCCACAGATCCAGCGGATCCACCGGCTGCACATCGTAGTGACCGTAGAACAGGATGGTCGGCGCGTCAGGCGCATGCAGCCAGTCACCGTACACGACCGGGTTGCCCGGCGTGGCGATCAGCCGCACGTTCTCCATGCCGATCCGGCCCATTTCGTCGGCGCACCATTGCGCGCAGCGCTTCACGTCGCCGGCATGTTCGGGCAGCGCGCTGATGCTCGGGATCGCGAGCAGTGCCTTCAGCTCGTCGAGGTAGCGTTCCCGGTTGACGTTGATGAAATCGATGACCTTGTCCATGCCCATGCTCCGTTCGCCTTCGTCGTGCCGGTCGCTGCCATCACGACAGCGTCCATTGACCGTCGCGGTCGCTGACGACCCCATCGATTTTGAGTTTTTCCAGGTGCGCGCGCACGTTCTCGCGCGCCGCCGGCAGCAGCGCCGGACCGAGACCATGATAGATGGATTCCGTGACCGACTGCACGGTCGCGGAACCCGATCGCAGCGCCTCGAGGACCTGCTGCTCCCGCATCCGCCGATGCTCGAGATAGCCGGTCAGCAGCAGCCGGGGATTGTCGACCTCGACACCGTGAGCCGGCAGCAGACGCCGCGGCTCGAGCGCGAGCAGCCGTTCGAGCGACGCCATGTACTGCGACAGATCGCCGCCGGCGCTCCAGTGGATCATCACACTACTGCCCTGCACGACCAGATCGCCCGTCAATATCGTCCGGCTCGGCTCGTGCCAGAACGCCAGATGGTCGGGCGAGTGTCCCGGCGTGTGCAACACCGACAGCGTCTCGTCGCCGGCACTGACGATGTCGCCGTCGGCAAGCGGCTGCCACGGCATGCCGTCGTGGCCGTCCTCGGCCGGCCACGGATATTTGGCCAAACGGGCAGTCGGATATGCGGACGCAATTGCCGGAGCACCCGCAACATGATCCCGATGACCGTGGGTCGCGACGATCCAGTCGAGCGAGGCGCGGTTGGTGGTCAGCGCCGACGCCAGATCCGCCAGATGCCGCGGCTCTCCAACGCCGGCGTCGATGAGCGTCGCCGATCCGTTCGTTCCGACGATGAGGTAGGTGTTGTTGCCAGGGCCGGTCATCGGTCCCGGGTTGTGCGCGTGGAGAAGAATCGGGTTCAATCGGGCCCCGGTTTCTGAATCCGCTCGAGGAACGCCCGGGCCATATCCGGAAGTGGCGCCGCACGCGACGTTTCATAGTCGTAGCTCACCATCACGGTCCGAGCGCTCGCCACGAGTCCCTGATCAGGCAGCCGGACGATGTCGTAGGCGAGCGTGAAACTGGACCGACCGATCGCGTCCACTCGCAGCCGGATTTCGAGCTCGTCGCCGAAATGCGCCGGCGCACGGTAGTCGCACTCCGCCCGCGCGACAATCACGCGTGTGTACGGGATCGGCGTCCCAGTGACCTCGCGCCAGAAGGTCAGCCGGCATTCCTCGAGATAGGTGAGGTACACCGCGTTGTTGACGTGTCCAAACGAGTCGCAATCACGAAAGCGCACGTGCAGCCGGTGACGGTAGGCAACATGATCCGCGGACATGCGCGGTAGAATACGTGATTATCGAAACGTTCACGCCGGAAGAGTCGCGCGCACTGGCTCCGTACTTCACCAATACGGACCGACCCATCGTCGTCCTGACCAATCTGCCGGACACGGTCAAAGGCGCGCTGTTCGCGCGATATTCACGCTCGGCCAAATCCGTACGTCGCCTCTTCCTCGACGAGTTCCTCGGACAGATTCAGCACGACGAAGGCGCTGCGGCCAGCACCGTCGGCGTCGATCGCGCTGACCGGCTGTTCGCGCGCGTGTTGAACGAGTACGGCGACGACTCGGTGGCGCAGCTCGGCGGGGCGCACATCGCCTGCGAAGGGGTTTCCAACGTCCTGACCAAGGTGCTCGAGTGGGGGCGCCTGATGGCGTACCTCGAGCAGTCGACGCGTTACGTGCCCTACACGGATCGGCCGGACGGCCGATGGAAATATCACGTGCCGTCCGAACTGGAGGGCACGCCGCTCAGGGACCTGTTCGTTCGCACCCTCGATCATGCCTTCGAGACCTACGCGCGATGGATTCCGGCGATGGAAGCGCATTTCCGCGTCAAGTATCCGAAATCGCCCGAGGACTCGGACGGAGTCTACAAGTCGGTCATCCGCGCCAAGGCGCTCGACACGCTTCGCGGCCTGCTGCCGGCGGCGACGACGTCGAATGTCGGCCTGTTTGGTACGGGTCAGGCATTCGAAGCGCTGCTGCTGCGGATGTTCGCTCACCCGCTGGCGGAGGTCCGCGACTGCGCGTGGGCGATGCTGGACGAGCTGCGCCATGTGATCCCTGCGTTCCTGGTGCGCGTCGATCAACCGGCGCGAGGCGGCCGGTGGATCAGTTACTTCGCGGACACACGCCGGGATTTCGAACAGGCGGCGAGCCGGTTTCTCGACCACGAGCGGGCGGCTCCGAGCGACGAAGTGACCCTCACCGATTTTGACGCCGATGGCGAGAGCAAGGTGGTCGCAGCGGCGCTGTACTCGGCGTCCGCGCTGCCCGACGAGCAGCTGCTGGCGATCGCGCGCCGGCTGTCGCCCGACGATCGCGCGTTGCTGCTGCGCACTTACGTTGGCGCACGCGGGAATCGCCGTCACAAGCCGGGGCGTGCGTTCGAGCGCACGAGCTACCGCTTCGATGTGCTCGCCGATTACGGGGCCTTCCGCGACCTTCAGCGTCACCGCCTGCTGACGCTCGAATGGCAGCCGCTCAGCACGCGCCACGGGTTCACCGAGCCCGCGGCAATCGAGGAGGCTGGCGCGCTCGCGGACTGGCGTGAGGTGATGGCCCGGTCTGCCGACCTCTACGAGCAGCTGGTGGCGAACGGGCTGCGCGACTCAGCGCCATACGCCGTGGTGATGGCCTATCGCGTCCGCTTTTACATGGATATGAACGCCCGCGAAGCGATGCACGTCATTGAGCTGCGCACCGCGCCGCAGGGTCATCCGTCGTACCGGCGGATCTGCCAGCAGATGCACCGCGCGATCGCCGAGGTCGCCGGCCACCAGGCGATTGCCGCCGCCATGCAGTTCGCCGATCACTCGGAAGTCGAGCTGGAGAGACTTCAGTCGGAGCGAAATCTCGAGAAAAAGCGCAGCGCCGGCTAGTCCCGCTCTTTTGCCCAGTAGCGCGAGTACTCGTCCAGGAACGTCAGCGTCCCGAATGCTCGCATCCGATCGAAGAACAACACTCCATCGAGGTGATCGGTTTCGTGCTGGATCACCCGCGCTGAAAAGCCGTGCGCGCGCAGCTCGATCCGCTCGCCTTTGCGATTGAAGGCGCGCACGACAATCTCGTGCGCCCGCGGGACCTTCCCCCGGATGTCCGGAATGCTCAGGCATCCTTCCCAGTCTTCGACCAGTTCGGTACCGACGGCGGTGATTTCGGGATTGATGATCGCGATCGGCTCGGGTTCCTGCTCGTCCGCCCCGTCGGCCTGGTCATCTGAATCGAGCGTCGCCACGAACAGCCGCAGCGGCTCGTGCACCTGCGGCGCCGCCAGACCGACGCCGTGATACTCGACCATCGTGTCGATCATGTCGTCGATCAGCCGCTGAACGACGGCGCTTTTCAGATCCGATTTT
>DASXIR010000389.1:0-2291 GCA_036497895.1 Vicinamibacterales bacterium | reverse complement strand
CAGATCTCCTCTGCCTCACTCTGCTGGATGCCGTTGAAGAGATCGGCGTTGACGTGGGTAATCTGACGCGGGCCTGAAAGGCCCGCGCCACTCGCTGGTGCCGATGCGGCGTTTCTATCAGGCCCGCCGACCATGAAAATGTCGCCGATGTTGGTCGGCGTCGACAACGTGACCGCGATCGTCGACGCGCCAGGAGTGGCGCTGAAGGCTTCGACGCCCTGCGCGCCGTCGGTGATCGGATCCACCTTGCCGGTGGCGATTGTCACGCGCTTCAGGTTGGCGTTGCCTTTCTCCGCAGATGTGATGATCAGCGACTGCTGGTCGCGCGTCCACACGATCGGCTTGCGGCCGCCGCCGCGCGGCGCCGACTGGTCGCCGCCGATGCCGCCGCTGACGTCGTAGTCGTAGTTCGCCGTCAGGTTCTTCGGCGTGCTGCCAGGCGTCGTAGCCGCGACCCAGAGGTCCGGCTGGCTGTACGAGCGGATCGGCTTCCCCCGCAGCGTGCCGACGAACGCGATTTGCTTGCCGTCCGGCGACACCGACAGATTGTTGATGCCGCCGTCGATGCTCGTGACCTTGGTGATCGATCCGCCTGCCGCGGGGACTGCGAAAAGCTCGGCGTCACTTTCGTCGAAGTACGGCTCTGCCACGCGGGTCGACACGAAGTAGATCGTGGCGGCATCAGGCGCCCATTCGATGCCGCGCTCGTCGAAGTCGCCGTCGGTGATTTGCTTTGGCGACGGAAGCTGGCGCGTGGCTGCATCCGGCAAGGCAATCGTAAAGATGTGGGAATGGTGGTCGTTGTCCACGTAGCCGGGATTGCCGTTGGATCGATAGACCGCCCGCGTGACAACCTGCACGTCGCTCTTTCGTTCCGTGGACTCCGTCTGGGCTGGTTTTGCAGTGTCCGGGCCGGTCGAACTGTTGAAGGCGATCGCCTTGCCGTCCGGCGACCATACCGGACCGCCCGCACCTCGAACCACCTCGGTGATCGGGCGTCCTTCGCCGCCGTCCATCTGCAACAGATACAACTGCGCCGGTTGAACCTTGCCGTCTTTTTCCGTTGACCGCACGAATACGAGGCGCTTCCCGTCCGGAGCCCAGCGCGGCGTCGTGTCGCGCGTCCCGGCGGTCAGCCGGCGCGGCGCTTCGGCGCCGCTTGCAGCGACCGCAAACAACGTCGTCTCGTAGCGATTGTCCTTTTCGTTCACCGTGACGCGGACGAAGGCGACGGTCGAGCCGTCCGGCGAGATCTGGGGATCGGCGATCCACGTGAACTTCATCAGATCGTGTTCGGTGATGAACCGCTTGCCCTGGGCGCCTGGCCGCGCGACGAGCAGGATGACAACGCACGCGAGCAGATAGAACTTCTTCATATGCGCGATATTATCAATCAATATGTCGGTACGAGACGTCATCATCATCGGCGGCGGGCCGTCAGGCCTGTCGGCAGCCATCGCGGCGAAAAAGCGTGATCTCGACTACGAGGTGCTCGAGCAGGGCGTGCTGGTCAACTCGATTTTCCGGTTTCCGCCACAGATGGTGTTCTTCACCACGCCGGAACTGCTCGAGATCGGCGGTTTGCCGCTGGTTTCGCCCTACCAGAAGCCGACCCGAGCCGAAGCGTTGACCTACTACCGCAAGGTGGTGGACACCTACGACCTGCGAATCGCTTACCAGGAGACGGTGCTCTCGGTGCGCCGAGAAACGGGGGAGCACCTCTTCACTGTGACGACCGAGTCGAGTCGCGGCGTCCAACGCGTTCATCACGCGCGCAATGTGGTAGTGGCGATCGGCTACTACGATCATCCGGTCCTGCTCGGGATTCCCGGCGAAGACTTGCCGCACGTGCATCATTACTATGGTGAGGCGCACGCCCACTATCGCCAGCGTGTCATCGTCGTCGGCGGCGGCAATTCCGCCGCGGAAGCGGCACTCGAGCTGTATCGTGCCGGCGCGCACGTGACGGTGGTGCACCGGCGGGCTGCGCTCAAGCGGACGATCAAGTACTGGGTCCGTCCGGATATCGAAAACCGAATCAAGGCAGGATCGATCGCGGCGCGGCTTGGTGCGCAGCTGGTCGAGATTCGTCCGGATGCCGTCAGCGTCCAGGCTGTGCCCGATGCTTCTGCCGCCGATGATGAAACCGCGCGACAGCGCGAGCTGTTCGCGGACGCGGACGCATCGGCGGCGCCAGCGTCCGCCGTTGTTGCACCGGCCACCCACACGCGCTCGATCGAAGAGATTCCGGCGGACGCCGTCTATCTCCTCACCGGCTACCGCACCGACGC
>DASXIR010000388.1:0-10243 GCA_036497895.1 Vicinamibacterales bacterium | reverse complement strand
GCGTGGCATGTCCATCACGCTGCCGCGCTGGATCATGCCGGCGCCGCGGAACGGACCGTCGGGATAGACGTCGCCTTGCGAGTAGCCGTCCTCGTGCGGATCCGAATAAATGAGGCAGGCGATCGCGCCGTGCTCCGCCGCCACCTTCGGCTTGATACCGCGCCAGCTGCCGCCGTAGCGCGCCAGCACGATCTTGCCCTTGACGTCGATGCCCAGCTGCTTGAGCTTCAGGTAGTCGGCCGGGATGCCGAAGTTCACGTAGACGATCTCGCCGGTGACGTCGCCCGACGGCGAATAGGCGTTATACGCCGGCAGAATTCCCGGCTTGTCGGCCCACTGGTCGCCGCGGATCTTCTCTTCCTCGACCTGCAGCTTCATCTGGTCGGGCGCGATGATTTCGATCTTGCGGTCCTTCGGCCACGGCAGCAGCACGCTGTACTCGTACTTGGCCGATTCGATCCCGATCTTCTTGAACTGATCGGTGACGTAATCGGCGAGCTTGATCTCGTACGGCGATCCCGTGTGATGCGGCTCGGCGGTCATGACGTCGAAGTCGGCCTCGTTCACTTTTGCCGACGGCAGCGCCTTCAACTCGCGTTCGCGCGCCTCTTCGTCGGCGCTGGCCGCGGCCGAGAAACCGCGAATCCGCTCCGGGCTCTGCCCGGAGGCGCCCTGCATCGACAGCCACGCGACGCTCATCACTGCCGCACATCCGGCAACCACCCTGCCCCGAACGCTACACATGCGGCTCTCCTTGAAAAGCCATGGCCTTGAGGGCCTGGATGCGCGCCGCCATCGGCGGATGCGACGCAAACAGGTCGGACCAGGAGCCTTCCTTCAAATTCATCGATCGACCCAGCGGATCGGCGATGCACAGGTGCGCCGACCCCTGCTTGATCATCTCGGTCGGCGCGGCCGCGGATTCGATCTTCTCGAGCGCTCGCGCCAGGCCCATCGGATTGCGGGTCAGCTCCGCGCCCGACGCGTCGGCGAGGTACTCGCGCTTGCGCGACACCATCATGGCGAGCATCTGTGCGACGATCGGCGCCAGCAGGATCGCGACGATCCACACCACGAAGAAGATGATACTTGCCGCGCCGCCTCCGCCGCGCTCGTCATCGTCGCTGCGCCGGCCGCCGCCGCCCCACATCATCCCGCGCCGGGCCCAGTCCGACAGCAGCGCCACCGCGCCGACCAGCGCGGCGACGATGGTCATGACCCGGACGTCGAGGTTGCGGATGTGGCTCATCTCGTGGGCGACGACACCCTGCAGTTCCTCGCGGTCGAGCGTGTCGAGCAATCCGCGGGTGACAGCGAGCGACGCGTGGTCGGGTCCTCGTCCGGTGGCAAAAGCGTTGGGATCGGGATCGGGAACAACATAGACGCGGGGACGAGGCAGACCGGCGGCAATCGCCATCTCGTCGACGACGTTCTGCAGCTGGCGGATCTTGAGCCGCTCGCCCTCGTCAGCGGTCGCCTCGAGCTCCTCGATCGGCCGCGCCGAGGTTGCGAGCAGGACGGCACGATCGCCGGTGAAATAGCTGAACGCCGCCGAGATCGATCCGACGCCGAGCGCGATCAGCGAACCAATCGGCACGAAGCCGACGGTCGAACCGAGGAAGAACAGGTCGAAACCGAGACCGAGGAGAAAGAGAAACGCGATGAACGCGAACATGATCAGCCACGTCCGCCGACGGTTCGAGGCCTGCTGTTCGTATAAGTTCATCGCCTGTTCAGCAGCGAGGAGAGCCCCGCGGTGATTGCGTCCGGTCGGGGATCAGTGCCGCGACAAGTCCACGGTCGGAACGTCGCGCTCCTTGTCGTCGGTGATCTCGAACAACTCCGCCGGCTTGAAGCCGAGCGACCCGGCCATGATGTTGGTGGGAAACACCTGCTGCGCGGTGTTGAACTTGGTCGCGATGTCGTTGTAGAACTGCCGCGCGAAACCAACTTTGTTTTCGGTCCCGGTCAACTCTTCCTGCAGCATCCTGACGTTGTCATTCGACTTCAGGGTCGGGTAGTTCTCGGCCACCGCGATCAGGCGCCCGAGCGCCTGTGACAGCTGTCCTTCTTTCTGCGCTGCGTCGGCGGGTCCGGTAGCGGTGAGCGCCTTCGCACGCGCCTCCATCACCGCGGTCAGGGTGTCGCGCTCGAAGTCCATCGAGCCGCGTACCGCGTTGACCAGATTCGGGATCAGATCGTGCCGCCGTTTGAGCTGCACGTCGATCTGCCGCCAGCCGTTCTGCACCTGATTGCGCAGGCCGACCAGGCCGTTATAACTGGCGATGACCCAGACAACGAGCGCGACGATGATCCCGAGAAAGACGAGGACGAACATCGGCCACCTCAGCGATGAAAGTAGTCGTCGGTGTGATTGAGCCAGTCCTGCCGGATCGGGCTGAATAGATCCAGTTCGAAGGTGTCGTCCAGCGCTTCGGCCTGGTGTTCGACCCACGACGGGATGTGCAGCACCTCACCCTCTTTGACGGTGATCTCCTCTCCGCCGATCAAAAACCTCAGGGCGCCCTGCAGGACGTAGGTCATCTGCTCGCTTTCGTGCGAGTGCATCGGCACCAGGCAGCCGCGCTTCAGATAAATCTGGGTCAGCATCTCGCGCTCGCCGGTGATGATCTTGCGGGAGAGCATTTCTGTCACTTTTTCGAGGGCAATTTCGTCCCATCGATGAAGGCGAACCGAGGGATTGCTCATAGGCGTCGAGCATATACCAAGGCGAGCCGATGCTATAATTCGAGTCCGCATGAAGGCCGTTCTCAACGACCGCGAGGGAGTCGCTCGCTCGACCGGCCTCGATCTCGAGGGATTCTCACGCGAGCAGCTGCTGGCGGTCTATCGCTGCATGCTCCTGTCGCGGAAACTGGACGACAAGGAGATCCAACTCAAGAACCAGAGCCAGATTTACTTCCAGATCAGTGGCGCCGGGCACGAGGCCGTGCTCGTGGCTGCCGCGCTGATGCTGAAACCCGGCTACGACTGGTTCTTTCCCTATTACCGCGACCGCGCGCTCTGCCTGCAGCTCGGTGTCACCCCGCTCGAAATGCTGCTCGCGGCGGTGGGCGCGAAGGACGACCCCGCCTCCGGCGGACGGCAGATGCCGTCGCACTGGGGTCATACCAAATTCAACATCGTGTCCGGCTCGAGTCCGACTGGCACCCAGGTACTGCAGGCCGTCGGTTCGGCCGACGCCAGCATCATCTACAGCAATGTCGCGCAGATTCCGGACCGTGAAGCGCGCGCGCAGCCGGACGAAATCACCTACGTCTCGCTCGGCGAGGGCTCGACCAGCGAAGGCGAGGTCTGGGAAGCGATCAACGTCGCCTGCGGACGCAGCCTGCCGGTGCTGTTCCTGGTCGAAGACAACGGCTACGCGATCTCGGTGCCGGTCGAAGTCCAGACCGCCGGCGGCGACATTTCACGCCTGGTGCGCGGCTTTCCCGGCCTGCACGTCGACTCGATCGACGGCACCGACTTCTTCGCGAGCGCACGGGCAATGCGCGAAGCGACCGCTTATGTCCGATCGCGCCGCGGACCGGCGTTCGTGCACGCACGTGTCACCCGGCCATATTCGCACTCGCTGTCAGACGATGAGCGGCTGTACAAACCGCCGGCGGAACGGGAGGACGAGGCGAGACGCGATCCGAACGTCCGCTTCTCCGCGTTCCTGCGTTCCGCCGGGCTCGCGACGGACGAGGAACTGGCGACGATCCTGGCCGGCGTCGAGCGCGAAGTAAACGAGGCGGCGCTGGCCGCGCTGGCCGCCGCCAAGCCGGCGAAGAACACCGCGGAACTCTGGCTCTATTCGCCCGATGTCGATCCGTGCTCGGCCGCGTTCGAAACGCCGGCGCAGCCCGAAGGCAAGCCGGACACGATGGTCGAGGCGATCAATCGCACCCTCAAGGACGAGATGGCGCGCGAGCCGCGTATCGTCGTGTTCGGCGAGGACGTCGCGGACGCCAGCAAGAGTGGATCGCTGCCGCTCGTCAAAGGCAAGGGCGGCGTGTTCAAGCTCACGCACGGGCTGCAGCGGCTCTACGGCGACTACCGCGTCTTCAACTCGCCGCTCGCCGAAGCCAGCATCGTCGGGCGCGCGATCGGGATGGCGGCGCGGAAGCTCAAGCCGGTGGTGGAGATTCAGTTCTTCGACTACATCTGGCCGGCGATGATGCAGATTCGCGACGAGATGTCGATGATGCGGTATCGATCGGGGAACACGTGGTCGTCTCCGGTCGTGATGCGCGTGCCGATCGGCGGCTACCTGCGCGGCGGCGGACCGTATCACAGCCAATCCGGTGAAAGCATCTTCGCGCACTGCCCGGGTATCCGCGTGGTGTTCCCGTCCAATGCAGTGGACGCGGCCGGCCTGCTACGGACCTCGATCCGCTGCGACGATCCGGTGCTGTTCCTCGAACACAAGCACCTCTACCGCCAGACCTACAACAAGGGCGAATATCCCGGCGCCGAGTTCATGATCCCGTTCGGCAAGGCCAGCCTGAAACGGGAGGGCGATCACGTCCTGGTGATCACATGGGGAGCGCTGGTGCAGCGATCCGTACTCGCGGCTCAGCAAGCCGAGAAGGATCACATCAGCGTCGCGGTGCTGGATCTGCGGACGATCGTGCCGTATGACTGGGATGCGATCGCCGCACAGGTCAAGCGCACCAACCGCGTCGTCATCGCACACGAAGATCAGGTGATGTGCGGCTTCGGCAGCGAGATCGCGGCGCGGATCGCCGGCGAGCTGTTCGAACATCTCGACGCGCCGGTCAGGCGGGTCGGCGCGAAAAATGTTCCGGTCGCCTACAGTCCGGACCTCGAAGAAGCGATCCTGCCGCAATCGGCCGACGTCCTGAAGGCCATTCGCGAGACCGCCCGCTACTAACCCTTCTGGAGTCCGGCTAAAGCTAAAGCCGGACACTACGGCCGGACCTTGCATTGGGTTGACATGCGTTCGCCGCTGAATGAACATTCATTCAGCATGGCGCTCGATGCGGTCTCGCGCAAAACCCGGGCAATCAACCTCGACGCGTCGCCCGTCCCGAAGCGCGACCTGATCCGTCGCGCCGCCATCGATGTCTTTGCCGAACGCGGCTACTTCAACTCCCAGGTCGCCGATGTCGCCCGCGCCGCCGGCGTCGCAGCCGGCACGGTCTACCTCTATTTCAAGAGCAAGGACGACCTGCTGGTCTCGATCTTCGAACGCAGCATGCGCGACGGTCTCGCCGCCGGGCGCGCCGCGGTCGCGGATCTCGATGACCCTCGCGAACGTCTGCGCCGGCTCGCGCACGGTCATCTCGAACGCCTGGGTCGCGATCGCAATCTCGCCATCGTCTTTCAGGTCGAGCTGCGGCAGTCGACGAAGTTCATGGAGCGCTTTTCGGCGACGCTGCTGCGCGACTATCTGGGCCTGATCCGCGCGGCGATTGCCGACGGTCAGCGCGAAGGCCTGTTCCGCTCGGACATCAAGCCGACGGTCGCTGCCAAAGTGCTGTTCGGAGCGCTCGACGAGATGGCGACCAACTGGATCCTGAGCCGCCGGCGCTATTCCCTCGAAGCGGACGCCGACGCGGTGGTCGATCTCTTCGTCAACGGAGCCCGGAGCCGGCCATGATTCGAGAAGTCGCGGTCCTCGGTGCAGGAACGATGGGCGCGCAAATCG
The DNA here is from genome assembly GCA_036497895.1 of Vicinamibacterales bacterium. Lineage (GTDB taxonomy): Bacteria > Acidobacteriota > Vicinamibacteria > Vicinamibacterales > CAVVIG01 > CAVQFC01. The sequence goes on along the minus strand of DASXIR010000388.1, from coordinate 4,569 downwards.
CCGCGCATTTCGCTAACGCCGGCGTCCCTGTGCAGCTGCTCGACCTGACCGCCGACGTCGCACGGGAAGGCCTGAAACGCGCACGCGCGCTGAAACCCGACCCGTTTTTCACCGCCGACACTGCGGCACTGATCTCGACGGGCGGCTTCGACACCGATCTGCCGGGGCTCGCGACCGCCGATTGGATTATCGAAGCGGTCGTCGAACGCATCGAGGTGAAGAAGGCGCTGCTCGAACGGGTCGATGCGGTCCGCCGGCCCGGTACGATCGTATCGTCGAATACGTCGGGCATACCTCTGGCGACCATTGCCGAAGGCCGGAGCGCCGACTTCCGGTCGCACTGGCTCGGCACGCACTTCTTCAACCCGCCGCGGTATCTGCGGCTTCTCGAAATCATTCCCACTCCGTTCACTGACGCCGTCGTCGTCGTCAAGGTCTCGCAGTTCGCCGACCATCGGCTCGGCAAGGGCGTGGTGGTGGCGAAGGACACGCCGAACTTCATCGCCAACCACATCGGGGTCTACGGCGTTCTGCAGGTTCTGCGCGCGCTCGAATCGGGCGCGTACACGATTGAGGAGATCGACGCCATCAGCGGCCCCGCGCTCGGCCGGCCGAACAGCGCGACGTTCAGAACGATGGACATCGCCGGAATCGACATCCTGGCCCACGTCGCCGCGAACCTGAACCTCCCGGTGCCCGCGCTCGTCTCCGCGCTGGTCGAACGCGGCTGGATCGGCGAAAAGGCAGGCCAGGGGTTCTATCAGCGAAAGAAAACGGCCGCGGGATCGGAGATCCTGACGCTGGATCCGGCGACGCTGACCTATCGAGCGAAGCAGTCGGCCAGACTGGCGTCACTCGATGCCGCGCGCTCAATCGAGAGCACCGGCGACAGAATCAAGACGCTGTTTCTTGGCCAGGACAAAGTTGGCGCGTTTCTCCGGGACACACTTGGCCCGACCCTCCTTTACACCGCGCGGGTCGCGCGCGATATCGCGTTCTCGATCGACGATGTCGATCGCGTGATGCAGTGGGGCTACGGGTGGGAGCTCGGGCCGTTCGAAACGATCGACGCGATCGGCATTCGCGAATTCCTGGACGCGCTCGGGTTGAAGAGCGACGCGCAGGCGGCCACGCACGCTGAAGAACAGCAAGCGGGAAAAGTCCCCGATCTGCTTGCAGACGCCCTGGCAGCGGGTCGCAACCGTCTCCGCGATGGTCACGTTCCACCGGCCGCACCGGACCTGCAAATCCTCCGCTCGGCCAAAGACCGCTCGCGGGTCGTCCGGCGCAATCCCGGCGCAAGCCTGATCGACCTCGGCGACGGCGTCCTCGCGCTCGAATTCCATTCGAAGATGAACGCCATCGGCGCCGACACGGTGGCGATGATTCACGCCGGCGTCAAGGAAGCGGCCGCGAACTTCGTCGCGCTCGTCGTTGGCAACGACGCGCCGAATTTTTCGGCTGGCGCGAACCTGATGTTGCTGCTGCTCGAGGCGCAGGAGGGCAATTGGGACGAAGTGGATCTGATGATCCGCGGCTTCCAGGCGGCCACCCAGGCGCTCAGGTTCGCCGACGTCCCGGTCATCGTCGCCCCGGCGGGCCTGGCGCTCGGCGGGGGATGCGAGATCGCGCTGCACGCCGACCGCGTGCAGGCCGCCGCCGAAAGCTATATCGGCCTGGTCGAAGTCGGGGTCGGACTGATTCCCGGCGGTGGCGGCACCAAGGAAATGCTGGCGCGCACGGTCGCCGACCTGCCGTCGCCGCAGGCGGACATGCTGCCGCTGGTGCAGCGTGCGTTCGAGACGATCGGCTTCGCGAAGGTGTCGACCAGTGCGGCGGACGCACGGCGGCTCGGATTTCTCGGTGATGCAGACCGCGTCACCATGAACCGGGATCGCGTCATGTCTGACGCGAAGGCGTACGCGCTCGAACGCGTGCACGACGGCTATCAGCGGCCGCAACCGCGTCTCGCCATCCCGGTCGGCGGGGCCGGACTGCTGGCGGCGCTGAAACTCGGCCTGCACCTCGCCTGGCGGGCCGGCCGCATTTCTGATCACGATCAGGTCGTCGGCCGCGCGCTCGCGAATATCCTGGCCGGAGGTTCACTGCCGAATCAGACCACGGTCAGCGAGCAGTACCTGCTCGAGCTCGAGCGCGAAGCGTTCCTGAAGTTGTGCGGCGAACGCAAGACGCTCGAGAGGATTCAGTACACCTTGAAGACTGGAAAGCCCTTGAGAAATTGAGGATCTGAGGACCTGAGGATTTGAGGATTTGAGGATTTGAAGATCTACGAACAGGGAGTCGGCGCGCCGCTGGTGTTGATCCCCAGCCTGCAGGGGCGGTGGGAGTACCTGCGCGCGACCGTGGAAGCGCTCGCTCGGCATTTTCGCGTCGTCACGTTCTCGCTCGATGCGCCGGATCTGGACGGCTACGCGCGTCAGGTGGAGGACGCCATGGCTGCAGCGGCGCTCGAGCGGGCGATCATTTGCGGCGTGTCGTTCGGCGGGCTGGTCGCGTTGCGGTTCGCGGCCGCGCATCCGGCGATGTGCGACGCACTCGTGCTCGCGTCCACTCCGCGGCCGACCATGCAGCTGCGCCCGCGGCATCAGATGTACGCGCGGTCGCCACGCCTGTTCGGACCGATTTTCATTGCCGAAAGCCCGTGGCGGGTTGGCTCCGAAGTGCGGTCGGCGATCCCCGACATGACAGGGCGGCTTCGCTTCTCGCTCGACTCGTTGAAGACGCTGATTCGGGCGCCGTTGTCGTTCACGGGGATGGCATCGCGCGCTCACATGATGACCGCCGAAGACGTGTCGAACGATTGCCCGCGCATCAGCGCGCCGACGCTGGTCATCACCGGCGAGCCTGGTCTCGATCATGTCGTGCCGGTCGAAGGCTCGAGCGCCTACGGACAACTGATTCCAGGCGCACGCGTACTCGTGCTCGAACGCACCGGACATCTCGGGTCGATCACCAGGCCGGATGCGTTTGCCGCGCTGGTGCACGATTTCATCGAGGGACAACGGCATGCCGCGGCGTGAGATAGCGGGACCCGCAGGACGGCTCGAGGCGCTCCTCGACGAACCGGTCCCCGCGGGAACGATTGGTCACGACGGCGGCGTCAGCAGCGGCTTCTCCCGAGGGGTCCGCGCGGCCGTGGTCGTCGGCCATCCGCACACGGAATTCGGCGGCACGATGCACACGAAGGTCGTCTACCAGGCCGCAAAGGCGCTGGCCCGCGTCGGCTGCGCAGTGCTCCGCTTCAATTTTCGCGGCGCCGGATCGAGCGCCGGCGCCTTCACCAACGGGCCCGGCGAAAAAGAGGACTTCCGCGCGGCGCTCGACTACATGAATGGCCAGTATCCGGGCGTCCATCTCTGGGCGGCCGGCATGTCGTTCGGATCGTTCGTGGCGATGAACGTCGGCGCCGAAGACCCGCGCGTCACCGCGCTCATCGGCATCTCGCCGGCGCTCAAGTACGACTTCGAGGCGGTCGCGCAGAGCCACAAGCCGAAGTTCTTCATCCAGGGCGAGTTCGACGAACTCTGTCCGCTGAAAGACATGAAGGCGTTTTACGCGCGTGCCGAGGAGCCGAAGGAACTGGTGGTCATCGACGCGGCCGATCACCTGTTCGAAGGCAAGGCGACTCAGGTCGCTGAAACGATCGAAGACTGGTTCGTCGACTACGAAGGCTGATGCCCATGCATGACGCCGTCATCGTATCCGCCGTTCGTACCGCCGTCGGCAAGGCGCCCAATGGCTCGCTGCGCGGAACCAGGCCGGACGATCTCGCCGCGCTCGTCATTGCCGAAGCGCTGGCGCGCGCGCCGGGCATTCGCCCGTCCGACATAGACGACGTGATTCTTGGCTGCGCGATGCCGGAAGCCGAACAAGGACTGAACGTGGCGCGGATCGCCAGCCTGCGGGCCGGAATTCCGATCGAGGCATCGGCGGTCACGCTGAACCGCTTCTGCTCGTCGGGATTACAAGCCATCGCGAACGCCGCCGAGCACATCATGTGCGGATTCGCCACGACCATCATCGCCGGCGGTACCGAATCGATGAGCCTGGTTCCGATGGGCGGCAACAAGATCGCGCCCAACCCGTCACTGATGGACAGCTATCCGGATGTCTACATCAGCACGGGACTGGCGGCGGAGAACCATGCCCGCGAAGCGCAGATCTCGCGCGAAGCGCAGGACGCGTTCGCGCTGCGCAGCCACCAGCGCGCGATTGCCGCGATCGATGCCGGACGGTTCGCGGACGAGATCGTCCCGGTGACAGCGACGTTAATCGACGACGGTCGCGGAAACCAGACAGTCCGGCTGAAGCCGGACACTACACCGGACGGGACGACCCATGCGGTAGCGTCCGGCTTCAGCCGGACCGGGCCAACGACGCGACACTTCACATTCGCAACCGACGAAGGGCCGCGGCGCGAAACGTCCGCGGCGGCGCTGGCCAAACTGCGCCCGGCGTTCCGCGCCGACGGCACGGTCACCGCCGGGAACTCGTCGCAGACCAGCGACGGCGCATCTGCAGTCGTGGTCACGTCGGCGGCACACGCGC
>DASXIR010000387.1:0-4445 GCA_036497895.1 Vicinamibacterales bacterium | reverse complement strand
CGCGGCGTCCGGCGTGCGCGCCGCCTGGGCACCAAACAGCTCGTGCAGGCAGCCCTCCTGCGGATACGCCACCGCCGTGTCGTTCCATCCCGTCACCAGCTGCGCGCGCTCGGCATCGCTCAGCAGCGACACCTCCGACACGCGCCGCGCCGGATCCGCGACAAGCTCCTCCAGCAGCCGGACAAAATGACCCGCAAGACGCTCGATCGTCGGTGCCTCGAACAGGTCGGTCGCATAGTTCAGCGTCGCCGAGAGCCCACCCGCGCGCTGCGTGATCGACAGCTCGAGATCGAATCTGGCTGACGTCACCTCCTCTTCCAATGGCTGCACGACGAGCCCCGGAAGCGCGATCGAATCGAGCGAGACGTCCTGCAATACGAACGCCGTCTGGAAGAGCGGCTGTCGACTGAGGTCGCGGACTGGCTGCAGCGCCTCGACCAGCTTCTCGAGCGGAAGATCCTGATGCGCAAAGGCTTCGAGCGCCGCCGCCTTCACCCGCCGCAGCACCTCCCGGAACGAGGGCTCGCCGGAAAGATCGACCCGCAGCGCGAGCAAGTTGACGAAGAACCCGATCAGGTCCTCGGTTTCCGCTCGCGTACGTCCCGCGATCGGAGTCCCGACCACGACGTCATGCTGACCGCTCCAGCGCATCAGCACAACGTCGAACGCCGCCAGCAGGACCATGAACAATGTCGCGCGCTCCGCACGCGCCAGCGAACGAAGGGCGCTCGTCAGCTCTCTCGTCACGGCGAACCGGTGGACCGATCCGCGGAAGCTCTGAACCGCCGGCCGCGGCCGATCGGTGGGCAGCGACAGGCCATCCGGGGCGCCAGCGAGCCGCGCCGTCCAATAGGCGAGTTGACTGTCCAGCACGCCGCTCGACAGCCATTGCCGGTGCCACAGTGCATAATCGGCATATTGGATGGGCAGTTCGCGCAAGGGCCGGCTGCGACCTTCCACGCCAGCACCGTAGAACGCCTCAAGCTCCCGGATCAGAACGTTCATCGACCAGCCGTCGGAAACGATGTGGTGCATGATCAGCACCATCACGTGATCCTCGGGCGCGAGCCGAAAGAGTTCGATACGCAGCAGCCGGTCCGCAGCGAGATCGAACGTCCGGTCCGCGGCGAGCTGCGCGCGCCGTCTCGCCTCGGCGAGATCCATCGTCGACGGCTGCAGCGCGACCGCCCACGGCGGGTCCACGACCTGAACGCCGATGCCGTCGCGCGCCTCGAACCTCGTCCGCAAGGCCTCATGCCGCCGCACGACTTCGGATAAAGCCGTCTCGAGGGCGCCGACTCGCAGGGGCCCGGACAACCTCAGCGCCACCGCGATGTTGTAGGCAGGACCAACCAGCCCGATGCGGTGGAGAAACCACAGCCGTTCCTGGGCGAAAGAAAGCGGCGGACGCTCGTCAGCAGCACGCCGCCGAATGCGGTCCTGCGAGAGCTGGCCGAACTGCCCCCGCAGCTTGCGATTCAGCAAAGCCAATTTGTTGCCGCTGATGGCCTTCGACGGCGACATTGCTTCGCTCAAAGCGGTCCTCCCTCGGTCTCGCACGTGTTGTGAGGAATTTCGTCGACCTGCTGACGTGACAGTCAGGTCATCAGCTCGCGTCGCACTTCGTCATCGGACATGTGCGCGATTTCGGCCGCGAGCTTTTCCACGGCATCCGCGTTTGCCCACAGCGGAGCGACAAGCAGTGTCCGGAGCACGTGGCCGGCCAAGTCGGCGATACCGATCTCCTGCCAGATCGAGCCGGCATCGAGCGTAATCGTGAGATCGGCTTCGATCCTGCGCTTCAGTCGCATGATATCCAGAGAGCTCATCCCCATCGCGATGAGCGTCTCATGGCGGCTGCATGCAGCCGCGTCGGCCCCAGCCAGTTCGGCCAGCACGCCCTTAAGGTACCTTTCGACTTCCTCCAGCTGCTGCTCGAGCGGCAAAGGTTTGACGCGCAGCACGAAATCGACCGCGCCGGCCCCGGGCTCGTCGCCGAGCAGGTCCTCCGCCCGCCACTCGGCGATCACCGGCAGCGTCCCATAGGTCAATGCCGCGCGCGTCGCCGAGCGTTGCAGCTTGCCGCTGGAGGTCTTGGGCAGTGCGCGACGCCGTGTCAGCACGATTCGTTGAACGTCAATCCCATGCTCGCGCAGGATCGCCTCGCGCACGGCCGCGAGCAACGCCTGCACATCGGCGATCTCGCCCCTCGGCTGCTCGATGACCACAACCGACCCTTCGGTGCTCGTGCCCTCCACCGCGAACGCGGCCACCTCGGTTGCACCAGGCACTACGGCGCGCACCGTCGCCTCGAGATCTTGCGGATAGATGTTCTGCCCGTGCACGATGATCAGATCCTTGATCCGACCGGTTACGTACAACGTGTCGTCGCGCACGAATCCGAGGTCTCCGGTGCGCAGGAACGGGCCTTCTCCCGTCACCGTCCCCGCATCGAACACCCGCGCGGTTTCCTTCGCGTTCTTCCAATATCCCGGCCCGACAGTCGAACAATCGATCCAGATCTCGCCGATCTTGTCCGGTCGGCATGGCATCCTCGCCTCGGGGTCGACGATGACGAGCCGATGCTCCGGCGAGGGCATTCCGCACGAAGGCACCGCATAGCTATCTTCGACGCCGTCGGGCGGCGCGATCCGGTGCTCCCGCAGTGCCGCGGACGAGACCGCCACGGCGGTCTGGCCGGCACCGACCGGCCCTCCGGTCACCAGCAGGGTCGCTTCTGCGAGGCCGTAGAAGGGACACATGGCATTCGGCGAAAGCCCGTACGCGGCGAACCGATCCGCAAAAGCCGCCATCGTCTCCATGCGAATTGGCTCAGCGCCGCAACCGGCTACCCGCCAGCCGCTGAGATCGAGGCCGACGCAGTCCTCGTCCGATATCTCGCGGACGCAGAGATCGTAAGCGAAGTTGGGCGCGACCGTGACTGTGCCGCGGTAACGCGTGATCGCCTCCAGCCAACGGACGGGCCGCGCCACAAAGGCGGCTGGCGGCATCAGTACCGTCTGGATTCCGTTGTAGAGCGGCGTGCACAGGCTTCCGAACAGACCCAAATCGTGGAAATGAGGCACCCAGCTCACCCATACGGACCGAGAGTCGAGCTGCATCTGGAGCGCGAGCAATCGCGAATTGCTTGCGACGTTGTCGTGGGTCACCATGACGCCGCGCGGCGTTCCGGTTGATCCCGAGGTGTACTGCAGGACAGACTGCCTCGGGCGACGGCACAGGAAAATCGTCGTCCCTGCGTTCCCGTGCCAACTCGTCGGTTGCGACCGGGCGGAGCGGACTTGCGCTCTCGCGCAGAAGCTCGCTCACCCGCGGCGCGAACGTCGACGTCGTCAGTACGAGGCTCGGCTGCGCATTGGCAAGCAGGGCCCCCATCACCGACCGCGAACCCTGGCGGCGCGGCGGGACCAGCGGAACCGCTATTCCGCCGGCGTACAGAACGCCGAAAAAGGCGACGACGAAATCCAGTCCGGGCGGATAGAACATGAGAACGCGCTCGCCCGTGCCGATCTGCGAACGCATCAGACTCGCCAGCGTCACCGCCGCGACATGCAGCTCGCCGAATGTCAGCGTCGACGGTTCGCCGGCCGCCGGAAGGAAGCGAATTGCCGTGCTCGTTGGCCGGAGCGCCGCATGATGACGGAGCGCTTCAACGATGCTGGCGGCGCGGATGGAAGGTTCGAGCACCGGATCTCTCCCGAATTCGATTGTGGGCTGGTCGCAAGTCGTTTCACGCCACATCGGTGCTCGTCGAATTACCCGGCAATTCCGCAGCGTCTAAACGCAATACGATCGTCCGCGCAATTCGTTCCGCCAAAACAAAAAAAAACTGATTGCTCCACCGAAAAAAACAATGCTTTTGCGATAAGACCAATACAATTGGTCCACTATATCCATACCGCTATATCTCAGATAGCTTTGAAAACGGCAAAATAGCAGCTTCAAATACATAAGCTATTACGCAAGAAAAATAGGAAACCGCCCGCCGACACTCTCGACGCGCCCCCAACGTCTTATCTCCAGCATCTCATGACCGTTGAGTTGCGGCGACGCGATATGAGTAAAAATGAACTGAGACGACACGGCGACGCCGGGCCGCATGGAAGCCCGCGCCGTCGACGCATCCGTACGCCATCTACATCAGTGCAGCCTTCAACAGGAACACTACCAATCGCCGCGACGATTGAGCGAGCGCCGGGCCGGGCAGCAGATCAGACGGCCACGTCACGCTTGTGGAGGTCGCGCGGCCGCTTCCATTCGTTTTCGAAGGCTAAGCGGCCGCATGTCGGTCCAGACCTCCTCGATGAACTGCAGGCACTCCGATTTTCGCCCCTGCTTTCATACCGCATTCCACCCTGCCGGAACCTGCTTGTCCGTCGGCCAGATCGAGTACTGCTCTTCAGCGTTGACGACAACGAGATAGG
>DASXIR010000386.1:0-4047 GCA_036497895.1 Vicinamibacterales bacterium | reverse complement strand
CCGGGATCTTCTCGACCTTCAGATAGTCCATTTCGAGCGCGTCGGCCGCCCGAAACTCCGCGATCGCTTCCGTGACCCGGCCGGCCCGCCGCAAATCGTGGCCGAACATATGGCGCGCGTGCGGAATCGCGGGCGCCATCTTCGCATAGACCTGTGCTTCGGTCAGCGCCTGATCGACGTGTCCGGTGTTCTCGTAGGCGTGGGTCAGGTAGTGATGCGCGGCAAAACTCGATGGCGCCAGATCGCGCGCCTTTTCGTAAAAGGCGATCGAGCCCGCGACGCTCCCCTGCCCGCGTTCCGCCGCATCCGGCGACTCCGCCTGTCCTCGCTGCAGCCAGAATTGCTCGTCGAGCGGAAACGCCAGCAGCGCCGCGTCGAGCGCCGCCCGGTAGGTCGTCAGCTTCGCGGCGTCGCCAGGTGCCTCTTCAGCCGCGATCTGCAACGCGCGCGCGTTGACGTGACGCCGCTCGTGATCGCTTTTCGCCAGCGCCTTCGCTCGTTCGAGCTCTATCTTCGCCTCGTCGCGCGCGTTCAGTTCACCGAGCGCGATGGTCAGGCCGAGGTGGGCAAGCGCCAGCGATGGATCGATCCGCAGCGTCTGATGAAACGACCGCGCCGCCTCGACCCACACGTAAGAGTGCAGGTACGCGAGGCCCTGATCGTAGAACGCCTGCGCCTGCTTCGACGCGCCGGAAACGGCGTCGTGTTCGGAGCCGATGCCGGTCCGCAGCGTCAACCGACGTTCGGCCAGTTTCAGCGCAATCGCCGCGGACGGCGCCGCGTGCACGTGCGTGTCCTGTCCCGCCAGCGCCGCGGCCATGATCAGCATCAGCACAACACGCCGAGTGTACTCAAAGAAAAAGGCGGCGGGGCCGAAGCCCTCGCCGCCCATCTGTAACTCCCGCGTCGATCAGAACTCGAACGAGGCGCCGACCTTGTAGAACCGCGCCTGCAGGACGTTGGTGGGCCGCAGGTAGTTGCTGGTCGCCGCGGTCGAGAACGTGGTGTTGACCGTATACGGCCAGTCGCTGTTGGTGATGTTGTAGGCATCCAGATCGAGGCGGATGCGATAGCGATCGATGCGGAACCGCTTCGACGCACGCAGGTCCAGCTGCGTCAGGTTGTCGTTGCCGTAGTTCTGGCCCACCGCCATCAGGTTCACAGTCTTGGTGGTCAGGCCTGCCGAGTACGGCCGCCCCAGCGTCGTCGCCGAGGCCGGCGTTGCCGTCCAGGTCGCGAGGACGCTCGGGGCGGCGCCGCCGTTCTGAACGCCGCGGGTGAACTGGAAAGTGGCACTCAACTGAATGTCGTACGGCACGGTGTAGGAACCGAGCAGCTTCAAGTCCGGGCGATAAGGCAGGTCCTGATGGCAGGCCTTGCTGCCGTCCGGAAAGATCTCGGCCACCTCGGTCGTGGCTGTGACTACCGCCGACAGCAGCCCCGCGTTGACCAGGTTGCACTGGTCGAAGATGCGCTTCTGCGCGTTGATCCCGGCCGAAACGAACGCGCCGTGGCTGAAGCGACCCACGCCCGTCAGATCGAAGCCTTCGTAGATGTTCGTCTCGCCGCCGAAGTTGGACGAGAACTGAATCGTGCTGCTCGGCGGCAGCGCCTGGGCGATAACCGACGGTTTCAGATCGTAGAGGCCGCACACCTGGTAGTTGCCGCCGCCAGGCAGATTGGGATCGGCAGGCGCGTTCGCGCAGAACGGACCGTCGTAGCTGTTTTTTGCCAAGCTGTAGCGGTTGTCTGCGGTCACCGTCTGGTTACCGAACTTCCGCCGATACCAGCCACCGCTCACCGACACGCCTTGCGCCAGCTGATGCTGGCCGCTGATGGTGTATTCCCAGTTGTAGCCGCGCGCGCCCCAGCCACTCAACACGGCCGGATCGGTCAGCGTGGACGAAGGAATGTTCTTGCCGAAGGACGGCGTCGCGGTGGAGTTGGTCAGCTCGTTCAACTGGATCGCGCCGGCCGAATTGAACGGCGATCCGTTGTGATCGAGGTCGGTCCACGCCCGCGTGTCCGTCAACCCAACCGTCGTCTCCGGGTTGTTGTTGTCCACCGTGCCGCCGGCGGCGAGGCCGGTGCCGGCGACATAGCGGGCCACGCTCGCTTTGATCGCGGTTTTGCCGTCGCCGAACACGTCGAACGCCACGCCGAGCCGTGGGTTGATGTCCTTCCAGTTGGTCACCCGTCCGGTGCAGCCCGCGTTCAGGTTGTTCTGACCATCGGGACAATCCGAGAAGGTAATCGCCTGGTTGAAGGTGCCGGCGGGCAACGTTTCCGGCGAGGTCGAACCGACGAACTTGTCGAAGCGCAGGCCGGCATTGATAGTCGCGCGCTTGATGGTGTATTTGTCCTGAACGAACAGGCCGAGGTCTTCGTTGATGGCGTTGCTGCGGTCGGTCGGGATCTTCAACGACACCGAAACCGGCGCGCCGGCGTTGTAGGTGACCGGCATTACGTCGGAGGTGTACTGCTGCGCCAGTCGCCATCGCGCCTGGCTGACCACCAGCCCGCCCCGGATGGAGTGGGAGCCGGTGATGTAGTTGGCGGCGAACTGCTCGGTAAACAGTTTGGAGAAATGGTCCGCCGGGTTGTTCCAGGCGTTGGCGTACTTTGCCGTGGAGTTGTCGAAGATGGTCACGAGGTGCGGCGTCGCAGAGAGCACGCCAGGCTGGTAGTTCTCCTGATACTCCTGGTCGTAGACGGCGAAACCGGCGTCGAGCAGCAGCTTGTTCGACTGCGTGCGGGTCCATTTCGTCACCGACACGAAGCTGGTCGGCGTCGCCTGGATTGCGGACGCTTCCGGCGGAACGTTCGACGCGATCCCCCAGTGCCCGCGCACCTTGTCCTGATCGTCGTGGTAGTACGAGATCTTGTCCTTGCTGGTCACTTGTACGTTGACTCGCGCGGTGATGCTGCGGATGTGCCCATCGTCGATTCCAGGCCTTGACGTGTCGGGAACGTAGATGAACGGCGACGAGCTCTGATTGTAGAAGCTGTCCACCACTGTCTTGTTGACGCCGAGGTAGCGGAAGGCGGTGAAGAACCAGGCCCGGTCACGAGCGATCGGCCCTCCGAAACTCGGATTGAAATCGTAGTTCGACGTCAGTTTGCTGACGTTGGTCAGGTAGTTGTTGGTCTTGTTGAACGTGGTATCGCCGGTGAGGTTGCTGCTCGTGCACGGCTGGCCGACGGCGCTCGCGCCGCAGTTGTCCGAGGCCCAGTTCGACGGCGTGTAGTTACCGACGACCGTGCCGTGGAACGAGTTGCCGCCGTCCTTCGGCACCATGTTGACGCGCATCCCGCCCTGCCCCATTTCGGCCGAGTCCGCGCCGGTCACGTAGCTGAATTCCTGGAAGCTGCCGTCGTTCCAGTAGACGCCGCTGTAGGCGCCGTTGGCGCAGAGATTGTTGAGGCGCATTCCTTCGATGGTCTGCACGGTGTCGGCCGAGCCGCGATACTGCAAGGGTGACTGCTGCAGGCCGCCGGAACCGCCGACGTCGCGTGACAGCGCGCCGCCGCCGCCGACGGAAATCGACGTGCCCGGAATCATGATGCCGACGGCTTGAATGTTCTTGCCGGTCGGAATCGCGTCCATGACTTCGCGGGTCATCACGGTGCGGGTAGTGATGCTTTGCGTATCGACGATCGGCGATTGCGCCGAGACGGTAATCGTCTCTTCAACCGCGCCGACTTTGAGATCCGCGTTGATGGTGGCCGTGAAGTCCGAGGTGAGCTCGACGTTCTCGCGTTTGACGACGCTGAAACCGGGGAGAGTGAAGGTGACGGTGTAAGTGCCGGTTCGAAGGGAAGTGATCTTGAACTGGCCCGAACCATCAGTGGTCGCGACCCGGACCTTCTCGATCAACGCCGGACTGGCGGCTTCCACGGTCACGCCGGGAAGTACCGCGCCGGATGCGTCTCTGACCGTTCCAGCGATGCCGCTGGTCTGTGCCGATGCCACGGTCGGTAGCAGCGCCAACAGGCTGCTCCGATTACGACGCGTGCAAGGATGCGCATAACCCAGTCTCCTCCTCG
>DASXIR010000385.1:0-13207 GCA_036497895.1 Vicinamibacterales bacterium | reverse complement strand
AGGCTTTTTCACCAAGACTGTCGGGCCGGCCAATTCTGTCGCGCAGCCGCCCCCATCCTCCCTGAACGTGACTGTCGTAGATGATCGTCTGGGCGAGCGGGAGCGTCACACCGAACGCCTGGGCGTCGCGAATTGCCGGCGCCAGATAGTTGTCGTTGAAGAACTGATCCTGGGTCGCCCGCATCACCGGATCCTGCTGTCCGGCCTGCTTCAACAGCAGCTGGACGGCGGTGTCGTTGTCGAGCGACACGTCTTTCGTCCGGAAGCGAGGCAGCACGGCCTGTATCTGTGTGGCGAACAATCCGCCTGGCTGTTGGCAGTAGAGGTCGAGCAGCTTGCACAACGTCCCGGCTCCCAGCGCTGCCTGGCTGCGGCCGTACGACAAATGACCGTTGTCGCCTTTGAGCACGGCGATCGCGCCATAGTCGCCGCGCACCCGGCCGGTCTCGAAGACGTTGACGATCGCGCTGCACGTCAGGTTTTGTAGATCGTTCATGCAGTTGGCGCCGCCGCCATGACATTGGCCATCGGCGCCAACGCGGCGCTCGAGATGGCTCGCGTCAGGCCGGCGGCGAGATCCTGAACCGCTGCGGCAGCTTGTTGAGCGGCCTCGGCCTCGCTCCGCGTGGCCCGACTGGCGGCGACGTCCGCCGTCGTCCTGACGGCCGCCGCTTCGGCTGCGGTCCGGAGGGCCGTCAGCTGCGCGATGACGCTGTTGATTGCCGCCGCGGTGTGCGCGGCGCCAGCGGCTCTGATCGCAGCCGCCAACGCGGCAATCGCGTCGCTGGCGTTGGGGTTCACCACCGGTTCCAGCGCCGCGAGCACTGTTTGCGCTCGCACGATCGGCTGCGCGAGATCCGGGAGTGTCGTAGCCGCCGCGCCACCACCGGCAACGGTCGCGCGAACCACGGCGTCATCGGAGCCGCGCGAGACGGGCGAATTCGCGCCGACGAGGCCTGTCACGTGCGACGACGTCTCCGGACGGGCAAAGACTTTGGTGTGATCGGCGCCGTTCTTGACCGACGTGAACGTCAACGAGCTCGCGCGCGCCGCGTCGCCTGCCGTCTGCAACTGGACGAGGCCGTCGAACACCGCGAACACCGAGTTGTCGCCGTGATCGAATCCGTCGAACGCGTCGAGCGCCTTACCGAACGCGTTCAACCTGACCTCGAGGTCAGCGGTCTTGATGGGGGTGGTGGTCTGCAGCAACGCGCTCAACTGGCCGAACGCCTCGATGGTTGCGTTCTCGATGCGAAGCAGGACGGCGACGTCCGCGCGCACCTGCCGGCTGTTGACGAAGGTCGGCGGCGGCTTGAGCCCGGGAACCGACGATGTCAGCCGCACCACCGCGCCGTCCAGCACAGACTGGGCCTCGACGAACGCGTTCGGATTGTCGTCGAACAACGTGCGCACATCGTCGCTGCCGTAGAGCCAGCCGACGTCGTGGAGCTGGGTGTCGCTGAAATAGTTCGCGAGCACGATCCGTCGCAGAATCTGACGGATGTCGCTGCTGAGGGGCCGCGCCGCCATCAGCATCGCAATCGCTCGTTCGGTATAGCGTACGTCGTACGCGGAGCTGGTTTTGCCGAAGCTGCCGTCCTTCAGTTCCAGGAAAGGCGCGAGCACGGCGCGATTGGCACCGACCGCATCGAGTCCAAGAGTTTTCGCAAACAACAGGTAGTCGTCGAGTTCGTCCGACGAGGTGTCCTCGTCCGTGAAGGTGACGCTGTACCTTGCCGACATTCCGGTGACTACATCGATGGCGTATTGCGCCGTCTCCTTGTCGAAGGACGAATCGGACACCCTGGTCTCGCCAAGCACACGCAGCAGGAAGCTGGTCATCACAGCCTGTTCGCTCTTGCATCCGTGCTTGCGCCGCTCGGAATCGGCGGTCATGTCAGCGGTGGTGAAGACCGTCAGCAGCCCGTTGCCGGTGTCGCGGATCTGCTGCTCCGCATCGACGATGACCCGGTGCATTGCCTGATAGTTGAACTGTTGATGCCAGCCGGCGACGTTGAAGCTGAGGGAGGTCTGCGAACTGACGCGATGCGACAGCACCCCTTCGCGAAGCCTGACGACATCAGGTTGGTAACTGGCAAGCACTTCCTGAAAATCGCCGCGGCCCGCCGCCTCCATGTAACGAAGGCCGGTCGCGTTCGGCGAGCCGTCCGGCTGACGGAGACGAATCTCCATGTCGATCAGCGCGTCACGCTCAGAGGACGAATTGTAGGCGCCGTGGAGCGCCTGCGTGAACTTCTGGGCGGCCGCCTCTTTGAGGATGGTGTCGAACGAGTTGAAAAACTGGTCGCGCGCGGCAACGACCGCTTTCACCGCGTCGAGCGCTTTCTTCAGTGCGTTGCCGTTCAGTTGACCGATCGCGCTTCCCACCAGCCGCTCGACGAAGTGACCCAGCTTGGCGTTGGCGACCGCTTTGAGATCCTCCGGCGTCTTCAAGGTCGCGAGCACATGGAAGAACGGGTCGAGGCCGAACTGCTCCTTGGCCAGCAGGATGAAATCGCGGATCTGCTGATGCGAAGTGTCGCGAATCAGCGACAGCGTGTTGTTTACGCGCCGCTTCAACTCCGGAATGCTGGGAACATTGGTCCCGGGAATGAATCCGAGCGCCCATCCGAGCGGATCGCCGTCGGTCAGCTGACGCAGAACGTTCCACAGCATCGGATCGACTTCGCCGCTCAGCGAATCCCAGTTGTCCATCTGGTTGAGGATGTTCAGCCTGGCGGTCAGGTCCTGTACGCGGTTGAACACCGGATCGAAGTAGCGGTCGAACAGCGTGATGGCGCGTTCATCCAGCTCGCGATAACTGTCCACGACGGCGGCGAGCTTCGTCTGGAACGCCTGCAGGTCGGGTGGGGACGTCAACTGGTCGATCGCTTTTCCAGCCAGCGCACTGAGGAAGTCCCTTGCCAGACCATCCAGTTTTGTTTTCAGTGTGTCGACGGTATCGACCTGGCCGGCCGGCGTGACCAGCGAATCGGCGAGGTGCAGCCAGTTCCTCGCCTGCAGACCGAGCAGCGCGCCGAGAAACTCCTTGCCGGACGCCGGCAGACCGCTGGTCGTCAGGCTCGCGCTAGCCGTGACGTCGGCGGCAATCTGCAGTTCCTTGAGCCTTCTTCGCTTGACCACAACGCGCGCGAAACCGTCCTGCGAGCCGCGCGTGACATCCACGGAGAAGCGGCCGGCAACCTGTCCGGTCAGCGTGAGCTTGCCGATCACACTCAGCGAATAGTGCTCGGACAGTGCGATCTCGCTGATCCTGATTGAGCTCGTGCCCTTGAGCTCGTAGCCCGCCGACGCGCCGACGCTGTACTTCAGCACGCCGCCGTACTCGAACGAGACCAGATCGCCGGCGGCGGGCGGCATGGTAATGCCGCCCGGGAGCGCCAGACCGCGCGCGAGACCGAACAACATCTCGCCAAGGGTGGTCGGCGTCCGTGCAAACGATCGGACGACAACGTAGGTGGCGTCGGTGCCGGCCTCGAGCGTCGCGTTGACCGCGAGCACGTTTTGATTGAAGGCACCCTGCGCTGAGATCTGACCGGTGCCGCCGACTTCGAGCGCGAGCAGCACGTTGCTCGTCGTCAGCGTGTCCGCGAGCGAGAAGCGGGTGACGAGATCTGCGCCTGCGCCCTGGTTCTCCAGGAAGATCGGCACGATGCGAACGGTCGCACCGGCGTGGACGCCGATCCCGACCGTTCCCTGCGAAACCAGCGCGATGTCGTGGTTGCCATCGACAGTGAAACTGGCGTTCACGATGGGATTGGCGCCCGGCAACAATCCCTTGGTCAGATCTCCGCTGACGTCGAGTACGAGCGCACCATCGGAGCCGGACCAGAGTGGGATGTCAGACTTCGCGATGTTCACCGTGGACACGCAGCGCTCCCTCCGGCTCTGGCTTACTTGATCGGAACGGTGACCGTCAGCGGATCCTGCAACAACACCGATACGGCGGTGCCGGCGGGAATCTCGACTTCCTCGCCTTTGGTCGCCATCACGGTGCCGGCGCCGCCCGCGACCGCTCCGATCGCAGCGCCTTTTCCGCCGCCGATGACACCACCGACAATGGCTCCCAGGCCGGCGCCGAGGCCGCCTTTCTTCACGTCCGACTTGGTATCAGCCGCGGCCTGACGATGGACCGTTGCGGTCTTGATGCGGACACTCTCGCCGTCGATGACCATGTGGTCGAAACGAAACGCGATCTCTGCGCGTCCCTTGACCCGCCCCGACTCCTCGGCAGAGGTGACCGAACCGATCAACTGCGTTCCCGTGGGTAGCGCCGTGGCTCCGGAGACGACGACCGATTTCGCAATCGAACCCTTGACCTGATCCTCGACGTGGCTTGTGTCGGAAGCGAGCGAACTCAGCACGGTTACGTGGAGGGTCGTACCGGCAGGAATCGTCACCTCCCGAAACTTCGGCGCCGGCGGTGGTGGCGGTTCGGCCGGCGGCGCCGCTGCTGGCGGCGCTGGGGCGGGAGCTTGGGCCGCGGGAGCAGCAGTCACCGGAGGGGACTGGGCCGGGCGCGTCGCGACTGCCTGTGGTGGAGGCGTCGTCACCGGTGCGGTCGCAGCCGGTGCGGGCGGTGGGGCCTGACCCGGGACCGCGGCGGTCTCCGGCGCGGCCTGGGCCGGCGCCGCGCCGGTCGCGGCTGATTGAGGCGGCGCCGGCTGCGAACATGCAGCGACGCAGCTTGAAGCGAGCACGAAAGCGAGAGTGGTCCTGTTCACGTTGCCTCCTAGCTAGTGCAGCGAGCGGTGAAACGTTTCAGCCGGCGACGGGGTGCGCGACCGACGGCTCGAGTGAGATGATCACCGATTTTGACGCCGGCTGGTTACTACCATCTGCCACGCTGCCGATCGCCACCAGGACGTTCGTCTCAGGGTAGTAGGCGGCAGCCGAACCGACCGGAATATCGTAAGGCACAACCTTGAATCGCTCGGCGCGTCGTATTTCGCCTTCGAAATGGCTGACCAGATCCACCCATTGATCCTTCGCCAGGCCTCGCCCCGCGATGTCGTCCGCATTCAGGAACACCACCCGCCGGCCATTCGAGATGCCACGATACCGATCGTTCTCGCTGTAGATCGTCGTATTGAACTGATCGTGGCTCCTCAGTGTCGTCAACAGCAGCTGGCCCGGTGCGAGATTGTGCACCGGAATCGGGTGGACAGAAAACTTTGCGCGTTTGGACGGCGTTTGAAATCGGCCTTCGTGCGGCGCGTTCGGCAAATAGAATCCACCCGGTTGACGAACTCGCTGGTTGTACTGCGCGAACCCTGGCACGACATGCTCGATGTGGGTGCGGATTCGGTCGTAGTCCTGGATCAGTTCGCGCCACTTCACGGTCGACCGTTGGCCCAGCACGGTTTCGGCGAGGCCCGCGACAATGGCGGGCTCGCTGCGCAGATGCGTGGATGCCGGTTCGAGCGCGCCTCGCGACATGTGGACGACTCCGGTGGTGTCCTCGACAGTGACAAACTGCGGACCGGCGGCCTGGATGTCCCGTTCAGTTCGTCCAAGGCACGGCAGAATCAGTGCCTGTCGTCCAGTGATCAAATGGCCGCGATTGAGCTTGGTCGAGATCTGAACGGTCAGCCGGCAGCGGCTCATCGCTTCGGCGGTGTAGTTGGTGTCGGGCGTCGCGGCGAGGAAATTGCCGCCGAGCCCGATGAACACCTTGAGCCGCCCGTCGTGCATTGCCTTGATGCTCTGCACGGTGTCAAAGCCATGTGCGGGCGGCGGCGTGAACTGAAATTCGGCGCCGATCGCCTTCATGAACTCGGGACTCATTTTTTCCCAAATCCCCATCGTCCGATCGCCCTGAACGTTGCTGTGACCGCGCACCGGACAGACACCGGCTCCGCGCCGGCCGATATGACCTCTGAGCAGCGCGAAGTTGACGATGCTCTGGACGTTGGCGACGCCGTTCTTGTGTTGAGTGACTCCCATCGCCCACGAGCAGATCATGCGCTCCGATGCGATCGCGATCTCGGCCGCCTGACGGATGAGGTCGCGCGGGATTCCGCTCTGCTCGACGATGCGGTCCCAGGACTCGCAGCGGATGTCGTCGGCAAATGCCTCGAAGCCTTCGGTGTGCTCCGCAATGAAATCGCGATTCAGCACTCCTCCACCCCTGCGCTCGTCCTCTTCGAGCATCTCCTTCATGATGCCCTTCAACACCGCGACATCGCCGTTGATTCGGACCGGCAGGAACAGCGACGCCATTTTGGTGCCGGGAAGCAGAAGGTTGAGCGGCTCCTGAGGATTGCGGAACCGCATCAGACCCGGCTCCTTCAACGGGTTGACGCTGACGATGCGGCAGCCGTTGCGCGCCGCTTTCTGCAACTCGGTCAGCATGCGCGGATGACAGGTCCCGGGGTTCTGGCCGATGACGAAGATCGCGTCGGCCTCGGCGAAGTCCTCGATTCTGACGGTCGCCTTCCCGAAGCCGATGACCGCGTTCATGCCGTTGCCACTCGACTCGTGGCACATGTTCGAGCAGTCAGGCAGATTGTTGGTCCCGAACTGACGCGCGAACAGGCCGTAGAGAAACGCGGCTTCGTTGCTGGCGCGTCCCGAGGTGTAGAAGCAGGCCGCGTCCGGCGATTCCAGCGCCTGAAGCTCCTCGGCCACGATGCCGAACGCATCCTCCCAGGAAACCGACTCGTAATGGTCGGCGTTGGGCCGACGGAGCATCGGGTGCGTGATGCGGCCCAGTTCATCGAGCCACACGTCAGGACGTGCGAGCAGGCTCGAAATCGAATGACGCGCGAACACTTCCGGCGTCAGACGGGCCGTGGTGGCTTCCGACGCCACGGCTTTGGCGCCGTTCTCGCAGAACTTGGCGATGTGGCGGTCGCCATCGGGATCGGGCCACGCGCAGCTGGGACAGTCGAACCCGTCTTTCTGGTTCACCTTCAACAGGGTCCGGAGGCCGCGGGCAGCGCCCATCTTCTTGAGACCGAAGTAACCGGTCTCGTAGATCGCATAGAGGCCCGCTGCGGTGGTGTGGCGGCGGCCCTCGTCGGCGCCGTCGATCTCGAGCGGCGGCTGCGCGCCGGAAACGTCGCTCGGCTTGCCTGACTCGACCGCCGTGGCCTTCAGGACGCCTCCGTCCACAGGCGCGTCGTTCTGGCTGTGATTCACCGGCTTCATGACACGCCAATCGGCGTGGCAGCGATCCGCGAACCCAGCGGGTCAGGGTCGGTCGCGCTGCTCATATCCCGCAGTCTATACAAACGCGACGTCGGTCCGTCGGTCAGAGTGCCGGCTCAGCCGCGTCAGCCTTAGCGCGTTGCCGTTGACTTGACTGGCACCGGAGTTGAATGCATGAGGCTGGAGGCTCGAATGAATCGTGGTCCAATCGTCGCCGGAATCGCCGTCGGGCTGGGGTTGTATGGCATCTACATCGCGTCGTTTCTGCCTGGACTCCTCGTCGGGCCGCCGATGCCGCTGATGATCGTGGGCTTCGGACTGCAGGCAGTCGCGGGCGTGCTCGCGGCGATCGGTGTGTGGATGGGACTTGGATGGGGAGTTGTCGCGATTGTCATCCTCGGCGCGGCGATCGCCTTCACCTCGCTTTCGGAAGCCTTCCTGCTCGGGATCGTCTCTGTCGATCACGCGCTGGCGGTCAGCCTGGCAGGCCTGCTGATTACCATCCTGATCGCGGTCTACATCCGGAGGCCACGCGCGATCGGCGTCCGCTAGGATCTTTCGCGCGGAGGTGACTGGCGCAAATCACTTCGCCCGCGCCACGTCCATCACCAGGTCGTACTGGAACCGCACGAAGCGGTGCAGCTCCGTCTCGAGAATGCGCTCCTGATCGCTGTGCGCGCCGAATCCCTTGCCGCCGTCTTCGAAGTCCACGGCCGGCCCGATGCCGTAGCACTGCACCCCTTTCGATCGAATCTGTGCCTTGTCGCTGGCCCCCGTGCTCATGGTCGGCAGCACGTCCACGCCGTACATCTTCCGGGTCTCGGCTTCGATGGCGGCGAAGAGTTCGGTGTCGAGGCGCGAGGCGCCGGCCGGACGATATCGATCGCGGGCCCAGCGGACCTCGATGCTTGGATCGTTGATGACCGTGCGGATCTGATCGAGGAACTTCGCCTGGTCCTCGTCCGGATGCAGCCGCACGTCGAGCGTCGCCTTGGCTTCCGACGGAATGACGTTGTAGCGGTACCCCGCCGTGAGAATCGTCGGCACGACTGACGTGTGCAGCATCGACCAGTGTTCGGGCTCGTGGTCGAGCATCCACTCGGCGGCGGGACCCGACACTTTGGGATCAGGGCTCAGCACGTCACGATAGCGCTTGGCGGCCGCGGGAGAATCGGCGGACGCGGCGAGCTTGCGAAAATAGGAGCCGGTGGTCTCGTTGATCCGGAGCGGCGGTGTCCAGTCGACGATCCTGGCGACCGACTGCGACAGATGGGCGACCACATTGCTGCGGCGCGGCACCGATCCGTGGCCCGCCGGTCCGTGGGCGATGATCTCGACGGCACGCGGTTCCTTTTCGGTCGTGCTGATATTGGCGCTGGTGTACTTGCCGTTGGTCCGGCCCGGTCCGCCGCCTTCCGCCAGGCAGTACTCGGCGTCGATCGCCTCGAAGTGATGATCGATCATGTACTGGGCGCCGACCTCTGGCGAACCTTCCTCACCGGATTCGGCGAGGAAGATCACGTCGCGATCGAGCGGGTCCCCCGATCGCTTCAGCGTCAGCACCAGCATCAGACTGGCAACCAGGTTGTCCTTGTCGTCAATGGTGCCGCGGCCATAGACGTACCCGCCCGCCACATCGGCACTGAACGGACCGTGGTCGATCCACTTCTTCGGGTCGACGGTCACGACGTCGGTGTGTCCCATCACCAGGATCGGCTTCTTCCTGCCGTTGCCCTTGATGCGAACAACCAGGTTTGCGCGGCTCGCGTCAACTGCAAAGACCTGATACGGGATGCCCTCTTTGTCGAGGACCTGCTTCAAATATTCGACCGCCCGCGTTTCGTTGCCCGGTGGATTGCTGGTGTCGATGCGCACCAGCGCCTGGAAGTGCTGCAACGTTTCGACTTCGATTGCCTTCCAGTCAATCGGCGCTTGAGCCCGCGCTGTCGCTGCGATGCCGATCGCCAACAACGCGGTGATGACGAGAATCCGTTTCATAAGAGGACGTGCTCCTGCCGACGCGACAGTCTAATCGTTTTCATCGAAGACGTGAGAAGCTGGGGCATGAACCAAGCGGTCGATCGTACGAGACGGGGCTTCGTGCTCGAAGAAGCCAGCGGCATTCTTTCCAGAACGCCAGTGACGCTGGATGCGTTGCTGCGCGGACTGCCTGATTCCTGGATCAACGCTCACGAGGGCGGCGAGACGTGGAGCCCCTTCGACGTCCTGGGCCACCTCATCCACGGTGAGCGGCGTGACTGGATGCAGCGGACACGAATGATTCTGAAAGACGGCGAGACACGAGTGTTCGAACCGTTCGACCGCGCCGCGCAGTTCACTGCGTCCGCTGGCCGTACATTTCCCGACCTGCTCGACGAGTTCGCGCGGCTGCGGGCGGCAAACCTCCACGAACTGGCCGCGCTCCGACTCACCGAAACGGATCTCGATCGGGTCGGACGTCATCCGGCTTTCGGTGCCGTGACGTTACGGCAACTGCTCGCTACCTGGGTGGCCCACGATCTCGATCACATCGTCCAGGTCTCGCGCGTGCTCGCGCGGCAATACTCGGACGAGGTCGGCCCGTGGCGGGCGTACCTCCGCATCATCAACGGCACGCCGGTCTGAGCCGGCTGCCTGCGAGCGCGACCAACGCCGAGCGAACTTCGCGGGTACAATCCCGGTCGGAGGACTCCATTGAGCCACTATCATGATCCGGAAGATCTGAAGCTGCTGCCCGAACTGAAGAAACTCGCACCGGACGAATTCAACGGATTCGTCGCCCTCGATTCGATTATTGGAAAAGAAGGGGGCGCGATTCCCCGGAAGTACCGTGAACTGATGGCCATCGCCATCGCCTGCACGACGCAGTGTCCCTATTGCCTCGACGTTCACACCCGCAAGGCGAAGCGCGCGGGCGCCACGCGGGAAGAAGTGGCGGAGGCGGTGTTCCTCTCCGCGGCGCTCAGAGCTGGCGCGGCCGCTACCCACGGCACGCTCGCGCTGAAGCTGTTCGATCAGGCCTAAATACCTCAATCCCTTTGGCTTCGGTGGTCGCCTCGGCCGCGCGGTCGGGCTGAGGCTCCCACTGATTAAGATGACTCTATGGACATTTAAAGGACTTTTAAGTATAGTCCCCGAGGGCCGATGTCCTTGATGATGATCACGAAGTTGAGAGGCTAGCCATGATCGACACCTCGGTGTCGGGGCAGTCACACGCCAAAGCCGGAAGCAATCGCCGGCAACATGAACGCATCGTGGGTCCATTCGATGGATGCCGCGTCGGCGCGATCGAAACCCCTTTACGAATTTTCGACCTGAGCCGCGGCGGCTGCTTCGTCATTTCGATGCACGGACAGACTCCCGGCACGCGCTTCGCGATGCAGATCGTGATTCCGGATGTCGGCCCGATCACCCTCAACGCGGAAACGGTGTATTCCCGCGACGAATTCGGATTCGCTGTCCGCTTCGTGGATCTGGACGCCGGCTCGGTGCACGCACTCGACAACGCGCTGCGACACCTTCGCGGCGAGCCGCTGCAGCCGGTCGAGCGGCGTCCGCCGCCAGCGCCGGCACCCACGCACGCGGTGCTGTCGTTGCAGGAATCGCTCTGCGAATCGAACGTGAATCGTTTCTTCCGCGACGCGCAGCCGAAATCGCAATTCCCCACAACCCGAAGATTCGAACGTCCCCGCGCCGCGCGCACCGGCATGCTCGGATCCGGTTATCACGTCGTCATCGACGGACGCCATGTCGCGCTGATCAACGTATCGCTGACCGGCGCACAGATTCGGGGGCCGCTTCGGCTCGAGCGCGATCAGCCAGTGATCGTGAAGATTGGCTGGCCGCAGGATCACTTGTCGTTCACGGCGATTGCGCGTGTTCGTTGGGTGCAGCTCGAGGCCGAGCCCAGGGATAACCAACCCGTGTACCGGACAGGCGTCGCCTTCGAAACGTGGGACGTCCGCCGCCTGAAGGAAATCATCCAGAGTCGCGACCACAACTCGTCGCCTACGGCGGAGCTGATCGGGACCTGGTCACAGACAGCGTAACCGCGTCGCGATAAGATTCGTCAAACGCACAGTTCCGCCAACAGCCTGGCCACCGGCGTCGGTCCCGAGGCCCGATAGCACAGCGCGCCATCGAACGATGACCGCAGGTCCTGCGCCGATCCGATCGAAGGCGATCGGCGTTCCGTCCTTCGATGTTACCGTCGGCATCGGTCAGGACTTTCCCGACGTTTGCGCGCGCATTCGCTGCTCCTGC
This sequence comes from Vicinamibacterales bacterium, assembly GCA_036497895.1. GTDB lineage: Bacteria > Acidobacteriota > Vicinamibacteria > Vicinamibacterales > CAVVIG01 > CAVQFC01. The sequence goes on along the minus strand of DASXIR010000385.1, from coordinate 1,771 downwards.
TCGCGCAACTCCGGTGTGAGCGCGTCGCCGAAGTCATCGGCATCGAACACCTGCCGCAACTCCAGCTCGACGTCGCCGTCCTCACGCGGCCACTTCTTCAGCCAGGCGATCGCTTCATCGCGCGATTTGACCTGAATCATCGTGAAACCGGCGATCAATTCCTTGGTCTCGGCGAACGGGCCGTCGGTGACCGTGGGTTTGCCACCGGCGAACTTGATGCGCACGCCGCTCGAACTGGGCCGCAAGCCTTCGCCGGTCACGAAGACGCCGGCTTTCAGCATCTCCTGGTTGTAGTTCATCATCGCGGCCAGCAGCGGCTCGCCCGGCATGACGCCCGCCTCGGTGTTCCGGTCAGCTTTTCGAATGATCATGAATCGCATCGGCACTTCTCCTCGAAAAACGGTCGATATCGACCTTCGCATACTGGTCGAACGGCCGCCCCCCAAATGGACATCGCCGGTATTGTGCTGGATTGGTGAGCTAAAACGAGGGCGGGCACGCGGGTCCGCCCCATCACAAGGCCCCGATGCGCTAGAGATGGAGGCTGCCCGCTTCCCCACCCTTCCCAGGATGACCGGTCAGGAGCGAGAACGCGAACGCCGCCGCCACTTGCAACGCGCCGCCAGGACTTGCCCAGTACTCGCCGCCGGTTGCTTCGAACCTGATCAGGGTCAGGTGCGGATCCTCCAACCCGCGCGGAAACCAGGTCTTGACGATCGGCGAGTACAGCTCGCGCATTTTCACCCGGTCGTAGACCGCCGTCGCCGTCCCGGTGAGGTGAAGGTATGCGCTGTGCTCGTCGCTTTGACAGATGACCGAAACCGGCGCGCCACCGGCCGATTCGGATACCTTTCGACTGCGGTCGTCCACGAAGAACCAGAGGACGCCGCCGAAAGTCGAGCCGTCGCCCTGCAATCCCATCGGGCGTACGTGCAGTTCACCTGTGGACGTGTGCGTGACCAGCATCGCGCTCTTGAATTGCGGCAACAGCGTTCGAATCTTGGCGATGGCCGCGTCGCTCGACAGTTGGTCCTTCTCGTCGACATTCTTAGTGGGCATGCGGTTACTCCTGTTGTCGCCGGTGCACGCGAGGTGCCACCGCCCTATCTCAGCCGTTTGCCCGTCAGCGCTGTTCTTGACGGACAATATCGTCCTGAGAGGGCTGCCACCGGCGCGTTCGCCCGAATGTCCTGCGATGGCGATGTGTGCCATTCGAGAAGCAGGTATCATCTCGCCACATGAGGCGCGATCGTGCATGTTCGATCTTGGTCCTCGCGCTGCTCCTGATGTGTATCGCGACGCCCGAGGCGCGCGGGCAAGCCGCGGCGATTCCGCTCAGCCTTGGACTGACAGCGTCGAAGACCGAGGTCACGGTGGGCGGCACCGCGACGGTCACTGTCGCGCTGAAGAATTTCTCCGATGCCCTGGTCGGCGCGACTCAACCGATCACTGTTTCGCTGCGCTCCGATCTCAGCGACGCCGCGACGACGGCGTTCTCGACCGGACAGAAAACAGCGCAGGTTGAATTGCATTTCATACGGCCAGGCGTGGCGCGCATCGAAGCGACGGCGCAGGGCTTCGGCGCCGGCTTCACCATCGTTGTGGTGAAAGATCCGACGGCCTCGGCTACCGCCGGGAAACCGGTGCCCGCACCCTCCAGAGTGGTCCCGAAAGCTGTGGCAGCGGCGCCGCCCGGATCGGCTCCAGCGCCGACCACCGCGACCGGCGCGGCACTCGACGTTACTGTGCTGCCACAGCATGTGCATGCGTC
>DASXIR010000384.1:0-5382 GCA_036497895.1 Vicinamibacterales bacterium | reverse complement strand
GGCAGCCGCGGGCAGCACCTCCGGCCGCTTGACGTAGTCGACCGACGCGATCGCCCCCGCGAGTGTGGACCACGGATTGATTCCGATCGGCAGCTCCGCGGCGAGGCGCCGCAAGCTGCGGGCATCGACGCTGGGCGTGTCGAGTGCGAAGCGCTCCTTCAGCTCGTGTGACCATTGCTCGCAAAGACCGGCCGGCGCCAACACGAGAATCCGATCGACAGCGCCCCGGGCGCGCAATTCAGAGGCGATCAAACCGGCCTGAATCGTCTTGCCGAGGCCGACCTCGTCGGCGAGCAGCAGACGGGTGCCCAGACCGCGAAGAACGGCGAGGACCGGCTCGAGCTGAAACGGCAGCATGTCGATGCGCGCATCGGCGGCGGCGCGGAGTCCGCCGGGTGGTGTGTTGCCCGCTACGAGCGCCCGAAGGGCGCGGCGCCAGCGGCGAGGTCCAACCACCCTCGAGCCGCGGTTCCTGGGGATGTCCTCGACCACGTCGAATGGCGTGAGAATGCGACGTTCCAGACCGGCATTCGGAGCGGTCGTTCCGGTCAGTGTCACGACCGCGCAATCCTCGTAGGTCCGCACGTTCGCGACGCGCCAGCGACTGCCGCGTACCTGGACGTAACCGCCGGTCGTGAGTTGACTGGCTCGCAGAATCTTCATCGCTCGAGCGTCTCGCCCCGCAGAAAATGCCACCGCTGTCGTCGAGAATGCGAAAAGTGGCGGATTTCGTGCACGACAAAGACGACGGTTGATGAGGCGGCAATTGAAGTGCCACGTTTGTAATGTCGATTACAGGTTCGTCGTGCAGCCAAGGCACCGATGCGCACCAGTGACTAGATTGCCTCGCATCGCCGTGGCACGTGGGTTGCGGCGACAGGATTGGTGATCACGGCCAGGCGCGTCCGCGGCTACGCGACAGTCGGGGCGATCTGTCTCTGGGCGATCGTCGCGCTCGACTTCTCGGTCGCCGGCCCGATGGATCGGCTTGGCAAGGTCAAGGGCACGGACTTCCTGCATTTCTACGTCATCGGATCGATCGCACGCCAGGGCCGCTGGAGCGAGCTGTACGACGCGGGCGCGCAGTACGAGCGTGCGCGCGCGATCGCGCCGGCCTCCAGCGAAGTGATCTTCGTTCCGGTGGAGAGTCCGCAGCTGGCGTTGCTGTTTGCGCCGCTCTCAGCGTGGAGTTACACCGCGGCGTTGATGGCGTGGCTGGCGATCGGCGGCGTGCTCTACGTCATGTGCTGCTGGCTGCTCTGGAGGGACGCGACTGCGCTTCACCCCTATCGCAAGGCGTTCGTGGCAGCGTGCGCTGCGTTTCCAGGGATGTTCACTGCGGTGTTGCACGGACAAACAGCGTGGCTCTCACTGCTGTGCGTGGTTGCGGCCCTGGCCGCGCTGAGACGCGAGCGCCGTTTTGCCGCGGGTCTGGCGCTGGGCTTACTGGTGTTCAAGCCGCATTGGGCGCTCGTCGCCGGCGGGCTCTTCCTGTGTGCCGGCGAGTGGCGCATCGTCGCCGGAATCGTCGCGTCGGCTGCGGCTCAGGTCGCGTTGACGTGGGCGGTTGTCGGGTCGTCGCTGATGCGGACGTACGCCGGTGTACTGATTACCCTGCCGCGGATCGCGGCACTGCTCGAACCTAAACCCGGCGACTCGTTGCGCGGCTATTTCCAGGCCGTCTTCGCCTCGACGCCGGTCTCGCTTGCGGCATTCGTGGCTGCGGCGCTGGCGAGTGTGTGGCTCGCCACCAGGATCTGGCGAAGCGGCGGGTCGCTCGATCTGCGGCTGGCGGCGATGGTGATCGCGTTGATTCTGGTCAATCCGCACGTGAACGCATACGACCTGCTGTTGCTGGCACCGGTCTGCGCGCTGCTGGGAAACTGGATCGTCGAGAACGGTGCGGGCGTTCAGGCGGCGACGCCGGTCGAATCCGGCGTCGCGCTGATGCCGCGTCTGGCGGTGTTGCTGTTCGTGGCGCCGCTGCTAGGCGGCCTGCCCGCGCTCGTGAGACTTCAGTTCTCGGTCGGTGCGATGGTCGCTATCCTCGTACTCACCGGCTACTTGCTCAGGCGCAGAATTTGGTTCTGGATGCCCTGGAACGCCGGCGCCACGTCCGCAGCTGTCGGCGCATAGAAGTACTGGCCCTGGAGCTGTGCCGAGTTGAAGTCGGGCGATGACGCGTCGTTCGAAACGCGCTTCAGAATGTCTTCCGGCATCTCCGGCATCGTACCGAGCAAGTCTCGAAGCAGGTAGCTCATGCCGATCGTGTAGATGCGAATCTGGTAGTCGCCACCGGCGTCGCTCCGGGCGGCATTTCCGATAATCTCGAGAACATTGCGCGCGGCGTTGTTGATGTTGAAGACTTCAGCGGGGAATTTTCCAACTCCCGCGTTGAAGTGCCGCAGCCCGCGAACTGTCTGCTGGCTCAATCCGTTGACCGTCAGCGCGTTCGTCTGCAGCGGGAATGACGTTGGGATACCCGAACTCCGCGAATGCGTGTGCCACGTCGCGACCGGCAGGTAAGGAGCCGTCGCCAACGTCGTCGTGGCGTTCCAGGGCACCGTCAAAGTTATCGAAGGACTCGCAACACCGGACTGGGTGTCGTACAAACCATCGATGTGCGGGCTGTCCCAGGTCTGGCTGTCCGGATCGATCGCGTTCTTCGGAAAGTCCCACGATCGCAGCGACTTCGCCAGGCCCGAGGCGTCGTAGGCGCCTGGAACGCCGTTGGACGCGCCGTCGGTGAAGAGTACGATGATCCGCAGACCCGACTGCGTGCCGCCCGGAACCGTTCGCAGTTCGTCCCACCCGCGATACAGGCCTTCGACCATGAGCGTGCTGCCGCCGGGCAGGATATCCGGCACATCACTTTCGAGCTTGGTCTTGTCAAATCCTCGCGTCGCCGGCATCGGATCGAGAACGGTCGCGCCGTTGCTGAAGGTCAGCAGCGAGACGCGATCGTGCAGCGCATCGAAGGAGTCGATGAACGATCGCGCCGCGTCCCTGACGGTTGGCCATTTGGAGCCGATCGAGCTCGAGACGTCCAACACCAGTGAGAGATCGACCATGCGGCGCGTCGCCTGACCCGTGGCCGCCACCGTCACTTGATTCAGATCGGCGAGCCGCATCAGGGCGGTCGGAAGCACTGCGGTCGCATTCACGGTGACCACGTTGACGCCGCTGGTTACATTCACCGCCGACGAGTAGAAGTTGGGGTCGGCGGTCGGATCCGGAGTGGGCAGCGTCCCCAGGTAGCCGGTGGGGAAATTCGCCTTGAAAATGCGCGTCGCTTCGCCCTGGGGATCGCCGCTATTGATACTGCGGGCGGCCGCCAGCGCCGCGCCGTCTACCGCCTTGCTCAACTGGCCCTGGACGACGTAGGCGCGACCGCTGTCGACGGCCAGACCGGTGAAAAGCAGGAGGGCGGTCAGCACGACTGCCATATACACAAGGGCGAAGCCCTTGTGGCTAGATGACGACGGTTTCAGTTTGTTCATATCGAGAGCCTTCCCAGCGTGAGACATACGCAGTGGACGCTAGAAATACGCAATTGAATAGAGCGTGGCGGGCACGGTCACGCCAAGGCCGTCGAGCGGTGTCAGCAGCGTATGAGAGGTGTAGATTTCGGTCACGTAGACGATTCCTCCGGGCGCGAGCAGACCGCTTGGAAGGTTGGTGACCTGCAGGCTCGTGTCGTTGTCGGAATTGTTGGCGATGAAGTCGGGTCCGCTGCCAAACGATCCGGCGCCAGCGGTCGTGAGCTGGCTGGTGGCGGCGAGCGACCCGTACGAGTAACGCTGATACAGGATGTTCTGGTTGAAATTGCTCGTGCCGGTGGTCGTGCCCTTCTTGACCACCGAGAAGATAATGGTGGCGCCGCCCGGAAACTTGACCGGTGGCGTGCTCATCGTCGCCATCGCCGTCGCCGCATCCTGCAGGCTGACGTCGCGCGAGATCAGGTTCGATCCCTCTCTCGTCAGTTTGGTGACGACGTGCTGGTCGAGCAGCGCGTAACTGAGCTCGACGACACCGAGTACCAGCAGCAACAGCAGCGGCAGTACCAGAGCAAATTCGATCATGCTCTGGCCGCTCGCCGACGACAGATCGCGACGCCGCGGAATTCGCATGTTCATTGGAATTTGTTTTCGTTCTTCATTGACGATGCGACCTCGATCGCCAGTTGGCCACCGGGGAAGAACGGTCTCAACAGCGGGTCGTAAAAGACCCAGACGTAATCGACGGTCACTTTCTCGACGTCTCCCGGTCCGCCCGTGCCCGCGGTCCACGAGCCGCCGATCGGCTGGTGGGCAAACGAGAACGCGCTGTCGTCGATCGTCAGTGTCGGTGTGGCCTGGCGCATCGCCAGCATGATCGAATCAGTTCGCCCAAGCGGCGTGCCGGGATTCGACGGGTCGTCCATCGTGTTGCCGGTGATGCCGAAGCGGGAGGCCTGACTGACACCGTTTTCGAGCGCCAGCCACGTGTAGAACAGGCCGCCGAAGTCCATGATCGCGAAGGTCAGGAGCAGCAGCAGCGGTGTGATGATCGCCGCTTCGACCATCTGAGAACCTGCGGCGTCGCGCAGGCGCGAGGCGATTCGAGTCCACGGATGTCGCGTCATGCTGTCCTCTTCGATGTGCACCTGGTGTGCCAGCGACGAATTCCGTAGTCGCGCGAGAGGGCCGTTCCTGGTAAGTGACGTCCGCTGAACCAGTTGAATCGATGAACGAAAAACGTGATCGAGAACCATCACCGGCAGTCTTCGGAAGAAAGTGATCAGTGCGCGTGCAGTTCCGTTTCTTCGTTGCTGTCGGTGATCTCACTGAGCTTGGCGACCAGCGCGGCGAAGCCGCACTGTTCCGGATCAAAGAAGCCCCACTCGTCCTGGATCGGTTTCCGGCCCCGCGCCTTAGGCTTGGCGGCGGCGGGTTCCGTGCTCGGCGGATTGGGGAGAGGCGGCGCCGGCTGCGTGGGTCGGGCGGCGACCGGCACTGCAACCGGCGCCTGATTGGCGCCGCGCAGCCGTTCGATATCCTGGCGCAGCGACGCGATCAGCTCCGACCACTCCGGCCGATCGGCCTTGTGGGTCTCGGCTTTCGCTGCGGGCCGGGCCGTCCGCGGAGTGACGGCAGCAGCGGCAGCCGCAGCAACGACGACTGGCGCCGGTGTCGCGGTCACGCCGTTCTTGTGTTCGCGGCGTTCAACCACCTCCGCCGTGATTCCTTCGATACGCGGCCAGCGGTATCCGGCAAGGCCGGTCGGCGCGAAGAACTCGACGTGGCGCACTGGCGCGACGTCGGCGATCGCGGGCGCCGCCACCGGTCGTTCGTTTCCGACGATGAATTGATCGACGTTGCTCAGCGCCGCGAAAATTTCGGC